>JBHIAO010000029.1:0-24920 GCA_046758565.1 Anaerolineae bacterium
TTTTACGTTTCACGTTTTACGCAGTTTGGTTGCGGCCAAAGGCTGCGTTAAGATTGACGCTGTGCAACGAACGACACGGAGAATATCAGGACTGATAAAGCGGGCCGTGTCTTGCTCACTGGCTATAACGTTCACACATAATTCACGCAGCCGCCATAACAATGCTGTAAAAATGCCGTATAATGCATCAAATAGCACGCGAAGACAGGCGCGTGCGATGTGACGAGCTCGGCAGCCCAAACAACGTGATTCGTAAGAGTTCTTTCATTAGCCACATCCATTTAGTTAAGGGAAAGTCGAGGTCGATTAGTCACACAATATGTCGGAATCTGAGGACCGTATATCACTAGTCCTTGTGCTGGGAGGCCGCAGGAATCGGTTCTTTTGCGCTACACTTGACGCACTTGCCAATGTCTGGTATAATAGCCAGCATCCGAAAGACCGCCGGACATTGTACTGACTGGGATGTCAGCACCCCCTCAGGCCAAGAGAGCCCGCCTCAGACAAGAGGCTCATGAGGAGCACTTCGGGAGGATATCGGGTGGTAGGTTAGACGACCACACTCGTAACATAATCGAACCTTAACAACCGACCTACGGTCGTATCCCTGGGTCGGTTTTTGCTTGTTCGGAACATTGTCATACCCTGCCACGTTCTAGACTACAACAAAGCCTCTTGGCAACATATGCGCTTGGCGACCTGCTGGCCCCATCGTCCCACAACCCCCCGTGGCCCAGATGGGGTTTTTTGTACCCACAGGTCACGCAAAGCAACTTGCGGTTTACGGATTGCCCACGTAAGACCGAAATACGGAGGTATGTAGATATGTCAATTTTAGAACAGATGCAAACTCAGACCAACGGACGACGCAGCGGCAAGTCAGTGATCGAGCTGATCAGCCAGTTGCAGGACACACGACAGTTCAAAGATCAGCACTGGGAAGGCGCTTTCGAAGAGTATCTGGACATCGTCGCTGCCAATCCCAAGGTCACTCGCTCGGCGTTCCAACGGCTGTACGACATGATCCTGTCCTACGGAACTGAGGAATACACCGAGAACAAGGAAACCGTTATCCGTTACAAGTTCTTCGATGATCCCATCGAAAATGGCAAGGATGCCATCTACGGACTCGACCGACACCTGATGGAACTGGTGGACGCCTTCCACTCGGCCGCTCACCGCTACGGCACGGAGCGGCGTGTGCTGCTCCTGCACGGGCCTGTCGGCAGCTCCAAGAGCACTATTGTCCGCCTTCTTAAGAAGGGGCTGGAACAATACTCTCGGACGCCAGAAGGCGCATTGTACACCTTCGGGTGGGACACCGAGGACGATCGCTTTGACTGCCCGATGCACGAGGAACCCCTCCACTTGATTCCACGCCGCTTCCGCGAAGATGTCCAGGCGACACTCAATCAAGGTCTGCCAGAGAGTGAGCACATCTACATCGAGGGCGACCTCTGCCCGGCCTGCCGGTTCGTCTTCAAGCACCTCCTGGAGCGATACGATGGCGATTGGACGGAAGTTGTCGCCCACGTCCGGGTAAAGCGGCTGATCCTGTCCGAGAAGGATCGTCGCGGCATCGGCACGTTCCAGCCCAAAGATGAGAAGAATCAGGACTCGACAGAACTCACCGGCGACATCAACTACCGGAAGATTGCCGAGTATGGCTCAGATTCCGATCCCCGGGCCTTCAATTTCGATGGAGAGTTCAACATCGCCAACCGGGGGCTGGTGGAGTTCATCGAGGTGCTCAAGCTGGATGTGGCTTTCCTGTACGACCTGCTGACGGCATCACAGGAGCACAAAATCAAGCCCAAGAAGTTCGCCCAGACGGACATCGACGAGGTCATTCTTGGTCACACCAACGAGCCGGAATATCGCAAGCTCCAGAACAATGAGTACATGGAAGCGCTGCGCGATCGAACAGTCAAGATCGACATCCCATACATCACGCGGCTCAGTGACGAGATCAAGATTTACCAAAAGGACTTCAACCAGGACCAAATTGTTGGTAAGCACATTGCGCCCCACGTCATCGAGCTGGCGGCGATGTGGACCGTGCTGACCCGGCTGGAGGAGCCCAAGCACGCCGGCCTCACCCTGCTACAGAAGATGAAGCTGTACGACGGGAAGACCCTGCGCGGCTTTACCGAGGATTCGGTCAAGGAGTTGAAAGCCCAGGCACAGCGTGAGGGCATGGAGGGCATCTCGCCGCGCTACATCCAGGACAAGATCTCCAACGCCCTGGTCAACTCCAGCAGCCTGCGGCGCGACGAGGCTGTCGATCCGCGCTATCTCGACGGCTGCGTCAACCCGTTCATGGTGCTGAGCGAGCTGGAGGCCGGCCTGAGGCACCACTCCCTCATCAACAGCGATGAGCAACGCCAACGCTACAGGGAGCTGCTGGCGGTGGTCAAGGAAGAGTACGAAGACATCGTGAAGAGCGAGGTGCAGCGGGCCATCACTGCAGACGAAGAAGCCATCCAACGCCTGGCGGCGAACTACATCGACAACGTCCGCGCTTACACCCAGCGCGAGAAAGTCCGCAACAAGTTCACGGGTCAGGACGAAGAGCCGGACGAGCGCCTTATGCGATCCGTTGAGGAGAAGATCGACATTCCTGAGAGTCGGAAGGACGATTTCCGTCGCGAGATCATGAACTACATCGCGGCGATGGCGTTGGACGGCAAGCAGTTCCGCTACGACTCCAACGCACGCCTCCAAAAGGCGCTGGAGCTTAAGCTGTTCGAGGATCAGAAGGACAGCATCAAGCTGAGCAGCCTGGTGACCAGCGTGGTGGATCAGCAGACCCAGGAGAAGATCGACGTCGTGAAGAGTCGCATGATTGAGAAGTACGGCTACTGCCAGGTCTGTGCGACCGACGTGCTGAACTACGTAGCCAGTATCTTCGCCCGTGGCGATGTTCGCGACATGCGGAACTAGCATATCATGGTAGCCAAGATCGAGCGAGACAACCGACGGTTCAAGAAGGTCGTCCGCGGCCACATCAAGAAGAATCTGCGCAAATACATGTCGCGGGGCGAGATGATTGGCCGGCGTGGCAAAGACCTGGTGAGTATCCCGGTCCCACAAATCGAGATTCCGCACTTCAAGTTTGGCCACAAACAGACTGGGGGGGTGGGGCAAGGCGAAGGTGAGCCTGGCACCCCCCTGGGGCCGGCTGAGGGCGAAGCGGGTGCGGGGGGGGCCGGCGATCAGCCCGGCCGGCATATCCTTGAGGTCGAGCTGACCTTCGAGGAGTTGGCCGAACTACTGGCCGAGGAGCTGGAGCTGCCGAACATCGAACCGCGTGGCAAGAAAAACATCATCTCGGAGAAAGACAAGTACACCGGGATCCGCCGGGTCGGTCCTGAAAGCTTGCGCCACTTCAAGCGAACCTACAAAGAAGCCCTGAAACGACAGATGGCCTCAAGGACCTACGACCCGGCCAACCCGTTGATAGTGCCGATCCGGGACGATAAGCGCTACCGCTCGTGGAAAGTCAAATATCAGCCGGAGAGCAACGCCGTCATCATCTACATGATGGACGTGAGCGGTTCCATGGGCGACGAGCAAAAAGAGATGGTCCGGCTGACGGCTTTCTGGATCGATACCTGGCTGAAGTACCAATACGAAAACATCGACACTCGCTACATCGTCCACGACGCGGTCGCCAGGGAAGTCGACGAGCACACGTTCTACCATCTGCGTGAAAGCGGTGGCACACTCATTTCCTCAGCCTACACGCTCTGTAACAAGATGATCGATGAAGACTATGACCCGGAAGAGTGGAACACTTACCCGTTCCACTTCTCCGACGGCGACAACTGGGGCGGTGATGACACCCGTAAGTGCATGGAGATCCTGGAGGAGCACCTGCTACCGAAGTCAAATATGTTCTGTTACGGCCAGGTGCGAAGCTACTACGGTAGTGGTGAGTTCATCGTCGATCTGCAAGAGTCCTTCCCGAACGAAGACAAGCTTGTCCTGGCAGAGATCCCGGATCGAGACGGAATTTACGAAGCAATCCAGACATTTCTCGGCAAGGGCAAGTGATCAGTGATCAGTGAACAGTGATCAGTGAACAGTAATCAGTTGACTGTTCACTGATCACTGGTTCCAATTACTGATGTCTATAGTTATGAGTATCGACAAGGGTATGTAAATATGACCACGGAATTGCCGGCCTCGCTGGCCAAGGTGCGGGACGAAATTCGAGAGGTAGCCATCAACTATGGCCTGGACTTCTTCGAAGTCATCTATGAAATGCTTGACTTCGATCAGATGAACCAGGTCGCAGCCTATGGCGGCTTCCCGAACCGCTACCCGCACTGGTCCTTCGGGATGGAGTACGAGCGACTCAGGAAGAGCTATGCCTACGGGTTGCACCGGATCTACGAAATGGTGACAAACAACGACCCGTGCTACGCCTATCTGCTCGTCTCCAACGAGGCCGTGGACCAGAAGCTGGTGATGGCGCATGTTTACGCCCACTCGGACTTCTTTAAGAACAACCTATGGTTCGGTCACACGAACCGCAAGATGATGGACGAGATGGCCAACCACGCCGCGCGGATCCGCCGGTACATGGACAAATATGGTGAAGATGAGGTCGAAAACTTCATCGACGTTTGTCTGTCCATCGAGAATCTAATTGACCCGCATCTGCCCGGAATCCGCCGCCGGCCTCGCCTCGAACGGCAACAGGAAGAGGATTTGGTTGTACGCGAACGGCGCCCAGGCCAGTTGCCGGCGAAGGACTACATGGACGCGTTCATCAACCCACCAGAAATCCTGACGGAGCAGGCCAGGCGCGTCCAGGCCGAGCAGGAAGGCCGCAAGAAGCGCTTCCCGGCTGACCCCGAACGGGATGTGATTCTCTTTCTGTTGGAGCATGCCCCGCTGGACACCTGGCAGCAGGATGTGCTGGCCATCATCCGCGAAGAGGTCTACTACTTCTTGCCCCAGCGACAAACCAAGGTGCTGAATGAAGGCTGGGCCGCGTTTTGGCATAGCGTCATCATGACACAATCTGGTGTGATGACTGAGGCAGAGGTGGTTGATTACGCCGATCACCACTCCGGTACGGTGGCAATGCACCCGGGCCGGCTTAACCCATACAAGCTCGGCATGGAACTGTTCCGTGACATCGAGGAACGGTGGGACAAGGGCCGCTTTGGCCCGGACTACGAACAATGCGACGATTTGCAGGCGAAAGCTAACTGGGATCAAAAACTGGGCCTGGGGCGCCAGAAAATCTTCGAAGTCCGGCGGATCTACAACGACGTTGGCTTCATCGACACGTTTCTCACGGAGGAATTCGCCCGCCGACATCTGTTGTTCACCTACAGCTACAACCAACGCCGAGGGCAATTCGAGATCGAGAGTCGAGAGTTTGAGGAGGTCAAGAAGAAACTGCTCTTCAGCTTGACGAACAGCGGTCAGCCCATTATCTGGGTGCGGGATGCCAACTACAGCAACCGAGGGGAGTTGCTACTCTCGCACCAACATGAAGGCATCGATCTAAAGTTAGACTATGCTAGAGACACGCTGGAAAACATCTATAAAATTTGGGATCGTCCAGTTCACATCGACACTGTCATCGACGACTCACCGCAACGGTTGACCTTTGATGGCCGGGATCATCGAGCCCGGAAGCTGAGCTAGGGTGCAGGGGTGAATACCTTGCTCCGATGCTCCCGTGCTCAAATAGGGAAGGAGATAGTACCATGAGTGTCGGATTCAAGATATTGGAACGGATGCGATATTTCATCGACGTGGAGGGCAACACGCCAACACAGGAGCAGCCGTTCACGGTAGCCCTTCGTGAGGGGCATATCGGGGTTGAAGCTGAGGTGATCGCCTATGACAGCCTTGGTGTGGCCCTGCACGGATTGACGGTATGGGGTGATGGTCGCGAAGCGTCGCTTGAAGCGCTGGCGCAGACTATCAGCCGGCGGGTCACCTATCTGTGGGAGCCGCTGGCATTGATCGAACGCGATCTCGAGCGCGAGCAAGTGCAGATGCGCAGTGCACCGCCGCTGATCGAGGATAAGACTGTCGAATATTACGAAGCCATGTTGACTCGCCAAGAGGGCTCCCCGCGCATACACATGGCTCGCTATCGCCAGCAAAATGGACAGACGCGCCGCGTGAGGGTGCCAATCACGCTCACTCATCAAGTCTTTCGACGCCTTGTCGACGACCTGGTCACCATCTTGCGAGCGCTGGAGACCGAATAGCCGACAGTGGTATAACGCGGGTAACCGTGACGGAAGAGATTCTGAAGCGAAACGCCGCCGAACGTGTTGCAGAGTTCGTCGAGAGCGGGATGATCCTTGGTCTGGGTACAGGGTCTACTGTTTTCTACGTGCTACGCTGGTTGGGTGAGCGCATCAGCCAAGGAGAGCTCCGAGACATCGTCGGCGTCCCAACATCCAAGGCTGCCGCGCGACAGGCGCGTGAGTTCGGGATCCCGCTGACAACTCTGGAGGATCACTCTCGGTTGGATCTAACCATTGACGGGGCCGACGAGGTCGACCCCGACCTGAATCTGATCAAGGGCCTGGGAGGGGCCCTCCTCTGGGAGAAAATCGTTGCTGTCGCGTCACGTCAGTTGATCATCACCGTCGACGAGAGCAAATTGGTGGATCGACTTGGCACCCGCTCACCACTGCCCGTCGAGGTCGTTCCCTTCGGCTGGCGACTTCAAATGACGTACCTGGAAGCTCTAGGAGCCCAACCAACATTGCGTCACACCGCCGACGGTGAGCCTTACCTCACCGATGGCGGACACTACATTATCGACTGTGAGTTCGCCGGCATCGACGATCCATACACCCTGGCGACGACCCTCAACGCCCAGCCCGGCATCGTCGATAACGGCCTGTTCCTGGACATGGCTGACGTAGTGGTGGTGGGGACGCCGGAGGGGGTTAGCGTGAAACGTAAAACGTGAAACGTGATGAACTCACGCCGGAAATCCTCACGTTTTACGTTTCACGTTTTACGCAGTTTGGTTGCGGCCAAAGGCTGCGTTAGGTTTTACGCATCACGCATCACGGAAAGGGGAAGAGCCATGATCAAGATTGCACCGTCGATTTTGGCCGCAGATTTCACGTGTCTCGGGGCTCAGGTACAGGAGGCCGACGAGGCCGGCGCCGACTACATCCATGTTGACGTCATGGACGGGCATTTCGTTCCTAACCTGACTATCGGCGTTCCCGTCGTGCGAGCTGTCGCTGGCGTCACCGGGCTACCGCTGGACGTCCATCTGATGATCGAGTCACCGGAGACTCTGATCGGCGCGTTCATCGAAGCCGGCGCGGACATTGTGACCGTCCACGTCGAAACCTGCCCGCACCTCCACCGCACGGTCAGTCAAATCCGAGATGCCGGTGCAATGGCCGGCGTCGCCCTGAACCCTGCCACGCCCATCAACGTGATCGATCCAATCCTCGACTATGTTGATCTTGCCCTGGTCATGTCTGTCAACCCTGGATTCGGAGGACAGTCCTTTATTGAAGGCACGCTGGCCAAAGTACGGGAACTCCGGCGACTCCTGGAGATGAAGCGGCTTTCCGTAGAAATCGAGATCGACGGTGGCATTAGTCCCAGGACAGCCCCCATGGCCGTGACGGCTGGCGCCGACGTCCTGGTGGCCGGCACTGCCATCTTCAACGCCCGTGTATCCATCACCGACACCATCGCCGACCTCCGCCGGAGCGTTGCGCGTCCTGAGCGCCTGCGCCAGGTGCCAGCTCAGTTCGCCACATCCTGCGCAGTCGTCATGACGACGGATGAGACCTCAGCCGGCCGACCGCGACTGGCCTCGGACGTGATGACCACTCCCGTAGTCACAGTCCCGCCCACAATGACCGTCACCGATGCGCTCCACGTCATGCGCGATCGAGGCATCTCCAGCGTGTTGGTGAACCTGGGCGACGAGGGGTGCGGCATCATGACACAGCGAGACGTGCTGAACAAGGTGGTCGCCGAGGACAAGAACCCCGACAGACTGGAAGTGCGGGATATTATTAGCACGCCGCTGATTACCGTCTCCCCCGATACCGAGCTGCATGAGTGCTCGGTGATGTTGGTTGAGAACAACATCCGCCGGCTGCCCGTAGAGGCCGATGGTGAGATTGTTGGCATCATCAGCGACACTGACATCTTCGCCATGGTCGAACAAAGCGGATGGGGTGCATATTAATGTTCCGGTTGTGGCTTTGACCGAAGAACCCACTTTGCAAGAATCAACCTCGCCGGCCACCCATCCAGGCACCTCCGTGCGTGGGAAAGTCACGGTGGTGATGCCGACCTATAACGAGGCCGACAATCTGCCTGGCATGGTGGCGGAGCTGCTGGCGCTGGATGTCGACAACCTGGAAATCATCATTGTCGATGACAACTCACCTGATGGCACGGGCGACGTCGCCGATCGGCTGGCGGCCTGCTACCCGCAACAGATTTACGTTATTCATCGTCCTGGGAAAGAGGGCCTGGGTAGCGCTTACCGGCAGGGGTTCATCCAGGCCCTGCAGAACGGTGCAAGCTACATCGTCGAAATGGATGCTGATTTCTCCCACTCTCCAACCTACATCCCAAAGATGCTAGAGCAAGCCCAGGAGTACGACGTCGTCGTCGGTTCCCGCTACGTGCCCGGCGGATCCGTTGACGACGGATGGGGGCTGTGGCGTCGCTTCCTCAGTTGGATCGGCAATCTCTACGCGCGGGGCGTCACCGGGCTGCAAGTTCGCGATACGACCGCCGGTTTCAAGGTATTTCGGCGCGGGGCTCTGGAAAACGTCGACCTTAATCGTATTGGGTCTGAAGGCTACGCTTTTCAGATTGAGATGGCATACGTCTGTCAGCGGGCCGGCTGTCGCGTATGTGAGATCCCGATCTTTTTTGAGGACCGCGTGATCGGAAGCTCCAAGATGGATCTGGGCATTGTGCTTGAAGCCGTCTGGCGCGTGTGGCAGATCCGCTTCCGCCACTAATGATTTCGGATTTCGGATTTCGGATTTCGGATTTCCGCTCAAAAGGGCACAACCGCAAATGGCGGGGGTGGGAAGTTGCCCTTGCATTTCTGCTCCTCCTGATTGTTTTCTTCTGGCCAGTGGTCTTTGGTGGCCGAACGCTGGTTCCATTCGATATCCCCTTCGCTACGGATCCGGTTTGGGCCGGGCGCGCGGCTGAGCTGGACATCGATCACCCGCACAATGGCCTGGTGGCGGACCTCATTCTGGAGAACTACGTCTGGAAGCAGTTCATCCGTGACAGCATCCGCGCGCGGCAACTGCCACTGTGGAATCCGTACATCTTTGCCGGTGTCCCTTTCCTCGCCGCTGGCCAGCATTCCGCCCTCTACCCGCTGAGCATCATCTACTACATTCTGCCGCTGTGGCGCGCCTTCGGCGTGTTCACTGTTGTGCAGTTGTGGTTGGCCGGCCTGTTCATGTACACCTACGTCCGGGTGCTGGGCGCCGGCCGCTTCGGCGCCGTGTTTGCCGGCCTGGCTTACATGCTGAGCGGACTGATGCTGGTCAACGTGGTCTTTCCGATGATCATCGCGGCTATGAGCTGGTTGCCGTTGCTGTTGGCGGCGATTGAGGTGCTGATTCGCGCACAGGAAGATGACCCATCAACCGATTGGCTGCCACGAGGACGCCGGCTATTGGCGCTGTTGGCCGTCGGGGTCATCGTCGGCTTACAGTTCCTGGCTGGCCATGTTGAGATCAGCTACTACATTTTGCTGGTGGCGGCCTTCTACGCTTCATGGCGGCTGACGGAGTTGTGGCGCAGACGGGGTCTGCGCGTCGTATTGACATCAGCGATGTGGTTGGCAGGCCTGGCCGTGGTTGGCGTGGCCCTGGCCGGCGTCCAGCTCATTCCGCTGTACGAACTGGTCACACTCAACTTTCGGCAGGGGGCGGCCGGGTTCCAGCAGGTGCTCGGCTGGGCGTATCCGAGCCGGCAAATCATCGCTTTTCTGATCCCCGATTTCTTCGGCAATCCGGCCCACCATCGAGTATTTGACCTTTTTTCGCGCCAGTGGGTCGAGCTGCCAGGCTCCACAGAGTGGGGAATCAAGAACTATGTCGAGGGCACCGCCTACGTGGGCATCCTTCCGCTGCTGCTGGCCAGCCTGGCTGTGATCCTCCGGCGTAGCCGGCATGTATGGTTTTTCGTCGTGCTGGCTGTCCTTTCACTCCTGTTCGCCTTCGGCACGCCGGCCTATGCCCTGCTCTACTACGGTTTGCCGGGGCTGAGCCAGGTACACACACCTTTTCGCTGGGTGTTTCCGTACAGCGTGGCAGTAGCAGTTCTGGCTGGCCTGGGTGCGGACTGGTTAGTAAAGAGACAGAGGGGACAGAGGAGCCAGACGAGCCAGAAGGGGCAGGCGGGTCAGAGGGGGAATGGCGGCTCAGGCGTGCGAGCGCCGGCGGTAAACGATGGCTCGTTGGCTGGATGGCTCGGGTGGGGGATGGTGGGGGCCGGCGGCGCCGTGCTTGGCGGGCTGGCGCTGGGCTACGTCCGTCCTGGCGCGGCCATGCGGCTGGCGGATCGAATCATGCAGACGTCGGCCCGGGCGGTCGAGGCGTTCGGTGAGCCGAGTCTGTTTCTGAGTTATCAGTTCTGGAATGTGGGGCTGTTGGGCATTTTTCTTCTCGGGGCCGGAGTCATTCTGGTGTTGTGGCGACGCGGGTGGCGGGTGGCCGGCATGCCGGCCTGGCAGGTCGTGGCCGTGATCGTGCTCATCGCCGACCTGTGGGCGATGGGGCACGATTTCTACCCCAGGGTGCAGCCGGCACTGCGCGACGAAACGCCCCCCGTCGTCCAGTTCTTGCAGCAGGACGACAGTCTGTACCGCGTGGCCAGTTATGGCCCAGCGCACGTTCTCTGGCCCAATGCCGGTATGCGCCACGGCATCCACGACATCCGGGGCTACGACTCCATCATCCCCAGGCAATACACCGACTACATGGCAGCGCTGGGCACACAGGACCTGCTGCTCTACAACCGCATCGGTCCACTGAACGACCCCGCCACCCTCGACTCCCCCCGCCTGGACCTGCTCAACGTCAAATACGTGCTGTCAACTGAGGACATCAACCATCTTGACTTCCGCCAGGTTTTCCGCGACGGCGATGTCCGCGTCTACGAACACACCAACGCTCTCCCACGCGCCCTTCTGACCTCCGAAACACCAAGCGACTTCCCGCCTGCTTCACGTTTCACGTTTCACGCATCACGCATCACCCGCTACACCCCCAACGGAATCGAGATCGCCGTCGAAACCGAAACACCTCAGACCCTTGTCCTCACCGATTCCTACTTTCCTGGTTGGCGCGCTTTCGTGACGCCGGCTAGCGGTGAGGAGCGCGAGGTTGAGATCGTCCGCGCCTTCGAGAACTTCCGTGCGGTGGAGGTGCCGGCCGGCCAGAGCGCGGTGCGCTTCAAATACTTCCCCATGTCGGTGAAAGCCGGGATGTACGTCAGCTTCCTCGGGGCGGTGGTTCTCTTCCTGGGCTTCATCTACTGGCTGTGGACACAACTCTATCGTCCGTCGGTCGAGGGGGAAACTGCACACTTGATTGCCAAGAACAGCCTGGTGCCCATGGGAGCATCGCTGCTCAACAAGGCAGTCGATTTCGCTTTCGCCATGTTCATGCTGCGCATCCTCGGCCCGACCGACGCCGGCAAGTACTACTTCGCCATCGTCGTCATCGGCTTCGTAGACATCTTCACCAACTTCGGACTCAACCTCTTGCTCACGCGTGAAGTAGCCAAGGATCGATCCCAGGCCAATCGCTACCTGAGCAATACCGCTCTGCTGCGTCTGGTTCTGTGGGTTGTGTCGCTCCCCCTCGCAGCGATGTATGTGCTGTTTCGTCAGGTCACCCAGCCTCTGGACACAGCGACGATCATCGCCATTGCCTTGTTCAGCATCGGACTGATTCCCGGCAGTATCTCGGCAGCCTTCAGCTCACTGTTTACGGCGTACGAACAAATGGAGGTGCCTGCCGCCGTGACCACCGTCACGACGCTCTTGAAGGTGAGCCTGGGGGCGTTGGCGCTGCTGTTGGGCTACGGCTTTGTGGGGTTGGCTGGCGTGTCGGTCATCGTCAACACCATCACCGCGTTGATATTCCTGCGTCTTGTTATTAGACGGTTCTTCCGGCCACACCTGGAGTTCGATCCGCGCTTCGTGTGGGGCATGGTCGGCATTGCAGCGCCACTGATGTTGAACCACCTGCTCCAGACGGTATTTTTCAAGATCGACATCGTGATTCTGGACCAGTACTGGCCCGAGGCCGTGGTTGGCTGGTACTCCACAGCTTATAAATGGATCGACGCGTTGCTCATCATTCCGGCCTACTTCACCATGGCCATCTTTCCGCTGATGAGCCGGCGCGCGGAGAGCGATCGGGCCGGCCTGATGAGCGCCTACACCGTGTCGTTGCGCGTGTTACTGATGCTCGCCCTGCCCATCGCTATGGGGACCGTTTTCATTGCTGACGAGCTGATACAGGTGCTGGGCGGCTCCGAATACCTGCCCCATGGCGCTATCGCCCTGCAGTTGATGATCTGGTTCCTGCCCCTGAGCTTTGTCAACGGCGTGACCCAGTACGTTCTTATCGCGCTCGATCAGCAGCGTTGGATCACGGTCAGCTTTGCCATCGCAACCGCCTTCAACCTGCTGATGAACCTGCTGCTGATCCCTCGCCTCGGGTACCCAGCCGCGGCACTAATCACAATCGCGTCTGAGGTCGTGCTGTTCATCCCGTTCTACACCTCGATTCGGACACACCTGGGATCAATGCCGCTGGTGAGCCTGGCCTGGCGGCCGGCCATCGCCACGGCACTGCTGGGCGGGACGATGTGGGTACTCGGTGCGATCCCGAATCTGGTGGCTCTGGCACCGGCCGGCATTGTGTACGTGGCTGCTTTGGTAATGCTAGGTGCCTTCACACCAGAGGATAGGGCGCTGGCCCGCCGGCTGCTGCCCCGCCGACTGCGAGGCTGGAGACCGCGAGGCCTGAGACCAAATCTTAAGGCCTGAAGCTAAAGCACGGTGAAACGCGCCCGATAATAGTATTGTGAAACCAGAGACAGGGGTAGCTGAGCATCGGGCCGCGTAATGCGTGGCGCAAAAGATTCACGGATCAAGCATCATGCATCAAGCCGGCTTTGCGACAGCAAGCTTCAAGGTGTGAAGGAGGGGTACTCTCATGACAAACATTGTTCTCATCGGATCAGATCGGATTGGACTAGCCCGTACGCGCGATGCCCTTGATAAGACCGGCTATCAGGTTGAGGTTGGCGCCGATCTATCAGATGCCAGTATCCTTATCAGGGCCGTATCGGCCGATATCCTGGTTGTCGATGTCGGCGATGGCATCCCCGGCGACTTGTCAATGTTGGAGACGTTGATAGAGCATGAACCGGATTTGGAAGTAGTGCTGGTCCTGGGACCCATGCCGCCTCCCACTGAGCAGGAGCTCATGGCTGCGACGCGGTCGCTAGGCGTGCAGGTTCACCTGCCGCGCCAACTCACGAACACCTCATTTTTCCCCTCTGTTATGTCAGTCGTGGCCGACCGCGCCCGGCTACGCCGGACGATTAAGAAACTAGAGGACGATCTCGCAGTACTACGAGCAGCGAGAAGTCGCCTGCAGACCCAGGATGCCGTGGTACCGGATTACTCCTATCTGCAGGAACAATTGGAGCGGGAATTGAGCACGGGGTCGGATGTGTCCCTGATGATGATTGGTATAGATGACTTCGACGAGATCCAACAGAAGCGCGGCAGGCAGGCAGCCGAGCAACTCTTGCAGGAACTAGCTGATTTGCTTCAAAGTGATCTGCGAGATAGCGATGTCGTGACGCGCACAGATACCATGGAGAAACTGGCTGTGATCCTGCCAATGACAGACGCAGCCCACGCCAAGATTGTGGCCAGTCGTATTCAGGTGAAACTGGCCCGACGCTCCCTGGGTATTGCGAGCATCAGCGCCGGCATCGTTGAGGCGGGCGCGGGCATGGACGCCGACGAGCTCATACGTCGGGCAGATGAGGCTTGGCAACAGGCACAGCAGACGGAAGAAAGGCTCGTTATGCTGACAGAGACATCTTCGTGATACGAAACTAGCTGCGAACCGCCAGCACATCGTGGGCGGTTTTCAGGTCCAGTTTATCCATCAGCAACCGTCAATACGTGGGCACTTTCACAATTGCATACTGCTAGGTTCGGGCCTTCCTCCCGCTGGTACAGTGGACTGAGTTCCCGCACCTCCTCAGCAACGAGGTGCTCACAATCCGCCACCAACTGTCTGGGCACATCGGCGGCAGGCTGATGGTACATGCGCAAGCGCTGCTCCTGCGTCGATATGGTCGTCCAGATGTACTCGCCGGCCAACGCTTTACCGGCCTCCGCTAAACGATAAGTGCCGTTGGTCGTTGGTCATTCGTCGTTCGTCAGGCTATATGCTATAATCCAGTCCGTGACTACAACACACATGCGAAAAGATGGAGGCATGGGAGGCATCAGATTGGTACAGCACGTCACCATCGAGGACATCGCCGGCCACGTCGGCGAACAAGTGACCCTCAAGGGCTGGGTTTACAACAAAACGGACAAGGGCCGGCTGCAGTTCATCCACGCCCGCGATGGAACCGGAACCATACAATGTGTCGTCTTTAAGAAGAACGTCGCTCCAGAAGCATGGGAGGCGTCTACCGACCTGACTTTGGAGTCATCGCTGGTCATTACAGGCACGGTGCGCGCTGACGAACGCGCTCCCGGCGGGTACGAAATCGACGTTTCCGACCTGGAACCGGTCCACATTGCTGAGCTCGATTACCCGATTCAGCCGAAGGAACACGGCACCGGATTTTTGATGGAGCATCGGCATCTGTGGATTCGGACGCCACGGCAGAATGCGATCTTGCGCATTCGGGCAACCGTCATTCGGGCGATTCGGGATTGGCTGGATGATCACGGCTTCTTAAACCTGGACACGCCGATTCTCACGCCGGCCGCGGTCGAAGGCACAACGACGCTGTTTGAGACCGAATATTTCGGCGAGCCGGCCTATCTCGCCCAGAGCGGGCAACTGTACAACGAAGCCAACATCATGGCCTTCGGGAAAGTCTACTGCTTCGGCCCGACCTTCCGCGCCGAAAAGTCGAAGACGCGCCGGCACCTGACCGAGTTCTGGATGGTCGAGCCCGAGATGGCCTTCGCCGATCTCGAGGACTACATGGATGTGGCCGAGCAGGTGGTGACGTACACCGTTCAGACAACCCTCGAGAAGCACCGCGACCTACTCACCGATGTTCTGAAGCGAGATGTGGGCCGCCTGGAGGCCGTCGAACCACCCTTTCATCGGGTTTCGTACGATGAAGCCGTGGAGTTGCTGCGCGAAAACGGCTTCGAAGACTTCGAGTGGGGTGACGACTTCGGTGCACCGCACGAGACGGTGATCTCGGATCGATTCGACAAGCCGGTCTTTGTGTACCACTATCCGACGCAGTGCAAGGCTTTCTACATGGAGGCTGTCGAGGGCCGGCCCGAGGCATGTCGCTCTGCCGACCTGCTGGCTCCCGAGGGGTACGGAGAGATCATAGGCGGCGGGCAACGTGCCGTCAGCGTGGAATTGCTGGAACGGCGCATCAAGGAACACAACCTGCCCCGCGAGACCTACGAATGGTATCTCGATTTAAGGCGCTACGGATCGGTGCCCCATTCGGGTTTCGGCCTGGGCATCGAACGAACCGTCGCCTGGATCTGCGGTATCGAGCACGTCCGTGAGACCATTCCCTACCCGCGCATGCTGGAGAAAATCTACCCGTAGTCTGTGCAGAGGAGCAGAGGTGTGGAGGTGCAGAGGTGAGGTTTTGTCGCGCTCCTCTGCTCCTCCGCTCCGCTGCACCTCTGCTCAAAAAGGCGGCCGGTGAGGAGAAAACGTGAAGTCTATCAGCCGCTGTTGGTCAATTGTTGGTCTACTTGCTCTCCTGTTGGTGCTAACGGCCTGCAGTGGGCCAGTGACCGCCCAGGAGGGCCAATTCGATGTGCCGCCGATCTCCCTGCCTGTGCCGGGCCTACAGACAGATACACCTGGCCTGGTATCTGACCCCGACTCCGCCAGTGCTCTCGCTCGACTCCAGAACTACGACAGCCGGCGAACTTTCCAGACCACTCGTATCTACGACCGGCGCGGAAAGCTGCTGGATGAAGTGTACGGGGAAGGCCGGCGCACCTGGGTGCCACTGGATGAGATCCCGGAAGCGCTGAAACAGGCAACGATTGCGACCGAGGACAAAACTTTTTATAGTAACACAGGTATCGATCCCTTAGCCATCGGGCGGGCGTTCTGGCAGAACGTCCAGGCCGGCGCAGTTGTTTCCGGGGGCAGCACCATCACACAGCAACTGGTTCGTCTGATCGTTTTCCCCTACGAACAACGCATACAACAGACGATATCACGCAAAGTGAACGAGTCCCTTCTCGCCACGCGCCTGACCCAGATGTGGTCCAAAGACAAGATTCTCGAGACCTACCTGAACGAGATTTACTACGGTCATCGGGCTTACGGAGTGGCCGCCGCAGCCGAGACATACTTTGACAAACCTGTCTCGGAGCTGACATTGGCCGAGAGCTCGTTGTTGGCCGGCCTGCCTCAGGCACCGAGCCGGCTCGATCCTCATAAGAATCTTGAGGGAGCCAAACAGCGTCAGGCTCAGGTCCTCCGGCTGATGGTGGAGGCCGGCTACATCACCCAGGCCGAGGCTGATGCTGCGTACGAGGAAGAGCTGACTTTGAAGCTTCCCGAGCGGGTTCGACAGGCTTCACACTTTGTAGACTACGTTCTGCAGGTGCTCGAAGATGCCTACGGTCTTGATACAGTACGCCAGGGTGGCCTTCGAGTGACGACGACATTGGACTTACGCTATCAGCGGCTGGCGGAAGAGATTGCGCGTCGCCACGTCGAAAAGATGCGCGATAAGCACAATCTGACCAACGCGTCCGTCATCGTCATGCAACCTCAGACAGGGCAGATTCTGGCGATGGTGGGTAGCGTCGACTACAGTGATGCCTCAATTGACGGTCAAGTGAACGTCGCCCTGCGGCCGCGCCAGCCGGGGTCCGCTATCAAGGCGATCACCTACGCCACCGCCTTCGAGCAGGGCTTCACGCCGGCCACCGTCGTATGGGATATCCCAACCACGTTTCCGCTCGAAGACGGTCGGACCTATCAGCCGACAAACTACGACAAGCGCTTCCACGGTCCGCTACGCGTGCGCGATGCGCTGGCCAATTCGTACAACGTGCCGGCTGTGCAGGTCCTGGACGCCATCGGGGTCCAGGCGTTGGTGGATAAGGCGCACGCGATGGGTGTCACCGGCCTGCAGCGTGATCCCCAGCGCTACTACGGGCTCGCGCTCACTCTCGGCGGCGGCGAGATCAGCTTGCTGGATCTTACGACAGCGTACGCCACGCTGGCCAACGCTGGCGGGTATGTTCCGCCAGCCCCCATTCTGAAAGTTGTTGACGGCACCGGTGAGACGATCTACGAATACCGGCGACCGGAGCCCAAGCCGGCCGTTGACCCGGCGGCAGCATTTCTGGTCACGGACATTCTGGCCGATGATGCCGCTCGCCAGCCGGCCTTCGGCCACAACAATCTGCTGGACCTGAATCGGCCAGCAGCGGTGAAGACGGGCACCACCTCCGATTGGCGGGATGCCTGGACTATTGGCTACACGCCGTATATCACCGTGGGCGTGTGGGCCGGCAACGCCGACAACACGCCCATGAACCGACTGCCAGGGTCGCGGGGTGCGGCGCCTATCTGGCGCGAGCTCATCGAATCCATTCTGCGCCTGCCATCGCTCCATGACGTTCTGATGGTAGATGGTCAACCCCTGAAAGATGGTTTCGAGCCACCCATGGGGATTGTTCAGGCCGAAATCTGTGACCTGAAAACTCTCAGAACCGGGCAGGGGTGTGGGCAGAGGCGTCTGGAATACTTTGTCGAAGGGACCATCCCTGCGGAGGGGGATGAAGCGTATGCTCTCCGGAAGCTGGCTGAGGAGACTTTCATCGAAACCGGTGCCATCCTGGGGATCACCAGCGCAGAGTGGCACATTTCGTCACCCGGACCGGGTGAGCTCATCACCACAACTGTCCCAATTATCGGGACCGCGCTCTTCAACCCAGCGGAAGTGTCCTTCTTCAAAGTGGAATTCGCCAGTGCACGGGCACCGATGACCTGGATCACCATGGGCCAGACCCACACAACGCCGGTTGAGGATGGTCAGCTCGAGGTGTGGCATGCCGGCGGATTGGACCCCAGTTCCTATACCCTGCGTCTGGTTCTGGTCAAACCGGACGGCAACTGGCTGCCGCCGTATGACGTGCCGGTTAGAGTGGAACGTTGACTGGTGAAGGCTCTTGAGGAAAACGGAACCAAGGGGAACTAAAGAGGAATTAGAGGGGAACTAAAGGGGAACTTGGAGGAAGTAAGGGGAACCTGAGAAACGAATGAGATCTGAGTGAACAGGGGGGGTATCATGGCTAAGTACGAGTATGGTGGGCGGAATACGCGGACTTACCAGAAATTGCATGGGTTCAAGAAGATTGTTGCTTGGCAGAAGGCTAGTGATTTGGGTTACCTGATCAACCGGGCGGCGGGCAAGTTCGGGCCAGGATATTACCGGCTAGTCGATCAGATGCACGGGGCTGCGATTTCCGTTTCGGGGAATATTGCCGAAGGCTACTGCCAGAGTTCGCTGGGGAGCTACATCCGCCACTGTCAGATTGCTCGAGGCTCTTTAGGTGAGCTCGGAAGCTATATCCAAGACTGCGAGCGCTGGAGCCTACTCGCTGGCGAGGAGCTGGACCGTATCCTCTTAGTTCCCCTTAGTTCCCCTATAGTTCCCGTTGTCCAATGAGCAACCGAACTGAACTTCTCGCGTTACTTCAGATTGACGGCCTCGGCCTCGAACAGGTCCGCTGGTTGATTGATGCCTTTGGGGGACCGGCCGGCGTTTTCGGTGCCAGCCCGAGGGCACTGGTCGATGAAGGGGTAGATCCTGAGCTGGCACAGGCCATTGCCGGCGCGAGCGAGGAACTGCTGTGGTCCCTGGAAGACCAGCTCATGGACTACGAGGACATGACCGGGGTCTCTTTCGTCGTCCTTGGCGATGGGGGTTACCCACAGAATGTGACGCTGATGGATGAACCGCCGCTCTTTCTGTGGTTGCGGGGCGAGCTTAAGGCAGAGGATAGCCGGGCAGTTGCCGTCGTTGGCTCGTGGCGGGCGACGCCTCGCGGTCTCAGCAATGCTGAGCTCATCGGCATGCGCCTGGCGGAGCAGGGCTACACGGTCGTGGCTGGCCTGGGCGATGACATCGATGCACGGGGATTGAAAGGGGCGCGAGACGGGGGCGGACGTGCGTTGGCGGTGCTGGCCGGCGGCATTGAGATGATCCCGTCTGAGCAACAGAAGCTAGCTGACCGTATCATCGAGCGTGGAGCGATCATCTCGGGCACACTGCGTCCATCGGACTACCCCAGCCGGGCGCGCGCCGGCACACGCGACGACATCATCGTCGGACTAGGTCGAGCCGTCATCATTGTCGAGGCTCAGCCTGAAGATCGCGGCGTGGAGATAGCACTGCGGGCCCACGAAGCCGGCCGGCCTGTGCTAGTCGTCCAGCCACGTGATGATGTTCCCGAAGGTAACCGACAGCTCTTGAAGATGGGCGCCGCTCCCATCAGACACGTCGAGGAGATGTTTAAGACGCTTGGGGAGGCTATGGAGCTATTTGATGAATCTACGGCGTGAAACGTGAAACGTGAAACGTAGGCTACGTATCACGTTTTACGTTTCACGTTTTACGTTTTACGCCATCCGTCTGATAGAACCAGCCCTGTCACAGCTACGTTAAGTTTGATGGAGTGACCTGTATGATCTACCTAACGAGACACGGTGAGTCAGTCTGGAACAAGGATCATCGGTATCAAGGGAATGCACCCATCGGCTTGTCTGAGGCCGGTAGGGAACATGCTGAATTGCTTGCTGATGCGTTGAGCGATGCTGGCATCACAACCATCTACGCGAGCCCAACTCAAAGGTGTGTCGAAACCGCCGGCATCATTGCGGATCGGCTCGGCGTGCCGGTGGAATACGACCCGCGACTGCGGGAGTGGGAAATCTCGGAGAATCTCTGGGGGGAAACATCGCTGCGTGACAAAGTCTCGTCGGATGACTGGGAGCGCCTGCGTGCCAATTACGACTTCAGTCTGCCGGCCGGCGAATCGCTCAACGCCGTCATTCAACGCACCCTTGAAGGGTTCGACGAGATTTCGCATGTGGAGGGCCGTAAACCCCTCATCGTGACCCACCAAATCAACGTCCAGCTCATTCTGGCACAGGCGAGCATCGGACTGCCCGACCCGCCGAAGCTGTTCCCGGCCATTAACCGGCTTTGGATTGACTACTGTTCCATCAGCATTCTGGGTGAAAAGTACAATTACGCGCGGGTGCTGAGGATGAACGATGTCTGTCACCTCAATGGATATCTAAAATGAATTCTGCAAGACTCCAATGCATCAGTTGTCAGGCGACTTTTAAGACCGGTGAGCCTCTGTACCGGTGTTGCGAATGTGACGACCTGCTCGATGTTGTCTATGACTTCCCGCCTCTGGACGTCGATGAGTTGAAGTGCACATGGCGTCAACGCCGCACATCATCCGCGCCGATTGACCAGAGTGGCGTGTGGCGGTACCGCGAGCTCATCTCATTCTACGCGCACGAATCACAGATCGTAACGTATCCCGAGGGCAACACACCGCTACTGGAGGCGCCGCGTTGTGCGCGGTACGTAGGCCTGAACCGGCTGCAGGTGAAACACCAGGGCTACAACCCGACCGGGTCGTTTAAAGATAACGGGATGACCACGGGCGTGACCCAGGCCGTAGCTCTGGGCGCGAAGGCCGTCGCCTGTGCATCGACCGGCAACACTTCGGCGTCAATGGCGGCCTACGCAGCGCGGGCCGGCCTCTTAGGGATCGTCCTGATTCCTGAAGGGCAGGTAGCGTTCGGCAAGTTGAGTCAGGCCCTGGACTACGGTGCTCTAACACTGCAGATTCAGGGTGATTTCGACACGGCGCTGCGGCTCGTGACGGAGGTGGCTCCGGAACTCGGGGTCTACATCTTGAACTCCATCAACCCGTTCCGACTCGAAGGTCAGAAGACCATCGTCGTTGAAATGTTGGATCAACGCGACTGGCAGGTGCCGGATCGCGTGGTGGTCCCCGGTGGAAACCTGGGCAACAGTTCCTCGCTGGGCAAGGGCTTTCAGGAGTTGTATGAGCTTGGCTTCATCGACCGGATGCCCCATTTGACCATCATCCAGGCTGAAGGCGCGGCGCCCCTTTACAAGACAGTGACCAGTGATCACCCTGATAGGCTTGTGACGGTATTCGCTAAAACGTTGGCCACGGCCATTAAGATCGGCCGGCCCGTGTCGTGGAAAAAGGCGATGCGAGCCATGGAGTGGACCGACGGCTGGGTCACCAAGGTGTCGGAGCAGGATATCGCCGACGCCAAGGCAATGATCGGCCGCGACGGCATCGGCTGTGAGCCGGCCAGCGCGACGACGGTGGCCGGCCTGAAAAAGCTCCTGGCCGAGGGAACAGACGAACCCGTTGACCCAGACGAGGATGTTGTCATCTTGCTCACAGGCCATGTTCTCAAAGACCCCGATTATACAGTACGCTACCACCTGGGCGAACTCTACGAGGACTACGTCGTCGAAACCCAGATAATCAAAAAGAGCAACCGGCTGCAATCAACCTACGCCAACCGGCCGATTGAGGTGCCGGCGGATCGCAGTGCTATTATCGAGATCATCCAGCAGCATCTGGCGCCATGAATAAGGAACGTATGAGAGATTCCTCACCTTCGGTTCGGGGTGACATGTGCGAAAAGAGATAGGTGAGTCATGAACCCATCATCTCCAACCCAACGGCGCCGCGCGTGGGTTATACCGGCGCTGGTGGCGCTGGTCATCTTTCTGGGCGGGGTGATCAGTGACCTGGTGGCTGCCGACCTGCGACCGCTGGTGGCGCCATATCGCCCGTGGGTGTGGGGTGCGTTCGTCGTCGCGCTGCTTGTGACCGTCGTCGCCGCTGTCCGCGACTACCGACGTGACGCCGGCAGCGCGGTGATGGGCATTCGCCAGGCCGCCGCCGAGTACACCGACCTGCGCCGGCGTTACCTGACGCGCCTTGTGGAGCGTTTTCAATACCTGCCGCTACGCGCGGTGGACTTTAAGACGGCGAGCGCAGACACGAGCCAGCAGGAACGCCTGCGCATGCCAGATGTCTACATTGCGCTGAACACCACGGCGCGCAAAGAGGCGTTGAGCGCCAAGGCGAAGGCGAAGGAGATCCAGGGCCGGCCAGGGGCGGAGGCGGAGCCGCTGCCGGCGTTGGAGGCGCTGGTGACGCAGCCGCGCCTGGCGCTGCTGGGCGCCCCCGGCAGCGGCAAGACCACCTTCGTCAATCACCTGGCCTTCTGCCTGGCCAGCAACGAGCTGAACCCCGGCGAGAAGTGGATGGAACGACTGGCAGACTGGCCGCCGAAATGGGCGCAGCTTCTGCCGGTGCCCATCGTGCTGCGCGAGGTGGCGGCCTGGTTCCAGGTCACCCAGGACCACCGGCGCAAGACCGGCCTGTTCCAGGCGTACCTGGCGTACTGGCTGGAGGAGATGGGGCTGGGCGATTTCCACGACCTTCTCTGCGAACACTTGCGGGACGGGACGGCGCTGCTGTTGTTGGACGGCCTGGACGAAGTGCCGGCGCGGGAGGATGTGCTCTACCGGGTGAAGGAAATGATCGCCGACCTGCCGGCCGCCTATCCCGACGCGCCCATCGCCGTCACGTGCCGGGTGCTCAGCTACCAGGACGAACGCTGGCAACTGGACGCCGAGGCGTGGCCCACTTACGAACTGGCCAGACTGAACGAGGAACAGATCGACAGCTTCATCCGCGCCTGGTACAACCAACTGGCAGCCATGCAGGTGGTCAGGCAGGCCGACATCCTCAGCGCCAGGTTGAGCCAGGCCGTACGGCGGCCCGACCTGTGGCGGCTGGCCAACAACCCCTTGCTGCTGACGGTGATGGCCCTCGTCCACACTCACAAGGGCGAACTGCCGGATGCCCGCGCGCTGCTCTACGAGGACGTGGTGGACCTGCTGCTGTGGCGCTGGGAGGCCATCAAGCTGGAAAGCGCTGACGGCCGGGAGACGACGTGGCGGCAACTGTTGCGGGACGCCGACCAGCGGGACATCGACCTGAAGCGGGCTCTGTGGGAGCTGGCGTACGAGGTTCACGGGCAGGTGCAGGCGAGCGAGAGCACTGAAGCGACAGCCGACATCGCTGAGTCAGTCCTGCTGGAGGCGCTGCGGGCGTTGCATCCCGAACGCAGTTTGGACTGGGCCGACCAGTTGGTGCAGATTATGAAGCTGCGCGCCGGCCTGTTGGTGGAAGGCAAGCCGGGCGTCTACAGCTTTCCCCATCGCACCTTCGAGGAGTACCTGGCCGGCTGTCACCTGAGCAATCTGCCCGATTTCACCGAGCGGGCGGTGGCGCTGGCCGGTCAGGGCGCGTTCTGGCGCGAGGTGATCCTGCTGGCAGTGGGGCGGCTGGTGCACCTGAGCGGCGATATCGACAAACCGCTGATGCTGGTCAACGAGCTGTGTCTGCCGACACCACCGGATGGTGAGGACGCGACCGGCTGGCGCAACGTCTGGCTGGCCGGCCAGTGCCTGTTGGACATCGGTCTGGTGCGCGCCGGGCGGCGTAACCTGGGGCCAGAGCTCATCGAGCGGGCGCGCAGACATCTGACCACCCTCGTCACCCAGGAGCGGCTGGAGCCGCGTGAGCGAGCCGAGGCCGGCTCGGTGCTCGGCGTCATCGGTGATCCGCGCCCAGAAGTGATGACCATCGAAGGGATGCAGTTCTGCCACGTGCCGGCCGGCGCGTTCCTGATGGGCAGCACCGACGCAGACGAGATGGCGTATGACGACGAGAAGCCGCAGCACGAGGTGGTGATCCCCTACGACTACTGGATGGCGCGCTATCCGGTGACCAACGGTCAGTTTGCGGCATTTGTGGAGACCGGCGGATACAAGGAGCCGCGCTACTGGCCAGAGGCGCAGGCAGCCGGCGTGTGGCGGGATGGACAGGTGCAGCGGGCATATTGGACTTTGGATGAGGCCGGCAAGCTCCAGACCGTGGAGGCGGAGGTGGGTGAGGCGCCGCTGGACTTCGGCGAGCCGTACAATTTGCCGAACCACCCGGTGGTGGGCGTGACGTGGTATGAGGCGCTCGCCTTCGCGCGCTGGCTGGAGGAACAGTTGGAGGTAGGAGGTGGCAGTTTGCAGGTCTGGCAGGCTGGGCGGGTACAGACGCTGGACTTGCTTTCCCAGGGCTTCAGGGTGACGCTGCCGAGCGAGGCGGAGTGGGAGAAGGCAGCACGGGGGGCGGACGGGCGGATCTATCCGTGGGGAGACGAACCGGACGCAGAGCGAGCGAACTACGATGCGACGGGGATCGGGACGACGAACGGGGTAGGCTGTTTTCCGGGTGGGGGGAGCGTGTACGGGGTGGAGGAGCTGAGTGGAAACGTGTGGGAGTGGACGCGGAGCCTGTGGGGGGAGGATTTGCAGGAGCCGGCGTACAAGTACCCGTATGATCCAGAGGACGGGCGGGAGAACCTGGAGGCGCCGGCCGATGTTCTCCGGGTGCTGCGGGGCGGGTCGTTCCTCAATCTTCAGGGGTACGTCCGCTGCGCGTACCGCATCGGGTTCGACCCGGATGGCCGCTACTGGGACCTCGG
>JBHIAO010000030.1:0-24728 GCA_046758565.1 Anaerolineae bacterium
ACGGAACCCGCGATTTCAGCGCACACATTGAGGCCGCGCCCATCGGGATCGAGAAGCTCGTGTATCTTAAGATCAGTCTGGCCCTGCGCCGGCAGGTCGATCTATACGAGTTTCCGTATGACTGGCGCCGGCCCATCGAGCAAAACGGCGATCTGTTGCACCAGTGTATCGAGCGGTGGGCGGATGGCAACCCAGACCAGCAATTCACCCTGGTGGGACACAGCATGGGCGGGATTGTTGCTCGGGCGTATCTTGCGCGCCATACCGAAGCCGCCGAAAGGCGGATCAAGCGGCTGATCATGCACGGCACACCTCATTTCGGCGCGGCCGGCGCTGTCGAGGGGATGGCCATGGGCAATCGGATGATGGCGATTATGACGAAACTGAACCAGGCGAACGTGCCGCAACGTCTCATGCTGAACATGCCCAGCGTCTACCAGTTGCTCCCGGCGCCGCCGGACCTCTTCCCGTCCATCCGGCCCTACCCCGCCAACTGGGACCTTTACGATGCCGCCGCCTGGCGGCTGGAAGGCATACGGCAGGACTACCTGGACGCTGGACGGCAGCTCCACGAACTGTTGGCCGCTGCCGATCCCCAGGTCGATGTCATTGAGATAGCTGGCTGCCACGTGGACACCGTCGTGGAAGTGCAGCGCAGCTTTGGACGGGACGAGACACCAGAGCATGAGTTGATCCGCAAGAACGAAGGACCCGATGCCGGCGATGGCACCGTTCCTTTGTGGTCAGCCGTTCTGCCCGGCGCCACGATCTACTATATCCAACAGGTGCATCGTTATCTGCCGAAGAACAAACGGGTCATCGACGCAACGCTGGACCTGATTCACAACGGGACACCCAGCCTCCCCACCGAACTCCCACCCCGCGATACAGGTCTGCTTGGCCACCTGTTGGGTCGCGATGCGCTGGCTCCGGCGGATGTCGAAGCCGAGAGACTCCGGCAGCGTCTCGAGGACGGGACCGCCAGTGAGGAGGATCTAACTCTCCTGTACTTTGCCATGTGAGGCCGGTATGACATCCGAATAGCAGACCCATTCCATTCTTGTGCCATCCCGTCCCTTGAATTTGTGCCCCGAATACGATACAATATGGGGCACTATGCCCGAAGACCAACCCGCAAGGGAACAGCCGCTTGTCATCTTCATGCCCGCCGGCCGGCGTGGCCGCGTGCCGGCGGGTACGTCTTTGCTGGATGCCGCCCAGCAGGTGGGCGTGGGGATCGAGAGCATCTGCGGTGGCCGGCTGACCTGCGGCAAGTGTAAGATTCGGATCGAAGAGGGTACGTTCCAAAAACATGGCATCGTCTCGGGGAATGGGCACGTGTCGCCCCCAGGCCCCGAAGAGGCCGGCTTTCTGAAGCGCCTCGGCGCGGAGGATTGCCGGCTTTCGTGCGCCACGCATGTCCAGGACGATGTGCTGGTGACCGTGCCCGAGGAGAGCCAGGCTCGCAAGCAGATTATCCGCAAGTCGGCCACCGATCGTGTCATCGAGGTCAAGCCGGCGGTACACCAGGTGTACGTCGAGGTGGAGGAAGCGCTGCTGGAGGATCAGCGCGGCGACTGGGAGCGCCTGCGCGTCGCTCTGGCTGAACAGTGGGACCTGGAAGATCTCCGCATCGATTACTACGCTCTGCGCGACCTGCAGCGCACGCTGCGCAAAGGGGATTGGGCCGCCACAGTAACGCTCTGGCAACCCTTCGATCCCTCGACCGGGCTCGGGACAGGCTCTGCTCAGGCTTCGTCCCAAGGCTCAGCCCGAGAGGACAGAAACCGCGAGGTGATCGACGTGCGCCCTGGCTACCACGAAGGCGCGTACGGCCTGGCAGTGGACATCGGCAGCACGACGGTGGCTGCCTATCTGTGCGACCTGCGCACCGGCGAGGTGCTGGCCACCGAAGCGATGATGAACCCCCAGGTGACCTACGGCGAGGACCTGATGAGCCGCGTGTCCTACGCCACAAGCCACAGCGATGGCCTCACCAGAATGCATCGCGCCATCATCGATGCCCTCAACCAGTTGGCCGGCCGCACCGCCGCCCAAGCTTGCACTGAGCCCGGTCGAAGTGCCGGCATCAAGACCCGTGACATCTACGAAGCCGTGTTGGTCGGCAACACCGTGATGCATCACATCCTGCTGGGGATCGATCCAGTCGAACTGGGCAGGGCCCCTTTCGCCCTGGCAACCCACGATCCCATCGACGTCAAGGCCCATGATCTGGGGCTTCGACTGAATCCGGGGGCCAACGTTCACATCCTGCCGCTGGAGGCCGGCCACGTCGGCGCCGACAACGTGGCCGTTCTCCTGGCCGAGGCGCCTCACCGCCAGGACGAGATGATGCTCATCATCGATGTCGGCACCAATGGTGAGATCCTGCTGGGCAACCGGCATCGCGTGCTCAGCGCCTCCAGCCCCACCGGGCCGGCCTTCGAGGGGGCGCAGATCACCCACGGCATGCGCGCCGCCCCGGGTGCCATCGAGCGCGTGCGCATCGATCCCGCAACGAAGCAGCCACGGTTCAAGCTTATCGGCGATGATCGCTGGTCAGACAAGTGGGGCGAAGACACACCCACCCACCAGCTCGCCTCCGGGATTTGTGGGTCGGGGATCATCGAGGCCGTCGCCGAGCTGTACCTGGCCGGCATCGTGCGCCCGGACGGGCGTTTCGATCCGGATGGTGATGGACCGTGGATTGTGTGGAACGGTCGAGCTGGCGCGTACCTTCTGGCAACAGCCGATCAGACGACGACAGGTGAGCCGATTCTGGTCACTCAGGCGGACGTGCGCGCCATCCAGTTGGCCAAGGGGGCGCTCTATGCCGGCGCAAAGCTACTGATGAACCGGGCCGGCGTCACGAGAGTCGACAAGATTGTGCTGGCCGGCGCCTTTGGGAGCTACATCGACCCGAAACACGCCATGGTTCTGGGGCTGATCCCTGACTGTGACCTGGGAAGGGTCTACGCTGTCGGTAACGCGGCCGGCGACGGGGCGCGCATCGCGCTGTTGAACCGTGACAAGCGACGTGAAGCCCAAGAGGTGGCACGCTGGGTTGAATACGTGGAAACAGCAGTAGAACCAGAGTTTCAGGAAGAATTCGTGGCCGCCATGCACATTCCGCACATGCGGGACCCGTTTCCACATGTGGAGAGTCTGTTACCGGATGCGTTGGTGTACTGGGATGGGCGCGAGAAACGCAGGCAGCATCGCCGAGAGCGACGTAAAACGTGAAACGTGAAACGTGAAGACTTGAAACAGTTACCAGAATTCAGGTTTCACGCGGGTCTAACGCAGGTTGAGTTGGTTTGAAGGACACAGCGAGGCTAAAGCATGAGCGACAACGAGATCGACATCACCGAACTATCCACCGACGAGCTCTTAGAGCTGATGGGCGAGGACTTGTATGATGGCTATGCCAATGAGGTCGTCGAAGAGGTGAAGGAAGCACTGGCGCGCGGGTTGGAGCCGTATGAGGTATTGACCAGCGGTCTCGTGGCTGGCATGGAGGTGGTGGGCAACGACTTCCGCGACGGCATTCTGTTCGTGCCTGAAGTGCTCATGGCAGCGAAGGCCATGAAAGCCGGCATGGAGATCCTACGTCCTTTGCTGACTGAGACTGGGGCACCCAAGGTTGGTACCATGGTCATCGGCACGGTAAAGGGCGACATCCACGACATTGGCAAGAACCTGGTGGCCATGATGATGGAAGGGGCCGGCTTCGACGTCATCAACCTTGGCATCAATACATCAGTCGATGACTTCCTGGCGGCTATCGAGGAATATCAGGCCGATCTCCTCGGCATGAGCGCGCTGCTGACAACAACCATGCCGTACATGCGCATTGTCATCCAGGCCCTCGAGGACGAAGGCATTCGGGACGATCTGATCGTGCTGGTGGGTGGTGCTCCCCTCAACGAGGCCTTCGCCGAGAGCATCGGCGCCGACGCATACTGCCGCGATGCGGCTGTGGCCGTCGAAACAGCGAAGCGCTTTATGAATGAGCGCAGGCAGCAGATGGTTGGATTGCTAGATGGTTAGATTGCTAGATGGTTAGATGGCTAGGATCGCAGCCACCCAGCCATCTAGCCACCCAGCCACCTGGCAACTTATGGGGAGGAACGGACGGGGACATCATGAATCCACTTGAACACCTGTTAACATCGAACGACTATCTTCTGGCCGACGGCGCGATGGGCACCATGTTGATGGCCGCCGGCCTGGAACAAGGCCATCCGCCAGAAGAGTGGAATGTGCGGCATCCCGATAGGGTCCGCGCAGTGCACCGCAGCTACATCGAAGCAGGATCGCAGATCATCCTGACCAATTCCTTTGGGGGCAGCCGTTTTCGGCTGAAGCTGCACGGCCTGCAGGATCGCGTGGCCGAGTTGAACCGAGCCGCTGCCGAAGCGGCTTGCGCAGAAGCCGACGCAGCGCCACACGACGTAGTCGTGGCAGGCTCCATGGGTCCCAGCGGGGAGCTCCTTGAACCCCTGGGAACGCTGACCTTCGAGGAAGCTCGAGACGGTTTCGCCGAGCAAGCTGCGGCGCTGGCCGAGGGCGGCGCCGATGTCCTGTGGATCGAGACCATGAGCGACCTGAAGGAGGTTCAGGCAGCCCTCGAAGGAGCGCGCTCGGCCAGCGATCTGCCGGTGGTGACCACCATGACCTTCGACACCCACGGGCACACGATGATGGGCGTCAGCCCGGCGAAGGCGCTGGAGGGCCTGCGCGAGCTTTACCCCTTTGCCCTGGGGGGCAACTGTGGCAACGGGCCGGCTGAGATTGAAGCCGTGATCGAGGCCATGCATGCTGCCGATCCCAGCGTGGTACTGGTCGCCAAGTCCAACGCTGGCGTGCCCGAGCTGATTAATGGGAAGATCACCTACAGTGGCACACCCGACATAATGGCCGGCTATGCCGTGCGCGTACATGACTTGGGTGCAAGGATCATCGGGGCGTGTTGCGGCAGCACACCGGAACACATACGGGCGATGGCCACAGCGTTGAACGTTAACATGTTGGAACGTTGAAACGTGCTAACGTTCTAACGCTAGGCGTCATCACCCAGAGAACGCCAGCCGATGCTTGACAATCGGCCCTCATTTTGGTAAAATGGTCAATCAGAAATGCCATAGATCGGCGATCACCACGCAAACGAAACTGCAGTTGTTCTCCGCTTAGACAACACGAGATCACCGTGCTTCGGACCTGGGCGCTCAAGGGCGAGCGAGGGGGACTGATGTGTGATTCCCCGACCGCCCTTTTTTCTTTATGTATATCCGTCCCCGTCGGACTCTGGAAAAGAAGGAGGAGAGAGACATGAGCGGCGAAGAGTTGCGTCACACAAAGATGTCCCGGCGAGCGTTTCTGAAATACACGGCGCTGGCCGGGGCAAGCATGGTGGGAGGATCTGCCGTCGCAAGTCTTGCCGGCTGCGCTCCCGCCGCTGCCCCCACGGTGATACCTACTCCCACCCCCGGGATGATCAAAGTCGGGGGCATTTTTTCGTTGTCAGGCGTGGTAGGCGCCTGGGGCCAGGCCGGCAAGAGGGGTGCCACCCTTGCCGCCGAGGAGATCAATGCCAACGGCGGCATCCTGGGGAATCGCGTCGAACTGATCTTCGAGGACGATGAAGTCAACGCCGAGACGGGGGTGCGCAAGGCCCGCAAGCTCGTCCTGGAGGACGGCGCAGAGTTCCTCATTGGCATCAACAGCAGCGGAGTGGCTCTAGCGGTCACACCGATCCTGGAGGAGCTCAAGCGCATCCTGGTCATCCCCTGCGCCGCCAGCCCCCGGGTCACCAATGAAGCTTTCAACAAGTACGTCTTCCGCAGCCACGCCAACTCCTACCAGATTGGTGCGGCCGGCGCCTTTCTGGCTAAGGAGTTCCCAGCCAAGCGGTGGACGGTCATTGGTCCCGACTACGCCTACGGCTGGGACTCCTGGGGGGCCTTCATCAGTCACCTGATCCGGCTCAAGCCGGACGTCGAGGTGCTGGACGTGCAAGGCTGGCCCAAGCTGCTCAGCGGCGAGTACGAGAGCCACATCACGCGCATCCTGGACACGAAACCCGATGCGGTCTATTCCCCCCTGTGGGGTGGTGACATGGCGGCCTTCATCAAGCAGGCCAGCAAGTTCGATTTCTTTGACAAGGTGCTCTTCTTCACCCCGGCTGGACTGGCCCTGGACATCTTCTACGGTCTGCAGGAGGAGGTGCCGGACAACCTCTACTCCGCTTCCCACGGCTACTGGTTCGAGGATCCACAGACGGAACGGAACAAAGCTTTCGTGCAACGCTTCTTCGACCGCTTCGGTGAGTTCCCACACATTGTTGCTCACGATGCCTACGGCTCCATATTCCTGCTGAAGAAGGCCATCGAGAAGGCCGGCAGCACGGACACCGATGCGGTCATCGAAGCCATGGAGGGGCTGGAGTTCGAGACGCCGGCCTACGATCGGCGCATCCGGAAGGTGGACCACCAGGCTGTGTCTGACGTCCCCTGGGGGCGTACAGAAAAAACGGAGGTGCTGGAGGGCCTCAAGTCCCACCTGACGGACATCATCCAGTCTCCTGGCGAAGAGATCATGCAGTCGGAGGAGGATGTCCTGGCCATCCGAGGTGGCGAGGAGCCTGATTACGTCCAGTACATCATCAAATAGCTGGTGGAGGGCTTAAGCTGGTGACTCACTCTTGCCGGGCCGTACTCACTGCTCTGGCCGGTCTCTGCCGCCCTGGAGGGAGTAAGTTCATGCGGATCGGGCAGTTAACGGTTGTAATGGCCATGCTGAGCATGGTGGTGGTGGCATGTGGTACACCCACACCATCACCGCCAGCCGCCTCGCCCACCCTGGCTCGGTCAGAGACCGGCCAGAGCGGGGGGTTGCGGGTGGCCAGCTTGCAGGTGGACAGAATGGTTTGCCCCAACTGTGCCTTCACCGTGGAATTCTTCATCGAGGGCAAGCCCGGGGTGATTCAGGCGTCCATCGACTTCCTACGTACGGGGGGGCAGGTTATTTATGACCCGACCCAGATCACGCCTGACGAGATCGTGGCGGCCATCCCGCCTCCTTTCGAGGGCAAGGTCCTGGAGGACAAGCCGGCTGAGCCACTGCGGGCTGCCTCTGCCACAGGTGCCAAGATCCCCCTGGCCTCTGGAACCGCCGTGGCTATCACTGACCACCCCAAGAACCAGATGGGGCCGGCTGTCTACGGCGGCCGGGTGGTGTGGAACGACCAGCGCAAGAGCATTGGCGATATCGCCTTGTATGATCTGGGCCTGCGGGAGGAGATGTTCGTCACCCAGAATCCCCGTCGTCAGGGTGTGCCTCACATCTACGAGAACCGGATCGTCTGGCAGGACACCCGTAACTTGAACCCTGACATCTACATGTATGACCTGAGTAGCGGGGAGGAGAAACAGATCACCGACAACCCGGCCAACCAGATCCATCCCCGCATTCACGCGGACGTGATCGCCTGGGCCGATAACCGGAACGGCAACATGGACATCTACATGTACGACCTGCGGACGGGTCAGGAGAAGCCGGTAACCTCCGATCCCGCCAACCAGGTTCTGCCTGATGTTTATGGAGAGCGGATTGCGTGGCAGGACCTGCGGAACAAAAACCCCGACATTTTCCTATACGATCTGAGCACGGGCGAGGAACGCTCCCTTGTTGTCAAGCCGGGGATGCAGGTCAACCCTCGCATTTCTGGGGATCGAGTGGTCTGGGCGGACAACCGGAACGGCGATTTCGACATCTACCTGCTGGATCTGGGCAGTGGAGAGGAGCAAGCCATCACCACGGCCCCAGGAGATCAGCTCTTCCCCGCCATTTCGGGCGATCTGATCGTCTGGCAGGATGAGCGGAACGGCAACAAGGACATTTTCCTCTACGACTTGCGCACCGGCCAGGAGATGCAGGTGACCGCTGATCCGGCCGATCAGGGTGTGCCGCAGATCCACGGGAACGAGATCGTCTGGAACGACGGACGGAATGGGAACACGGATATCTACGTGTTTACTCTGAAGCAGTAGTGTCCGCCTGATGACGGCAATTGATTCAAGGAACTAGAGGGAACCAGGAGGAACTAAGGGGAACTAAAGGGAACTAAATAAGTTCCCTCAGTTCCTTCAGTTCCCTTCTGAGGAGGGAGCACATGTCCCCCATCCAGTACATAGTGAGTTCCGCGCCGGGCTACGTGGCCTCCTTCGCCGGCCTGTGGGTGCTGCTGCTGGCCCTGGGTGGCTGGATCTTCCTGGCCGGGGGCCGGCGAACCCTGTGGAAGAGCGTCAGCGGCATCCGCGAGGTGCTGGCGATGCCCCCATACCGGCGACGAGCCCTGCTGGCCTTCGGGTCGCTCATCGTGATGAACGTGATCCTCTACCTGGGGATCAGTTGGTGGACTGCCCGGTTTGTGCCCTGGCGGAGCAGCATCACCTTTTTCGAGAAGATCCCGGCCTTTATGTCCTACTTCGTCCCCATTCACGTGGCAGTGGTGACTTTCATGGAGGAGACAACCTCCAAGGCCATCATGATCAGTGCCGAGCAGTCCCTCATCATGACCGTCATGGCTGTCCTGAGTGCGGTGGTGATCGCCGTTATGGCCCACAACCGCCAGGTGTGCAACCTGGGAACAGGGAAGAGCGGGGCGACGATGACCGGGACGGCGGTGGGCTACTCGTTGGGGGCAGCGGTGACCTACGTCTCCTGCGCCTGCCTGGCCTGCGGGCCGGTGGCCAGTCTACCGCCGCTGCTGGCTATCTTCACCAACGCCATCGGGGCGTCCACGCTGGCGGCCGTCCCCTTCTTGGGACTATTCCTGCCCCTGGCCGGCATGGCTTTCATCCTCACCCTGGCCCTATTCCTCGGCCACCAGACTTACACCACCTTCCGCCCGCGGGCCGAAGCTCCCAGTCCTCTGGAGAGTCACCTCCCTCGTTCGACGGTGACGGTGGGCGTGGTTCATCCAGCCTACCAGGGCCGGCGTTCCCTGAGGCGGTGTCCTGAGCCTGTCGAAGGGTGGAACCGCCGGCGGCTCCTGGCCTGGCTCAGCGGACCGGGACTCTGGCTCGTCTACAGTCTGGCGGTTACCCTGCTCCTGATCCACACCTTCTTCCCAGCCGTCCTGGAGCCGATGCCGGCCGGTATGGCGCGCATCGTGGTGCGTGAGGGCCGGTTTATCCCCACCAGCATCGCTGTCGAGCCGGGGATGACGCTTCAGTGGGTGGCCCGAGGGGAGGCCCCGCTATGGCTGCACTCCGGTTCGGACAACTGGCGCCTGAACACCTTCTTGAGCTCGGGAGACACCTACGAGTACACTTTCGAGGAGCCCGGGACCTACCGCTTGCTGAACTATCGCCCACCGACCTCGGCGCTGACGATCACGGTCCGATGAGAAAAGTGGCTGGGTGGCTAGATGGCTGGATAGCTGAAGGCTTACTGATGAGCAGCCAGGAGATGGGGTTGTGGCTGCGGGTGGAAGCGGAGGCGCTGCATCTGTACGAGCAGGCGACGGGCCGCAAACTGCTGGCACCGCCGGAGCTGGCGGCTGCCCTGCGGAAAGCCGAAGCCCGGGTGCGGGACGAGGTCGAAGCCCGCCAGGCGGCCGAAGTCCGCGCCCAGGCGGCCGAAGCCCGGCTTCGGGCCGAGGCGGAAGCCCGCCAGGCCGCCGAGGCTGAGTTAGCTCGTCTGTGGGCCGAGGTGGAGCGGCTTCGGGGAGATGAACATGAGTAACTTGACAATATTCGTTTTCCCATTGGGCGAGCATTCCTGCAGCGATTCCCAACCCCTCTGGATAGCCCCTGGTCACCAGGTATGTTTGATGCTCGACACGGATTAAGGCTATTATCGCCCAGCTCCGTTTCCGGCATTGGCGCTGGATTGCGCAGACTGTCGCGCCCCAGCGGAACGAGCTCCACAATCTCCTCTCCCAGCCGTTTTGAGCTTGTCATTGTGGGAGTGTTGTTCGCCCTTACCCTGGCCAGGTGTGCCTCTCGCCCTGAGGTCCCATCCATGGGACAGGTTATGGCCCGTCATATGCCGCAGGTGATGAAGAGCCTGGGCGCCGATCGCCTGGACCGGACGTTCGCCTCCAACGGGGAGCGCATCTATTACACCGCCACCAGCCGTTCGGGGCGGCCGGTCACCGCCCGTATCGGCCTGGTGACCATGACCGGGCCCATGATGAGCTGCGTGGACTGCCACGGACCCGAGGGGCAGGGTGGTCCTATCCGTTACTGCATCGAGTGCCATGGGGAGGAGAGCCAGATGGCCACCCTCCAGGCGCCGCCTCTCACTTACTACGGTGATGAAGTCATGAAGCAGGCCATCACCGAGGGAATCGGGCCGGAGGGGCGACCCCTCTTCACCCCCATGCCCCGCTGGTCCATGAGCGAGGAAGATCTCTCGGATTTGCTGGCCTATTTGCGTTCCATCCTTGAAAACAGCCGTCCTAAGAATCCGCCGCTGAAACCCGGTTCGATAACCGCCCCTTGACGACCGGGGGAAAAGGGAATACAATCGAAGCAGGAAAGCGGCGGCCGGCGAGTTGACGGATTGAGCCGCATGGTGAAAGTGCCAGAATGGTGGCTGGCGACAAGAGAGTCAGCCGGAGGTGAGCGATGAGTGTCATCACCAAGCAGATCGAACTGACTCCTCAGGATGTCATTGAAGCACTGCGAAGCTTCAACGAAGAAGAATGGGCCGAGGTGCTGGTCTTTCTGGAAACTGAAGCCCCACTCGACCAGTTTGGCCCCGTCTCTCTCGATGAGTTGGAACCCCATCCCGAAGAGCCACCTCGCACGCCGGAGGGGAACCGGATCGCCCTGGCGGCGGTGGAACGTATGGCCGGCATGATCCCAATCAGCGATCCGGAGCTCGTCCGTTGGTTGGCCGAGAGTCCTGAAGCCTCGATCTGGGGGACATGATGGCCGATTCGATCATCCTGGCCGTCATGGAAAGGCATAAGTTGATTCATCTGATCACCAACGATTCCGATTTCGAGCGAGTGCCGAGTATCAAGGTCTGGATGCCCCGCTGAACTCGTCCTTGTCCCGGCGTCAGTCGGAGGGGACGTGATGCGTACACCCAATAGTTACAGGCAGAGTCAGGAGTAACCGGCGTGCAAGCTGGATCGTTCGTGGTCTTCTTCCTCAACGGGCTGACCCAGGCGATGTTGTTGTTCCTCATCGCCTCCGGGTTGAGTATCATCTTCGGCGTGCTGGGGGTGCTCAACTTCGCTCATGGTTCCCTGTACATGTTGGGAGCCTACTTCGCCTTTCAGTTCATGCAGTGGACCGGGAACTTCTGGCTGGCTCTGGCGATGGCCCCGTTGGTCGTGGCGGCGGTAGGAACGGCAGCCGAAGTCTGGCTCTTGCGACCGGTGTACGGTCGGGACGTGACCTTCCAACTCTTGCTGACTTTCGGCATGATCCTGGTGGCCACGGACGCGGCGAAGATGGTCTGGGGGGTGGTGGGCAAGACAGTGTCTGAGCCGGCCCTCTTCTCGGGTTCGGTCCACTTCCTCGACCGCAGTTATCCGGTTTACAATCTATTCCTCATCGCCAGCGGTCTACTGGTCGCCTTGGGGCTGTGGCTGTTGCTCACGCGAACGCGGTGGGGGAAGATCATCCGCGCCGCCTCCCAGGACAGGGAGATGGCCAACGCCCTAGGTATCGACGTACCACGGCTGTTTACCCTGGTCTTCGCCTTCGGCGCCTGGCTAGGGGGCGTGGGCGGCGTGATGGCCGGCCCGATCCGCCACATCTCTCTGACCATGGATGTGGAGATCATCGTCCGCGCCTTCGCCGTGGTGGTCATCGGAGGTTTGGGCAGTCTGCCAGGAGCACTGCTGGGAGCCTTCCTGATCGGTGAGATCCAGTCGTTCGGTATCTGGTTCATCCCGCAGTTCGAGATCGTCCTCATGTTTATCCTGATGGCCGTCATCCTGATCGTGCGGCCCAGGGGGCTGCTGGGCAAGGCGGAGTGATGCGCGCTGTGAGTCTGGAATCGGTCATCCAGGCAACCCGCTGGCCACTGGCTCGGGGGCGTCTGGTGGGTGTGTTGGCCCTGCTGGCTCTTCTGGCAGCCATGCCGGCCCTGACGTCCGATTTCCGGACGGTGCTGGTCACCGAGATCCTGATCCTGGCCCTGTTCGCCATGAGCTTCAACCTCCTGTTCGGCTACACAGGGCTCCTCTCCTTCGGCCATGCTGCCTATTTCGGGCTGGGCGCCTACGGAGCGGCACTGATCCTCAAGGAAATCAGGCCCTCGATTCCGCTGGCTCTCGTCGGTGGGACAATCCTGGCAACGCTGGCCGGTCTGGTCATCGGCTATTTCTGCGTCCGTTTGGACGAGATCTACTTTGCCATGCTGACCCTGGCCTTCGCCCAGATGGTCTTTGCCATCGCTGATAAATGGACCTCGGTGACCGGCGGCAGCGATGGCCTGGTGGGCATCCCCCGGTCACCACTACGCTTCCTGGCGCTGGAGCTCTCCATTGCCGACATTCCACGCTACTACTACTTCACCCTGGTGCTGGTGGTCGCTGCCTCCTGGGTCTTGTGGCGGATCGTCAACTCCCCCTTCGGACTGACGCTGAAGGCCATCCGCGAGAGTCCTGAGCGAGCGGAGTTCACGGGTATCCCGGTCCGGCATTACCGGCTGATGGCCTTCGTTCTCTCGGCCGCCTTCTCCGGCCTGGCGGGGGCCATTTTCGCCCCTTTCGAGCGGGCCATCACACCCCAGATCACCTTCTGGTCCAAATCCGCTGAGCCGGTGTTCATGAGCCTGCTGGGCGGAATGCGCATCTTTCTGGGGCCGGCCGTGGGTTCAGCCATCTTCATGGTCATCAAAGAGGTGATCTCCAGCCGCACGGAGTTCTGGGCCATCGTCCTGGGGGCGGTATTGATCGCGCTCGTAATTTTCCTGCCTGGCGGGATCGCCCACTTCGCCTATGCTCGATTGAACCGATGGACTCAGCCCCGGCTACTGTTAGATGGCTAGATGGTTGGATGGCTAGATGGCTGGGTGGCTGAGGGAGTGGAGATGCTGTCTGTGCAGTGGAGCATGAGAGAAAGCGAGCGTGGGAGAAGAGGAGCGTGGGGCCAATCCTTCACCCCTGCTCCCCTGTCCCCTTGCCCCTCGACACAGAAGGCTCCCCTGCCCAGACCGGAACGTTGGGTGCGGCTGCCGGCGACGCTGCTCATCCTCCTGTTACTGCTGGCCCTGCCCTTCATGGTCAGCGCCTTCCAACTCACGCTGGCGACGGAGGTCCTGATCTTGGCTCTCTTTGCCACCAGTTTCAACCTGCTGTTCGGCCACACCGGCCTGCTTTCCTTTGGCCATGCTGCCTACTTCTCCATCGGCGCCTACACGTCGGCCATCGTTCTGATGCGGGTTCGGCCTTCGATGCCTCTGGCCCTGGCGGGAGGGATGGCCCTGGCGACCCTGGCAGCCCTGGTGTTTGGCGTTTTCTGCGTACGATTGGACCGGCTGTACTTCGCCATGCTAACCCTGGCCTTCGGGCAGATGGTCTACGGGCTGATCTTTGACCTGCATCGGGTCATCGGTATCTCCCGGGTGCTGGCCGGCATCCCCCGGCCGACCATCCACCTGATGCGCCTGAGCCTGGAGATCGAGCCCATCGTCGGCTACTACTACCTCACCGCCGGCCTGGTCGTCATCTCCCTATTTCTCCTGTGGGCTGTCGTGCGCTCGCCTTTCGGGTTCACCCTGCGGACGATCCGGGTCAACCCAGAGCGAGTGGAGTTCATCGGCATTCCGGTGCGGCGTTACCGGCTAGCGGCCTTCGTCATCTCAGGCGCTTTCTCCGGCCTGGCCGGGGCGCTGTATGCCCCCTTCCTGCGCGCGGTCACACCCGGCATGGCCTTCTGGCCCCGGTCCATCGACCCGGTGCTGATGAGCCTGTTGGGCGGGATGCACACCTTCATGGGGCCAGCAGTCGGCGCTGTCATTTTTATCACGATCAAGGGGGCGCTATCCAGCCTCATCGCTGAGCGGTGGATGTTTTACCTCGGCACCCTGCTGATCGCTTTGGTGATCTTCGTGCCCGGGGGAGTGGTGAGCTTTGTCCAACAGCGGCTCGTCCCCAATTCCCGGGGCGATGAGAGGAACTGGTTAGTGGGAACTGAGGGAACTTGAGGGTAGATGGCTGGATGGCTGGGTGGCTGGATGGCTGGGTGGTTAGATGGCTGGATGGCTGGGTGGCTGGAAACTGGACGGGAGTGTGGAGTGCGACCGATGAGCATCTTGGAGACGAAAGGTCTGGTCAGAGATTTCGGCCGGCTCCGGGCAGTCAACCAAGTGGACCTGATGGTCGAGGAGGGCGAGCTGACGGCCATTATCGGCCCCAATGGTGCCGGCAAGACGACGCTCTTCAACCTGATCACCGGCCGCCTACGGCCCACTGCCGGCCGGGTGATCTTCCAGCAGCAGGATATCACCGGTCTGCCTCCCTCTCGTATCGCCCGGCTGGGCATCAGCCGGACCTTCCAGGTGACCCACATCTTCCCCGAACTGAGTATCTTCGACAACGTTAAGATCGCCGTCCTCTCCCGCCGGGGTGAGACTGCCCGGCTGTTCAGCGCCAGTGACCGCCTGCCTGAGGTCGATAGTGAGACAGAGGAGGTCCTCTCCGTCCTTGGGCTGGCCGGCCGGTGGGACACGCCATGCGTCGCCCTATCCCACGGCGAGCAGCGCCACGTGGAACTGGGCATCGCCCTGGCCCTCGGCCCCAAGCTCCTGCTCCTGGACGAGCCAACGGCTGGCATGGCACCGCAGGAGACGGCGGAGATGGTGGCCTTCATCCGCGACCTGGCTCATAAGCAGAACGTCACCATCCTGCTGACGGAGCATGACATGGAAGTCGTCTTTTCTATCGCCCAGCGGATCGTGGTCATGCACCAGGGGTCAATCATCGCCGATGGGACACCGGGGGAGGTGCGGGGGGATGTGAGTGTGAGGGAGGCGTATCTTGGGGAGTAGGCAGCTGGATGGCTGGATGGCTGGATGGCTGGATGGCTGGATAGCTGGATGGCTGAAGGGAGAAAGGAGGAGGACGGTGGGGTATGTGGAGATGGAGGATACGCGGATTTAGCAGCCCAGCCGTCCAACCATCTAGCCACCCAGCCATCTAACCATCTAGCCACCCAGCCATCTAACGAGGAGCCGCCATGTTAGAAGTCAAGGATCTGCATACCTACTACGGCCACAGCCACATCCTCCAGGGTATCTCTTTGACCGTGGAGGAGGGGGAAGTGGTCTGCCTGCTAGGTCGCAACGGTGCCGGCAAGACGACCACTCTGCGCAGCATCATCGGGCTCACGCCGCCCCGCAGTGGCCGTATCACCTTCAGGGGGGTGGAGATCACCGGCCGGCCGCCTTTCCAAATCTGCCGGCTAGGCGTCGGCTATGCCCCCCAGGATCGGCGCATCTTCCCTGACCTGACGGTGGATGAGAATCTGGAAGTGGTGAAGCGAAAGTCGGCGGGGAATGGCTGGACGCACCGCTCTGTCTATGATCTTTTCCCCGAACTGTCCGAGATCCAGAACCGTCCTGGGCGGAATCTGAGCGGCGGGGAACGGCAGATGCTGACCCTTGCCCGGGCGCTGATGGTGAACCCGCAGCTCCTGCTCCTGGACGAGCCTTCGGAAGGGCTGGCGCCCCTGGTGGTGCGGCGGCTGGAAGAACTGGTCCTGGAGATCACCCGTCAGGGCATCGCCCTACTTCTGGCCGAGCAGAACATGCGCTTCACTAGCAAATTGGCACACCGGGGTTATATCATCGACAAGGGCCGTATCCGCCATCAAGGGGTGATGGAGGAGTTGCAGCGCGACGAAGAGATAATCGGCAAGTTCCTGGCGGTTTGACAGACCCCATGGGCTGCCCTATAATCGCGCTGATAGCGGAATCTAAGCCGATGATAGATGACCCAAGGTGGCTTTTCGAGCTCGTGGGCGTGGGGTAAACAGGAGGTGAATTGTCATGCCGTCGCCGTTTCCAGGCATGGATCCGTTTATCGAAAGTCAGGCATGGAAGGATTTCCACACCCGTTTCATTACAGAGCTTGCTGCTGCTCTGGTATCTCATGTGCGTCCCCGCTATGTGGTACGGGTGGAGGAGCGTGTCTACGTGGAACACGAACCGGACGGACGCCCTAAAATCATTTACCCCGATGTGACAATGCTGGAACGTGAAGAAATGGTGACCTCTGCGGAGGGTGCTGCCACCACCGCTGCTGTTGCCGTCGCGCCTGTTGTCCTCACCCTGCCCATGCCCGAACGGAAACGTGAAGCCTTCCTCACAATCCGCGAGCGGGAGACCATGGAAGTGGTCACGGTCATTGAGGTGCTCTCCCCGGACAATAAACGGGCTGGCAGCGACGGGCATCGGGAATACCTGAGCAAGCGGGAAGCCGTGCTTCAGAGCACCGCCCATCTGATCGAACTGGACTTGCTGCGGGGTGGCAGGCGTCTGCCGACGATTGAGCCCCTGCCCCCGGCGGATTATTACGCTTTCGTCTGTCGGGAACAGCGCCGCCCCAGCGCAGAGGTCTATGCGTGGACGCTTCGCTATCGGTTGCCGACGATTCCCGTGCCGCTGACCGCGGATGACCCAGATGTGGTGCTCGATCTGCAGGCCATCTTCGACACGGTGTATGAGCGAGCCGGCTACGACTATTCGCTGGATTATCACCGTTCTATCGAACCGCCCCTGAGCGATGCCGATGCCGCTTGGGTGCGGGAGTTGCTTGAGGGTGAGGAGCGTCGCTAAGAAATGGAGCGCCGCGACTACTTTGAGTGGACCGCCGAAATCTTCGACCTTGCAAAAACCTTCGAGAAGCCTGAAGCCCTGAAGGGCATCCGCTGTGTCGAACTGGCCACGCTGTATCTGGGTCCGGCCACCAGTTCCTACCTGGCCGAGTACGGCACTGAGGTCATCAAAGTCGAGTTGCCGGGCACCGGCGACACCGCCCGATACGTGGCCTACGAAGGGCTCTACTGGAAGAACCTATCCACCGGCATCCGCCACCAGAGCCGCAACAAGTACCACGTCGCCATCGACGTCCATCAACCGGAGGGCAAAGAACTCTTCCTGCGCCTGGCGGCGCGCGCCGATGTCCTCGTAGAAAACCTGCGCGCCGGGACCATGGACCGCTGGGGGCTGGGGTATCGCCAGCTCTCCCACATCAATCCCCGGCTGGTCTACGCGGCGAACAACGGCTTCGGCCAGTGGGGTCCCTTCTCTGTAGGCCGGCCCTCCTACGACGTCCTGGCCCAGGCGGTGAGCGGCATCAGCGCCATCAGCGGCTTCCCTGGCCGGCCTCCCCAGAAACTGGGCTTCTGGGTCGGCGACTGGATGGGCGCCGCCCTCTCGGCGACGGCGATCCTGGCCGCGTTGCACTACCGGGAGCGCACCGGCCGGGGCCAGTTCATCGATGTGGCGCAATCGGAGGGCCTGATCCGCTCTCTGGACTGGACCTGGGTCTACCAGCACCTTACTGGAAAAGACCGGGATCAGTATGGCAACCGGGACGTAGCTCTGGGGCTGGCGGACATCTTCCCCTGCCGCGACGGTTTTGTAGCCGTCGCCGCTGTCACCGATGCCGAGTTCCAGGGCTTGTGCCACGCTATGGGCCGGCGGGATACCTCGACTGCGCTCAGTACAAGTCTGGCGGAGGATGAGCGCTTCGCCACCCTTGCCGCCCGCCAGCAACCGGACAACGCTGCGGAGCTCATCGCTCAGGTCGCCGGGTGGGTGAAGGACAAAAGCCGGGCAGAAATCGAGGCTCTGGCCACTGAGTGGGGCTTCGCCGCCATGCGGGTGATGGACTTCCAAGACCAGTACGAAGACGAGCACTTTCGCGCTCGCGGAGCGGTGTGGACTCTGGACGATCCCCTGTATGGCCCCTTGACGGAAGTCGGGGTGCCGGTCAAGATGTCGGCTACGCCCGGCCGGCTGAAGTGGACGGTGAAGCCCGTCGGCTGGCACAACGAGTACGTGCTCGGCTGTCTCCTGGGGCTGCAGCCTGGTCAGATCCACGCCCTGGAAGAAAAGAGGGTCATCGGCAAGTGGGAGGACAAACCCGGAGCCAGGCCCCCCGACGACTGGGATGGACGCACCGGGCTGACATGGCCGCCAGTGACGTCCGACGAGGCACCTGCGCCGGAACCGCTGGAGCTGGGGTTGTGGCCGCAGGTGGACGCCCTCCAGTTCGAGCAACCGTGGGAGGTTTGGATTCAAGAGCGGACTGAACCGCGGCGTGCTCACGTGTGCCCGGAAGCGCTGGACGACCTGGTGATCCTGGACCTGAGCTACGGCAACCTGGCCGGGCTGATATGCTCCTCCTTTCTGGCGGAGTTCGGAGCAGAGGTGATCCGCATCGAGCCCCCCGGAGGTGACATGGCCCGGCAGCTTAGCCCGTTCGGGATCCACCGCCAGGGCACCGGCCTGGGCTACCTGGTCGAAGCGCGCAACAAGTACCACATCACCCTCAACATGGAGAGCAAAGCCGGGCGAGAGGTGTTGCGGCACCTGGTGCGCCATGCCGATGTGCTGATCGAGACCTACCCGGCGGGCCGAATGGACGCCTGGGGTGTGGGCTACCGGCAGTTACGGGAGATCAATCGCCGACTAATCTACCTGGCCCTGTACGTCCACGGCCAGTTCGGGCCGCGGGCGCAGTGGGGCCAGCCCGACTACGACATCATCAACCAGGCGCTGGCAGGCAACACGGCCTCCACGGGTGAGATGCCCGATCCCGAACCGCAGCCCTATCAGGTGCCGACGCGGGCCGGCAACTGGCTGGGCTGGTTCGCCGGCGGCCTGTGGGGCGCATTCGGAGTCCTCACGGCGTTGCACTACCGGCAGCGGACGAGCCAGGGCCAGTTCCTGGACGTCTCCGGCGCCGAGGGTCTGATGCGGTTTGTGGATTACGCCCTGAGCCTTTACGACCGCTTCCGCGTCGTCCGTGGGCGGGTGGGTCCACTGGAGCCGGCGGCGTTCCCCTACACTTTCATCCGCTGTAGGGACGGCTACAGCGTCCTGGTGGGTTTTTCGGATATAAATTTCTATGCCGTGACCGAGGTGATGCAGAGGCCTGACCTGCGCGAGGACGAACGCTTCAACTCGCCGGTCCAGCGGAGCAAGCTGGAGCACCAGATCGCCCTGCACGCCGAGCTGGAGAAGTGGGCGGCGAACTACACGGCGCAGGAGATCCTGGACCAGGCTCAGGATTACATGCTCAACCAACGCGGACCAGGAGTGGTAGCGGCGGGCCCCGTCCAGAGTCCCGCCGAAGTCATGGCCGAGGAGAACTGGTGGGAACGGGGCGTGTTCGGAATCGTGGAAGACCCGGTGTACGGGCGGCTTGCCCTCCAGATGCCATTCTGGAAGATGACAGAGACCCCACCGCGCCTCAAGTGGGTATGCCGGCCGGTGGGCGCGGATAACGAGCACGTCTATCTCAAGTACCTGGGATACGGACCAACCCGGTTGAAAGAACTGAGAGAAGTAGGAGTGGTCTGAGAGTAACCGTCTACTTGTTGATAGCTGGATCGCTAGATGGCTGGATAGCTGAAGGTGCTGGTGGATGCGATCTGGGAAGGGGTAATGGGTTGGCAGGAGTTTGCCCGAGATACCGTTGGCAAGCAGTTGGTAAGCCATCTAACCATCTAACCATCCAGCCATCCAACCATCCAGCCATCTAACCGAAGAGGAGGATTCTTTCCAATGAACAAGGTGCTAACCAGTCTCAACGAAGCCGCCGCTCTCGTCAAGGACGGCGATACGGTCACCATCAGCGGTGCTTTCTTCGAACAGGCGCCCATGGCCCTCATCCGGGCCATCATCCGGCGCGGCGTCAAGGATCTGAATGTCGTCGTGGCCGCCCACGGTATTGCCGTGGACATCCTGATCGGTGCTGGGAGTGTTAAGTCGGTCACCGGGGCCTATATCGGTTTCGAAGGGTATGGGCTGGCACCTAACTTCCGTCGCGGAGTCGAAGAGGGATGGTTGGAGCTGCGGGAGAGTGCGTGCTTTGCTATCGCCTCGGCCATAAAGGCGGCGGCACTGGGTCTGCCTTTTCTGCCCCTGAAGGGTCTCTTCGGGTCTGATCTGGAAAAGCTACGCACGGAGTACCGCACATACCAGTGGAACGGCGAGGAAGTGCTTCTAGTGCCGGCCATCAAGCCGGATGTGTGCCTGGTCCACGCCCATCGCGCCGACGCTGAGGGCAACGTCCAGACCAAGGGCTCCTCGTGGGACGACACCCTGGCGGAGGCGGCCGATCGGGTGATCGTCACCGTGGAGGAGATCGTATCCACGGAAGAGATACGCCGGACGCCGGAGCTGACCAAGATTCCCGGTTTCGTCACGACGGCGATTGTCGAAGTGCCGTATGGTGCCCATCCTACCGGTTGCCCTTTTGTGTATGACTTCGATGAGAACCACGTGAAGCATTATCTGGAGATCGGCGAGACGGCTGAAGGGTTCCAAAAGTATCTGAAAGAGTACGTCTACGGACCGAAGACCTACGACGAGTACCTTCAAGAAGTAGGTCTTTCGGTTCCCGCGTAAATAGCCTATCATTACCCATTAATGTGGAAGGTGAAGTTGTACGAGGTTGGAGTGCGGCTCGAGCCCATCGGCGAATCAACGAATCAACAAAAATCCGCAATCCGAAATCCCCAATCCGCAATCCGAAGTAGGGAGGCATCGATGGCGAGAATAGCCGAAGTACCGACCGTGGCTCCTGGGGTCACCGCGTATGCCGAGGATTACACCCCCGACGAGCTGATGGTCGCCACCCTGGCGCGGACCATCCGGGATGGCGATACGGTGATGCACGGCGTGGCGTCCATGATCCCGGTCATGGCGATCCGACTGGCCAAGGCGACCCACGCGCCTAACATGGTGTGTATCAACCTGGAGGGGATCGATTTCCGTCCCCAGCGTTGCTACCTGACTACCGAGTACTTCGCCCTGGGTGAGGGAGCGGTCCAGTGGATGAGCCTGCCGCGTCTCTTCGAGCATGCCCAGCGGGGGCGGGTCAGCCTGGGCTTCTTCAGCGGCGTGCAGATCGACCGCGAGGGGAACATCAACACCAGTGCCCTGGGGGATTATCAGCATCCCAGTGTCCGGCTGACGGGCGGCGCCGGCCAGGCCATCCTCGCCCATACCGTCGGGCGCATCGTCATGTGGCTGCCCCGCCACGAGCGGAGGCGGCTGCCCGAGAAGGTGGATTTCGTCACCTTCCCAGGCCATCATCCCAACGTGAAGAAGCGGCTAGATCAGGTGGTCACCAACCTGGCGGTGATGGAATTTGATCAGGAGACGGGCTACATGAGGCTGGTGTCCCTGCACCCGAGGGTGACCGTAGAGCAAGTGCAGCAGAACACCGGCTTTGAGCTGCTGATCCCCTCGGAGGTTCCGGAGACCGAACCTCCTACCGTAGGGCAGATCCGGTTGCTGCGGGAGAAGATCGATCCGGAGGGTGTTCGCGAGCTGGGGATGTAAGGCCGAAATGACCCATGCTCACCAAGGAGGCATCTGCCCCTGCTATGCGAGCGGATAGTGCGGCAGGCGAGACGTCTCTCCGAGCGGTTGAGAGACGCGACAACCCAGTTGCGGGAGCGGGAGACCGGTCCGCGCTGGCCCTGGGTTTCACTGCGGCCGTCACTGCCTTTGTCGGCGCCATTGTGGTGCTCACTATCCCCTATGCCGTCCTCAGCGTTTCCCTGCCCCCCAGTGTGAATCGTCTGGGTCTGGCCGTTGAGACTACCCAGGTGCTGTTCTTCGGGCGTCCGTGGTATCTTCTGGTGCCGGCGATGCTGGTTGCCGTGTGGGTAGGCTACAGATCGTATCGCTGGTATCGCACCACCACCACAACATCCGACCAGGACGCTACCGAACTGGCTGATGGCTGATAGCTGATGGCTGATGGCTGATAGCTGATGGTATGTGGTTGACGGCTGTCATTCGCCATCTGCCATCCGCTATCGGCTATCTGTCATCTGCCAATAGAAGGGAGGGACACCATGAAAGAGCTGTCTTTGCAGCCGACTCGTACCCTGGACTGTCAGGGGATGATTTATCCTGCACCCATCTTCAAAGCCAAAGAGGTGTTGGAGGCCATGGAGCCAGGCGAGATCCTGGAGCTATTGGCCACCGATCCCGGCACCGGTCCCGACATGCCCATCTGGACAGAGCGAGAAGGCTACGAGTTGCTGGAGACGGGCGAAGACGATGGGGTGCACCGGTTCTACATCCGCAAGCCGGCACCCGGACCGGCGGCCGCCGCAGAAGAAGATGAACGCCTGTTTCTGGTGGTGCTGCGCTCCGGCCTGAACGCGCCAGGCCAGGTGCGGGCGGCCCTGATGTACGCCTCCCTGGCGGCCGCCATGGACCAGGACGCCGTCGTCTACTGCGTCCAGCAGGGCGCCGACGTGATGGTCCAGGGGGCAGCCGACAAAGAAGAGACCAAGCCAGGAGCACCCACCATCAAGCAGCGCCTGGCCGAGGCCCTCGAAATGGGCGTCCGTATCGAGGTGTGCGAGCAGACGGCCCTGGTGCGCAACATCAAAGCCGAAGAACTCATCCCCGAGGTGACTCTGGTGGGCGGAGCCCGACTGATCGACTACTCCATTCGGGCGCGGGGAAGTTTGACTTTCTGAATGAGCCGACTGAAGGTCGGTTCCTCATAAACGGATTCCCCCCTGCGGACAGGAGGTTCACGGAGAGCGGGATTCGACCATAGATAGACACAGGGGCGCAATAGGCTCACTATGACTCAATACTATCATCTCGACGAGTCTGGCGACCCGGGTTTCGATATCGCTGGCGGCGCATCAACCCATTTTGCCCTGGCCTTGGTTCAACTGGCGGAGCGTGCACCGTTGCTCGAACTGGCAGAATTACGCCGATCCCGGCGTCTTCCGCCAACCTTCGAGTTCAAGTATCACAAGACCACAGCGGCGCAAAAAGTGGCCTTTTTCAAGGCAGTACAAGCTGTCCCATTTCGGGTACGGGCCGTTGTTGTAGACAAAGCCAACCTTGATGACAGTGTCAGGCAGATGAGCGGGCGGGATCTGACAATCCATTTTGTCACACAGTTGACGCTACGTGCATCGGCTCTAGATATCGCCAACGATGTGTTGGTAATTGACGGGGCAACACCGGCATTTCGGAGAGCGTTGCGTATCAAACTATCTGAGGAGTGTAGGAAAACGGGGAGGGCGCGCCCATTCAAGAAGATCGTCGGTGGGGGTTCAAGACACGAAGATGGGCTACAACTAGCCGATATGATTGTGGGGGCTATTCTGCATTCTGTGGCCAAGAATGATGATGCCCACTACAAGATGTTTGCCGGCAAGGTCGTTGACTTATGGCTTGTGCCAGAAACAGGCACATAAAACGCCCCCGACTATCCTCATGAGAGGAAGGCAGCCTCAGTTGGCTACCTTATCGCCGGGGGCGGGTAAACCAGACGAACTGGTTTATTTGCCTATATTATACCTCTGAACAGCGATCTTGTCAACACATCAGTCCATTCCATCAGCGTATATTGACTGAGGTTGAGATTGCGTTTGATTACATCGAAGACGCGGAGACTGGGATGCTGAGTAAGGAAGAGAGACAAGCCATACAAGGCTACTTCTACGCCGCCGTGTTCTGGCTGCTGGTGCCGGGGCTGGCCGGCCTCTTCATGGCTGCGTTGCTCTACAGCCCGCCTTTGCAGCAGTTGATCCCATTCTCGCTGCAGGCGTATCTGAACTTCGGTCGCCTGCGGCCCATGCACGTCAACGGGCTCATCTTTGGCTGGCTCTCCATGGCATATGCCGGCTCCATGCTCTACATCACCCGCCGCCTGACCGGTGCACCGCTCTTCAGCCCCCGCCTGGCACGCATCACGCTGTGGCTCTGGAATCTCCTGATCGTGGTGGCGGCGGTAACCTTGCTGATGGGCATGAACCAGGGCCGCGAGTATGCGGAGATGGTCTGGCCGCTGGACCTGCTCTTCCTGCTGATTATCGTGCTGCTGGGAGTGAACATCTGGGGCACAGTGGCCCGCCGGCAGGAGCCCAAGCTGTACGTCAGCGTCTGGAACTTCATGGCCGCGACCCTGATCCTCATCCCGGTCTACGCTGTGGGCAACAAGATCTGGGATCCCTCCGGAGCGTACACCGGGATGAACGACAACATCATCAACTATTTCTATGTGCACAACCTGTTCAACGCCTGGTTCACCACCGGTGGGTTGGGTCTCGCTTTCTACCTGCTGCCTCGCCTCGCCAACAATCCGCTCTACAGCCACGGCCTGGCCATGTGGGGGTTGTGGAGCGTGTGGACGGGACAACACCATCAACTGTGGAGCCCGGCCCCGGAGTGGCTGGAGATTCTCACCGTGGTGTTCAGCATTCTGGCCATCGTGCCCACCACAGCTTTCATGTGGAACTTTTACAAGACGATGGAAGGACGCTGGTCGCGGGTGGGCCAGGACGTGGCGCTGCGCTTCTTTGCTGTGGGGGCCATCTTCTGGGGCTTCACCTGCATTCAGGGCGTGGCCCAGTCGCTGCGCAGCTTCAGCCTGTACGTCCACTTCACCAACTGGGTCGTGGGTCACTCACACCTGGCCTTTGTGGGGGATTACTCTCTGTGGGCCTTTGCTCTGGTCTACCTGATCATCCCCGAGC
>JBHIAO010000031.1:0-24632 GCA_046758565.1 Anaerolineae bacterium
CCAGTACTAAACCACTTACGAACAGCGCTGCGGCCAGCAAGATTATACCAATCCTGTTCACTCTGTGACCTCCTCTGTTTTTTGTCACACGCTCCAGAATCTATTTCCCCAAGGGATAATGATAGTCCGCTGGCGAGCCGGCGTCTATAGGGGAATCCTTCCAATCTGTAGCTTCTCCGTACGGGAATTCTCTCAATAGTTGCTTTACCACACCCACTGCCTCGTTGGCGTTCTCAGCGTAAGCGTCTGCGCCAATCGCCCGCGCCCAGGCGGGACTGGTAGGCGCGCCGCCGATGATCACTTTGACCTGCTCGCGCAGGCCGGCCTCCTTCAGACCCTCGATGACTGCCGCCTGGTTACGCATCGTCGTCGTCAACAGCGCCGAGAGGCCGACGACGTTCGCACTGGTCTCCTGCACCCGCTCGACGAACTGGCTGGCCGGCACATCCACGCCCAGGTCGTGCACCTCCAAGCCCGCCGCGCTTAGCATCGTCGCAACCAGGCTCTTACCGATCTCGTGAATGTCTCCTTTGACGGTGCCGATGACGACGACACCCAACACCTGGCGCTGCTCCTGGCGTTCCATCAGCGCCGGTTCGAACACCTCCATCGCCCCCTTCATCGCCTCGGCGGCCATCATCAGATCGGGGATGAAGTACTCTCCACATTCGTACCGCTCGCCGACGATCTGCATGCCCGGCGTGAGTGCTTCCTCGATGGCGATCAGCGGTGCGACACCTGTCTCCAGCGCCCGGCCTGCCAATTCCCGCGCCTGATCGGGCTCGCCGGTGGTGACGGCTTCTTGTAGTTGCTTCAGGATTTCGCTCATTTTGGGCTCCTCTGCATTACCGCCTCGGCAGCTCAACCGACGAAGGTCGGTTTCGCAAAGGTTGCCGCGAATTCATTCGCCAGGCGGTGGTTACAATACCGATTACTCGCGCTCAGGCAGACAGTCCATGCCGGTGGATTGGGCCGCCCGCAACGTGATAGCCTCCAGTTCGCGCATGATCTCAGCCGGCAGTTCCCTGGGCTCATAGGCGGCAATGACCTCCTCGGCGCGCCGGTGAGCGCGTTCGGTGGCGTTCAGGCTGCCCTTCGCCTCCCAGTTGCGACGGAAGTCGCGGTCGAGCACCGGGCTGGGGATGAACAGTTCCTCGCGGAACCAGCGGCGCGTGTGGGGCGTGATCAGGAAGTTGCCGGCGTGTCCCACCTGGCGGATGATCTCCAGCCCCAGCGGTGTCTCACGTTCAACGATGCCGGCCACCAGTCGCTTCGCCATCCCCACGATCTCTGCGTCAATCACCAGTTTCTCCAGGCTGAAGCAGCTCTCAAAGTCGAGCATGCCGGGGCCGGAGATCATGTTGATCCCTGCCAGCACACCCAACACCGCCCCGATGCCCGATTCGAGCCCGCACTGAGCGTCCACGATCTTGGCATCGGACATCCCCAGGTAGGCGTGGGTAGGCAGACCGAGATACTTGCCCACTTCAGCGTAGGCGCAATCAATCATCATCGTCTCGATAGCGCCCATTGGCGTGGTGCCGGCGCGCATATCGAAGGCAGCCGGCGAACCCCCCCAGACGATGGGCGCACCGGGGTTTACCAGTTGGTGAATGGTGACCCCGCTCAGGTTCTCGGCGGTGTGCTGGACGACTGTGCCCAGGAGGGTCGCCGGCCCCGTGGCCCCTGTCAGCGGCATGCTCACCAGTTCCGCCGGCACCCGGTACTGCGCGCAGTCTATCAGGTTCTCGCACGTGATCTCTGACCACAAGAGCGGCGGGGAGGGACAGACGTCGAAGACAGCCCTGGGTTTCTCCGCCAGCGCCTCTTCGCTGCCGGCGACTGCTACCAGGAGATCCTTCATCACCTCCCAGGTCTCGACGGCGAACGCGCCAGTGACGACCGGCTTGCCGGTGTAGAGGAGGATCAGGTAGAGCCGGTACAGATCAGCGATCTCCTGGGGAACATCGGCGCAGATGAGAGAGGTGGCGACGGCGTCCAACGCACCTAGCCCGTCGGCTAGCTTGACGAAGCGCACGCAGTCAACGGTGACGGGATCACGTGATTGTTTGGACCCGTGGTCGAGGATTTCGATGGCGGCTGACCCGGGGTCGAAGTGCACTGCGTTGCCGCCGTAGTGTACCGCCGGCTGGCCGTCGGCGTTGTAGAGGCGGAACGACGAGGGGGCCGTCTCGACCGCGCGGCGGGCCAGGTCGGCCGGAATGCGCGCCACTTGAGCCTTCAAGTCTACTTCCGCGCCGTGCTCGGCCAGGAGCTGCAACGCGCGATCTGAGTGGACGCGCACGCCGGGGTCGGTCAGCAGGTCGTAGGCCTCGGCGATAACGCGCTCGATCGTTTCCTGAGATAAGAACTGTAGACGAGGTCGTATACTCATGTTTGTCCCCTTGCAAATCATCGGTCTTGGACGGAATCAAGTATATCAAGGGTTTGGTGGTACAGCAAGGCCTGTACCGAGGGTTTCTTGGGGCATGCGACGGTCAAAGGCATGTCGCCGGCAGGTCAGAAATGGGTCCAAAAGCGTCGGGACATTTGTCCCTGGTGACAGGTAGAGATGTCCCTACAAACAGCAGGCTAAAGTGGAGTATAATGCAAGGGGAAATGGGCCTACATAATCAGAGAGGCGAGATGAGATGTCGACACCGGTTCGCGTCGTGGTAGTCAGCGAGGAAGCAACTGAGCGGCAGGACTTGACCAGGGCCCTGGATGGCCTGCCAGGCATTGAGACCGTTGCAGAGGTGGACCTGGTATGCGAGATGGGCAAGCAGGCCGGCAATATCGACACCGACTGCGTCGTGCTGGACATCGACCGTTATCCGCTGGCGGGCACGCTGGGTCTGGCACAAGCTCGGGGAACCTTCCCCGGTGCCCGCGTCATCGTTCTTGCGCGATCGATCCATCCGCGTTTTCTACAATTCTTGAAGGATTCGGGGGGGAGTTGCTGCATCGACAAAGACGATCCTGGCAAGCTGACACACCTGATCAGCGCACTCCTTATGGTAGCGCCAGGGGCAGGTTTGACAATTTCGCAAGTTGATGTAGTATCAGAGGTGCGAGAGTGACCACGAACCTACAGAACGGGAGAACGTCACATATGCACAAGTGGCGAAAGATGCCGCTCGCAGATCGGATCAGGTGGCTGCAATGGAGAGTCCCACTGGCACTCATCATCGTGGTCATCCTTTACCAACTCGGGCCGGCGCGCATTGTGCAACTGCAATTTGGGCACCTGATTCACTACTCCGTTGAGATTGCATTCTATAGCCTGGTCGGACCTGCCGTCACCTGGGTCACCCTGGCCTGGATCGGCCGCTGGCTGGCCGAGAAAGAAGCTATCGAGCAGCAGGCACGGGAGCGCGAACGCTACCTGGCAAGTATCACTGAAGCCTCGGCCGACGCCATCGTCAGCCTGGACAATGATTGGCGGATTCGCTCCTGGAATCGGGGTGCCGAGACCATCTTTGGGCACACCGCGGACGAGATCCTCGATCAGCCATTCCGAACCCTGCTGGCCGATCAGACCCGCGCCGAGGAGGAGATCGCATCTCTCTCGGACAGTCTGCAGCGCAACGGCTTTGTCCGCGACTACGAATTGACGTGCCTGACCAGGGCCGGACAGCGAGTTGTCGTTGAGCTGACCCAAACCCAGATTGCGGACGACGCCGGCCAGGTGATGGGCACGTCGGCGGTCCTGCGCGACATTACACAGCGCAAGGAGCGGGAGGACATCGTCAACGAGGAGCGAGCGCGCATCGCCCGCGACCTCCACGACGGTCTGGCCCAAAACCTGTACTTCCTGGCTCTCAAGACCGATCTGTGCCGCAAGCTGCTCGATCAGGAACCAGACCGGGTGCGCCAGGAACTGCGAACCATTAAGCAAAGCTTGCAGGATAGCATTCAGGATGTTCGAAGTACCATCCTCGCTTTGCGTCCCATGGACTTGCGCCGGCTGGGTTTCTGGCGCGGGACACAGCAGTTTATCACCGCTTTTGGCGAACAGCATGAGCTGCAGGTCGATTTCCAGGTGATCGGAAGAAAAGAAGACCTGCCATCCAGCCTGGAGCCAACGCTTTTCCGCCTGATCCAGGAATCACTGAACAACGTCGGCAAGCATGCCGGCGCTCGCCACGTGTTGATTGATGTCGTGCTGGATCGTTCAGACTGTGTGGGGCTAACGATCCGGGACGACGGCCAGGGGTTCAAAGTAAGCCACGGGAATGGACACAACAGCGGCCTTGGCCTGACCCAGATGCGTGAGCGGGTCGAGGCAATGGATGGAACCTTCGAGATCCACAGTCAGGTGGGGCACGGGACGACGGTCTCAGCCTGGTTGCCGGTCCATAGGGAGACTGCAGGAGTTCGATCGTGAGACGAATCAGGATCTTGATTGCGGATGACCATACGATGGTGCGTCAGGGTCTGTCGCAGATCTGCGAGGCCGAATCCGACATGAAGGTCATAGGACAGGCGGCCGATGGCCGGCAGGCGGTGCTCCGCGCCCGGAGCCTCAACCCTGACATCGTGGTGATGGATATTAACATGCCCGAGCTGGATGGCGTGGAAGCGACAAAAGAGATCACGGCTGAGAATCCCCACGTTGGCGTCATCATCCTGACCATGTACCGGCAGGATCAGTACGTGTTTGAAGCCATCAAGGCCGGCGCCCGGGCGTATCTACTGAAGGACGCCGACTCGGACGAGCTGTTGCGTGCTATCCGGGCGGTGGCTGAGGGCCAGGCCTTACTGGACCCCAGCATCGCCGGCAGGATGATCGAGGAGTTCAAACGGTTGCAAGACGATACGTTGCTGGCCGAAGGACTGACGCCCCTGACTGATCGAGAGCAGGACATCCTGCGCCTCGTGGCTCAGGGCTACGAGAATCAGGAAATCGCCCATCAACTTCATCTGTCCGAGAAGACCATTCGGAACAGGCTTTCGGTCATCTTTGAGAAACTACACGTCAACAACCGCACCCAGGCTGCCCTATACGCCCTGCGCCAGGGTCTCGCATCTCTCGACGACACCGCTCCGTAGGGGCGAGGCAGGCTTGTGCGTAGCCCAGTCGAGGTGTCGGAGAGCACGTTTGTTTGCTGATGGACCTTCAATCTGACACTTCGGCTGGGCTCAGTGCAAGCCTGCCTGCCCCTACTTCGGGACATTTGTCCCTGGCGACGGGTAGGGATGTCCCTAGTGTCAACGCCTCCCAGGGAGTACAATATTGATAGTAGTACCCAAGAGATAGGTTGACAATCACCCGGGAGGGCCAGTTATGAAAAAGCGAAACATCCCCTTTGTGATCTTGATCGTGGCGTCGTTCGTCGTGATCCTGATCGCGTGTAGCCGGAGTCAGGCACAGCAGCCAGCGGCGGACCAACCTGTGGCGCATGTGGAACAGCCCATTGAAAATGCGCCGGCCGTAGACGCGCCGCCAGCCGAAGCCGAGCATGCGGAAGCCGAGGCTGAGCACCAGGAGGCTGAAGCCGAACACGAAGAGGCAGCCGCGCACCAGCACAGCCCAGAGGATCACATGGCCGGCCACCATGAGGTACCAGAAAAGGCGGCTGCTGTGCCGAATCCGTTCTCGGCTACTGACGAATCGATCAAATCCGGCGCAGCCGTGTTCGCCCAGAGCTGTGCCGTGTGCCACGGTGAGACAGGTAAGGGCGATGGGCCGGCTGCTGAAACCCTCGAGGTGAAGCCGGCCAACCTGCACGAGGGTCACGTTCAAGGGTTGTCCGACGGGGCACTGTTCTACATTATCAGCCACGGCCGTCCAGAGAGCCCTATGCCTGCGTGGGATAACATCTTGACTGAGGAACAGCGCTGGCACGTGGTAAACTTTCTGCGCACTTTCAAAGATGCGGGGACGCATGAAGAGGCCGGAGAGCACGAGCATGCCGATGAGGCCGACGATCACCACCACGACGACAAGGCTGGGGATGATCATCACCACGATGAACATCGCGACGACGATGGGCATACGCACAGCGAGGGCGACAGCCGCTAAGATCTGGACAACTCCACAGCAGGGCCTGGTCTTTGCGAAGAGCCGGCTGGACCTATTCCAGCCGGCTCTTCGATTCTCTGCAATGATCTATGAGCAATCGAGTTTACCGCTGGTTTGATGAGCGGCTCAACCTGGAGCCTCTCGCCCAGGCAGTGCAGGCAAGCGCGCCGGCAGAAGATGATGCGCCGGCGCTGGCCGAAATGTTCAGCGTCGGGCGCATGTCAGTTGTCTTGATTCTGCTGCTCATCATCAGCGGTGTTTTCATGACCCTGTTCTATATTCCAACGCCGGACGAGGCCTTCGCCAGCATCCAGTACATGCAAACAACCATCCGGTTTGGATGGCTGATCCGGGGCGTGCATCGTTGGGCGGCACTGTTGCTGATGGCCTTCGTCGTCCTGCATACCTTGCGCGTCGCCCTCATGCGAGCGTACCAGTACCCTCGGGACCTGAACTGGTGGTTGGGAATCGCACTGTTGATCCTGGTCTTTGTATTCGGAGCGACGGGCTATCTGCTGCGCTGGGACATCAAGGCTTTCACCTTGATGCTGCTGGTCGAGGAGAACCTGGCAGCCATTCCGGTCATCGGGGATGTCCTTGTGGCTGTGGTACTGGGCGGCACTGAGCTAGGAGTTGTCCCACTGTTTCGCGGGTATGCCTTTCACATCTGGTTTTTGCCTCTGGTGCTGACCATCCTCCTGGGCGTACATCTACTCATCGCTTGGCGGCAGGGTTTGGCCCACAGTCCTCACAATTGGGAGCGATCCGTCGACATGTCGCTGGCTACACGCCGCCGGCTGCGCTTTCTGCCAGGCTTGCTGATTCTGGCCACGGTACTGATGCTGGCAGGAACCTTGCCGGCTCAGGAGCCGGTCACTGGCCCCGCGGACCGGTCACCGCTTCCGCATCCCGACTGGCTGTTCGTGTTCTACTTCCTGCCCTTTTGGTTCTTTGAAGGTCCCTGGCGGCCATTGGGGAGTATGGTGATACCAGCAGCCATACTTTTGCTGCTGACAGTTCTGCCCTGGTTCCGCAACATTGATCAGCGCCGGATGGGTGGGGTGGTACTGGCTGTTGTCGGCATTCTCTGGGTGTCGTGGTTGTTCGCCCAGGTAGGACGCATGGGAGCTCAGGTGCCGACCCAGGGGTGTGGTGCCTGCCACAAGCCAACCATTATCGGCGGCGCCCCCACGCGCGTCTCCGAATTCGAACAATTAGGCGCCGACTGGTTGGTGCGTCACCTTCAGGACCCCCCACGCTCCATCCTTGAACCGTTCACTATAGGGGATGACTTCAGCCGCGCGGACCTCGTTTCTCCCGCGCCCGATGCATCAGCTCGGGGGTTACCACGGCGTGGCCGTGTTCTCGGACGTAAGCCTCTACGCCACGCTGGACTCGCCCCCGCACAAAGGCCGGAATGACCTCTAGCAACCGCTGCGCCTCTGCCGTCCACACCAGCTCGCCCTCCACGGCGACACCGTAGGCCACGGCGCCATGGGGGGAGATGAGCCGGCTGCTGTGGATGCCCGGCTCGTATTCACACCAGGGATCCCCCGCCATGACATCGCCGGCAGCACCGTAGGCCCGCGCCCGACAACCCCCGCACAGCAGGCGGAACTCGCAGGCCCCACACCGGTCGGTGAGGGCGTGCCGTTGCCGGAGGCGTTGGAACAGGTCGGAGTCATACCAGATGGCAGCCAGGGGCTGCTGGCGTAGATTGCCGCCATAGACCGGGAGATACGGGCAAGGGGTGACGTCCCCATTCGGCCGGATGCCCAGGTAGTGCACCCCCGCCGGACAACCGCCGGCCTCCTGGTCAAAGACGCGCAGGTGGGGGGAATTGGGGTCGTGCTCCCACAGCACCCGCTGGTAGTGGGGGGCGCATTTGACGCCCAGGAGCAGCCGGCCGGCGTAGACCTCTTGCCAGCGGCGAATTTCCACGAGCAGGGCCTCGTACTCCCCGGGGGTGATATCGCTGGTAAACGTCTGGCCGCGGCCTGAGGGGACCAGGAAGTACAGGTTGTGGGCACGAGCACCCTTCTCGGCGGCGAAGGCCACCAGCTTGGGAAGTTCCTCAAGGTTGGCGCGGCTGACGGTGGTCTGAAGCACAAAGGGTAGTCCGTCCTCCCACAGATGCTCGATGCTGGCCACGGTGGACTGCCAGGCGCCCCGCCGGCCTCGGAAAGCGTCGTGCACCTCGGGACGCAGGGAATCCAGGCTGAGGGCCACTCCCTGTACCCCCGCCTCTCGCAGGCGCGCCAGCCGCCGGGGGGTGAGGTGGAGGCCGTTGGTGCCCACCGTCACGGTGAATCTCAGGTCCCGGCCGGCACGGGCCAGGTCGTAGATGTCCTCCCGCAGCAGCGGTTCGCCGCCGGTGAAGATGAGCAGAGCGCCCGGGGCCAACTCTTGTAGTTGAGCCAGGACGCTTAGACACTCGTCGGTGGAGAGCTCGTCGGAGCGATCGGCGTAGGGGCCGGCGTCCAGGTAGCAGTGCTGACAGCGCTCGTTGCACAGCCGGGTCAGGTTCCAGGAGATGATGGAGGGGCGGAATGACGGATTTCGAATTTCGGATTTCGAATTTCGGATTTTCATGGCTCACTTCCCTCCCACGGCGCCCTCTGCTATAGCCGGTCTCCTGACCGTGCCCCAGGCATCCATCCGGCGCGGATGAGCATGAAGGTGATCAAACCGGTGAGGCCGGCGTTGACCAGAAACAGCGGCTCTGGGGCTGTACGCACGATGAAGAAGGCTGGCCCGGAAGATCGTAAGATGTGGACGTTCAGCCCCACGGCGTTGAGGAGGAAGAGAATCGTTCGCCCGGCGTTGGTGAGGGCCAACAGCCGCACCAGCCACACGGTGGGAGTGACCGTCCAGGGCCGACGCCACAGCCGGGGGGCCAGGATGATGAGGGCTCCGAACAGGACCACGAAGCCGAGGCCGGGCAGGAGCAGAAGGAGTCGGGGCAGCCGGCTGGGTGGGACCAGCCCGCCGGCCAGGGTGAAGATCACCACGGCCGCGCCGGCCAGCAGGTAGGTCCAGCCGGCTTGACGGAATCGCCTGGCTGCAAGGGGCGCATCAATCTGGGAAGACCTCATCTACACGGACCTCGAAACCGGGCACCACCTGGGATTGGATCACCTCCCCTGGGCCGTACTGGCCCACCAACAGGTAGGTGCCCTGCTCCAGGACATGCATCTCGATGGTCCTGGTGCGGGGGTCCACGATCCAGTATTCGGCAACGCCCGCCTCCTGGTACACCTGCATCTTCTCCCGGCGGTCGTAGAGCCAGTTGCTCGGGGAGAGAATCTCCACAATCAGGTCGGGCGCGCCTTCCACGTTCTTCTCACCGATAATGTCCAGCCGCTCCGCCCGGATGAAGAGGATATCGGGCTGGAATGGAACGGACCGGTTGGGCAACTGGACGCCAACCGGGGCATAGAGGACTTCGCCCAAGGCATGCTCCTCTACAAAGTTGAGTAACCGGCGGGCCAGGCGAGCAGAGACACGTTGATGTCGCGTTCGAGGTGGCGGGGTCATGTACAATACTCCGTCGATCACTTCGTAGCGGTAGCCGTCGTCGGGGAGTTTCAGCCAGTCTTCATACGTCCACTGGCCCTGAGGGGGTGGCCAGGGCCGCTCGGCCGGAACTGTTTCCTTCTGGGAGATCAGAGTGCCCTCCATCTGAACCGCTCCTTCCTCACCGGGGTTGAAGATCCTGGAGAAGATTATAGCACCCTGCGGTGCGGGGGTCAATCAGTCGGGTCACCCCATGCCCAATGCCTGCCGGGCAACATCCATCACCTCGGGGGTGATCTCCTGCAGGCCGTGTTGGCGGGCGTAGTCGACGTATGCCTGGCGGATCATGGGCTGCACAAAGCGCGGAGCGGCCTTCAGGCGCTCCAGGGCCGCCGGCGTCCACACCGGTTCCGTCTCCTCCCCCTCGGGTTGAACGGCGTCCGGCCGGACCTGGGCCAGTTCCGTCCGCACGTGCTCCAGGGGGCCGGCGGGTGCCGCCGATGGGCCGGGACCGATGCGCACCCCCAGGGCGCGCACCAGTTGGGTCTCGCTGGCGTTGGTCAGCATCGCCATCCCATGTCCGCAATGGGAACAACGGAAGAGCACCGTCAGGCTCCCCAACTCATCCGGGGGTCCGCTTTCCATAAGCTGCATGGGCTCATCACAGGGTACGCACAGGAACTTCATGGCGTGAACGCTCCTTTCACCGCCGTGGCCAGCTCTGCCAGGGCCTGGGCCGCCGGGGTGTCTAGGTGGGTGAGGGCGAAGGGCAGGCCGGCGTCGGCGCCGGCTGCCAGTCGCGGGTCAAAGGGGATGCGCCCCAGCAGCGGCAGCCCCATCCCTTCGGCCATGGGTTCCGTCCCCTCGTCCGGGAAAAGCGGGCCCACCGTCCCACAGGCGGCACAGACGTAGCCGGCCATGTTCTCCACCACCCCCAGCAGGGGATCGCCGCGCTGCCGGGCGGCGTTGATGGCCTTCTTCACCACGGCCTGGGAGACCAGCGTCGGCACGGTGACCACCACGACCCCCGCCAGGTCGGGCAGGAGCCCGGCCACGGCGGCAAAGCGGTCGCTGCCCGGGGGCAGGTCCAGGAAGAGGAAGTCAAGCTCCCCCCAGGCTGTGTCGGTGAGAAACTCCCGCAGCACGGTGGCCTCCATGGTCCCGCGCCAGATGGTGGTGTCGGCCGCCAGACCGCCGGGGTGGTCCCAGGTCACCGGGGTGGCCTCGTCGGGCAGGAACAGATCCATGGAGATGACCCGCACGCCGGCCGCGCCCACGGCTGGTGTCACGCCCTCCGGGGTGAGCCGCAGGTGCTGGCCGCGCACGCCCAGCATGCGCGCCAGGGCGGGGCCGTTCAGGTCGGCGTCCACCACGCCCACGGCGTAGCCCTGGTCGGCCAGGAGAGCGGCCAGGTTGGCCGTCAGGGTGCTTTTGCCCACGCCGCCCTTGCCGCTCATCACGGCCACCACATAGTGCACCCGGCTCAGGCGCTCCTCCAGGCGCTCTTTCAGCGCCCCTACCTGGCCCAGGATGTCCGAGCCGCCATCGCCGGGGATGTCCCGATACTTCTTCATGGTGTCCTCCCTTAACCCAAGAGAGCTCGTTTCCAGGTCACATCCCAAACCGCTTTCTTGCCTCTACCACCACCTGCTCATTCACGACTTTCAGCCCCTTCTCTCGTGCGTAGTCCTCGATGGCCTTGCGCGCCATCCCCCGCGCGAAGTCCGGCACCCGCCCTAGACGCTCCAGCGCTTCCGGCGTCCAGGCCAGGCTCTCCTCGATCACCTGTCGTGTCTCCGCCCACGTGGGGGTGAAAGTGCGCCCCACCAGCAGCACGTGGCAGGGTGCCAGGCGCAATAGGTTCTCGGCGTTGGAACCGATGTCCAACCCCTCGTCGGCATGGACTCCGGTGCGCCCCAGTGCCAGCAGCGTCGGCTGCACCTGTTCCAAGTGCCGCAGCACCGCCGCGTACGCCTTGCCGGCCAGCAAGTGCGTCTCGATCTCCGCACCCATCTCCGCCGCGATGTGCCGCGCCGTCTCCAGGTGGTCGCCGTAGATCTTGGCGATGCCGCTGTCGATCAGCTCGTCGTGTAGCTTCTGCTGTGCTTCGGTGTTGAAGACCTGCCGAGCCTCTTCGGTGAGGGCGTCCTCCAGCTCGTGGAACAGCACCTTGTGCAGGATGGGGTCGTAAACCGCCACGGCCTGCACACGGGCGCCACACGCCTCCGCCAGGGCCAGCGTCACCCGCAAGGCGGCAAAGCCGCGGTCGCTGCCGTCTATGCCTACGACGAAGCAGCCTTCCAGCCGGTGGCCATTCTTGACCACCAACACGTCTCGCGTTACGCGTCGCACGACCCGCTCGCACACACTCCCCAATTCCATTTCGGATTTCGGATTTCGGATTTCGGATTCTCTTCCCCAATCGGCAATCCGCAATTCTCTGCTCCCCTGCCCCCTGGCGCCCATCACCACCAGGTCGTAGCGGCTGGCCTCGATGTCCTGCACCAATTCGGCGTAATTCTTGCCTTCCGGAGTCTTGGCGCTGAAGCTTAGGTCAGCCTCCTGACATCGCTGGTGGAGTGCCTCCAAGTAGGAATCGGAGATCAGTTTCAGGCCTTTTCCGATTAGCGTGTCGTGAAGATTGCGCTGGTGGGCGAGGACAGCCGGCTCCTGGTACGCTTCGGGAAGCCCCGGTTCCATGTCCCGGAAGCGCTGATCGTGCAGCCGCGCCGCGTAGACGTGGTTGCCCACCACGGCCGAGTGGAAGGAGCCGGCGATCTGCAGGGCGATATCCATGGCCCAGGTGCTGTAGGTCGAGTTGTCCACCGGCACCAGAATTTCGCGGAAGGTCACCGCCTCCAATTTCGGATTTCGGATTTCGGATTTCGGATTGGATTCCTGGAAGCGCCCAATCCGCAATCCGAAACCTGTGCTGAGCTCCGTCGAAGCATCCGCAATTCGCAATGGAGGGGGTGGCGGTCGGTGGCCGGCGATCGGCGGGTGTTTCAGTGAGTGAGGGGTCTTGTCGAAGGCCTCCTGCACCCACACTAGGTAGCCGGCGGCGTAGCCGGGCTGCGGCAGGTGGAAGGGAGCCGCCTCGAAGATCCGGCGTGCCAGGGCGATGTAGCGGTAACGGAGGTCGTCAGGCCCCAGGATCTCGGCGTAGCCGTTGATCTGGAAGCTGGGGTACTTTGGGCCGTCGCCGGTGTAGTGGAGCACCACCCGAGGGTCCCGTTGCAGGTTGGCGTAGGTGCCGCCCTGGAAGATTTCCAGGAAGCCCAGGCGGTGGGGGTCGATGTCATCCGGGTGATCCAGCAGGAACCGAACGGCGGCCGCACGCTCGGGGAGGGTTTCCGCCCAGGGGCGTCCCTCACAGCGGGCCAGGGTCTCTTCCAGACGGGCGATGTAGGGTTCCAGGACGTCATCCCGGGGGGTGAGGCCGGCGCCCTTGGCGGCCACACGGACTGGGAAGCGGCCGTCCTCCTGGAATGTGATCATCACAGGCAGATGCGCACTGAAGCGGTTGGGGCGCTCGCCCTTGGCGATGCGGGCATACGCAGCGCGACGGGCGCCCATCTGCCATTCGAGGAACGCGTGAGGGAGTTCCTGTGCGCCGGCTTGGAAGTCGGTCTGGAAAGCCCCAGCCAGCGTTGCCTCCATCGAGGGTATCTCCTGCATCGTGTTCATCTCTCGTACCACCGAGTCATCTCCTTACCTCTTGCTCTGGTATTGAGCGCCCATCCGAAGGGTCCGTAGTAACGACTTATGAACTTTGATAAACTAGTTCAGACGCCGGGAATCGTTCTCGCTGGCCAAGACGCCAGCTAAAACCCGCGTCGTTAAGACGCTGGGAACCGTCACTTCGACAGCCCTTCGACAAGCTCAGGATGACAGCTCAGCACAGGTCTCGCTGGCCCAGGGAGGCCTCAGAGTGACACTTGAGCCGGTGGAGTGTCCCTCGGTGGAAAATGTTGAGCAGAAACCCTGGTTGGATGTTCGTCTAGCATCCCGGCACGTGACGTGGTCTTCTTCCTCTTCTGGTTCCATGAAGCTACACACTACAGATCTGGGCTCGTGTCAGGCACGGAAGTGACTCCACGCGGCCGCGGCCACGGCACCGATGATCGCGTAGACCGACACATGGGCGACCAGTACAAGGAGGTGCAACCCTACCAGCTCAAATCGTGCCACGCCGGCGAACACACCGCCCCATTCCCACAGAAGCTGGGACAGAAGGGGGACCGAGGCCTTCAGATGCCAGAGCAGATGAAACACGACTCCTGCGATGCCACCGATAGCGGCACCCTTTGCCCACGAAGTCACCTTCCTCGCCTTTTTTACCTCCGGTGCAGCAACTTACTTGCCAGGGACAGGGTGGCTGCTTCCTCTAGGTGAACTGCCATAGCCGGACCAACACCAGAGGGAGTGACAGGGTTCCTGGCGAATCTCAGAGTCTCTACACTTCCTTGGGTTATGATCATAGCATAGTCTTCACTTCCCCACAACTCCGGCGCCGGGAGTGGAGCCGCCCAAAACGCAGCTTCGGAGGGGTCGAAGCTACTGGCTCGGAAAGTCGGCCCGGAGCTACTCTAGTTTGCGTCCGGTGCCACCCTGGTGTTGGCTTTCAACCAGGTGATCACGCGTTCTTCGTTGGGCGGGCACGGACCCGGCGAACGAGCCACCCCTCGACGGCAGCAGCCAGCATGACGCCGATAACAGTGTAGACGTACACGTTGGTCGGTGTCGGAGCTTCAAGAAGCACGAAGTACCAGGAAGAGGTGGACATCATCAGGCCCCATTCGCCGCTGGAACCGTCCCAGGCCTGGAAGGCGACGGGAATCAGCTTGCCCGGCTCCAGCGGGGTGTCCTTGCTGTCACCGGGGTCCAGAGCCCGTCTCATCACGACTTTCCAGGTGCCGCTACGCCATACCCCACTACCTTTTACGTTCTGGCTCTCCGGGGGCTGAGGGGCCAGGAGTTCGCTCATCAACTCCCTGAGGCTGCTCGTGGTTCCTTCCTCTCCTGCTTCCGCCGCGCTGCTCTCCGCAGGCAGCAGGTGACCGCGGGCTACCAACTCCTCCACCGCGCCGGTTCCTCCCCCAGTTGCCTGCGCGTCGGCTTTCCACATCCACAGATTTACGGGTTCGCTCTTCTTCCCCCTGAGGAAATGAGGTTTCCGGGGGCCTTCAGGGAGTCTCGGCGGGAACTGAATGGCCACCGCGTCCCGGTACCGGTGCTCTTGAAAGGCATACAGCTCCCAGTTGACGTAGGTATCTTCAAATACCTCCTCAACCTCGTCTGTCTCCTGATGCACCACATCCTTGAAAGGATCGTCCCACTCCAGGAGGAAAGCCACCTCCTGACCGTTGTGGAGAGACCTGACGGTGATCAGGTCAACCGCCGGATTCTGCCAACGCGGCCGGGCGACTACCTGACCGATGAGGGGAATGTCTACGCCCGGTGCTTCTGCCCAGCGGGGGTCGTCCGGGTCGGTGGGAAGATCGCCCGAGATCAGCCTGGACTGAATGACCACTTCGGAGACGTCCGGCTCCTCCCGGATGAGGGACTTGACGTAGGCAGCTAACGCCCAGCGCTCCTCCTCGGAAAGGGAGTCGAAGAAAGTAGGCATGGGTGTGCCATTCATGCCGGTGGAGAAGCGGGTGTAGATGTCTTTGACCGTGGTGCCACCCTTGTAGCGCCAGCCTTTGGTCAGGTTGGCGGGCCGGATGGGGTATCCCCAGTCATCTGTCAAGGTGGGCGCAGATTCGCCGTCGGATCGGCCTTCCTTGCCGTGGCATTTCCAACATTGGGCTTCCTCGTAGACCTGCTTGCCCTGAGCAATGAGCTGCTTGTCTACCGGGGGCGGCTCGCCGATCACAACAACCTCGGGGGGAAACTCGGGGTCGAACCAGTAGGGCGAAAAAGTTTTGATGTACGCAACTACGTTTGCGATCTCCTCATCGCTCAGCGTCCCCTCCCAGGAGGGCATGGCTGTCCCGGGAATGCCTTTCTTCACCGTCCGAATCATGTCTGTGTCCAGAGGAGGCTCGCCGTCGGACGTGGTGCGGAGCTTGAAGAGCCCACTGGTGAAATCGCGCGGCCGCGGGTTGAGATAGGGCGCTACAGGACCGAAACCGTCACCCTTCTCGCCATGGCAGAAGCTGCACCGCTCGCGGTAAACCTCTTCCCCCGCCTCGACGTCCTGGGCCGGCGCCGGCCGCTGCGAGTCGTCAATCCGTTGTGATGGGCCGGAGTTGTACTCCTGCGGCGGCGCGGCAGAGCTATCCTCCCCCACGGCTCGTGCCCCGGCGGCGATGGTCACGCCCAGGCCCATGAGAAAAGTGGCAACGAGAATGGCCAAGAGACCTCTTTGAGCTTTGGAGAAGACGTATGCAATCCACATAACAGTGTCTCCGTACCGATGGCTAATGGTTGATGGCTGATGGCTGATGGCTGATGGCCGATGGCCGATGGCTGATGGCTGATGACTATCTGCTATCCGCTATCTGCCATCAGCCATCAGCTATTCCGGTTTGCGCGGCTCCACACCGGCAATCTCATATTCGGCCATGATGATCTTCCAGATCTGTTCGTCGGTTAGGTCCCTCTCCCAAACCGGCATGGCCGAGTCCCAGGGGCTGGATTCGGCCGGCAGGCCGTGATTACCCTTCTTGACACGCCAGAAGGCGTAGGCTTCCACCAGGGTGGCAATGGTGCCGGAGTCGGTGAAGTCAACCGGCTTGAGACGCAAACCCCGCGCCATGGGTCCCTCGCCGTCCGCCTTGGTGCCGTGGCAGGGCCGGCAGTTGATCATGTACAGCTCCCTGCCTTCTTCAATGTACAGCGCTAGAAGTGACGGAGCAGCCTCCCGCAAGGGATTCTCCAGACCCTCAAATTCCTTGGGTAGTCCGGGGTGCTGAATGCGCAGCGCCGTCGGGCTGCCCACGCTGGGCGCCGTCTGGTTGTAGACCACGAAGCCGACTAACAGCGGGAAAAGGGCCAGCACCACCAGTCGGGTCCCCCGGAAGAGACGGTCTACCCGGGTCTCCACCCGCTCCGGGCCGCGCAGGAGATGACACACCGGCGCAAAGAATTCCTCGAGATACTCATCGCTCATCGCCACATAGACGAAGAGACCGATGACGATCAGGATTAGATAGATGGCCAGCAGCGTGCCCGGCACCGGCAAAGGATTCTCGGCGCCGAGAATGGCCTGCGATAAGTAGGCCACGCCGAAGCGCAGCAAAAGGTAGACCACGATGAGAAGCAAGACCGTGGTCCAGAAAAGGGAGACTCGTCTGGCCATAGGCTCCTCCGTTCGGATAGTCTGGTGGTCGGATAGTCTGGTGGTCGGATAGTCTGGTAATCTAGTGGTCGGACTGGACGACCAAGAGCTAACAGACCAACAGACTAACAGACCAACAGACTACCAGACTAAATTACTCCTGAGCGCCTGTCTGCAAGAAGGCGAGAATGTCGTGAAGTTGCACCACCGACAGAATTTCGGCGAAGTTGTCCGGCATCAGCGACGGCGGGTCCTCCGCTCGGCGAGCGACGTCGCTCTTCTGCACGACGATCTCCTCCCCCTCCTTGGTTACAATCGTGAGCGAGGTCTCGTCCTCGGCGCGCAGTACGCCGTTAATCGTCTTGCCGGCGGTGGTCCGCAGCAAAACCGGCTCGTAGCCGCTGGCAATCTCCGCACTGGGCGTCAGGATAGACTCGATGATATATGGCAGCGTGCGGGTGCCGGCCACCTCGGTCAACTCCGGGCCAACCTCGCCGCCTCGCCCGTCGAAGGTGTGGCACTTGCCGCAGGCCACATCACTGGCCTCATCGAAGAAGAGGGCTTCGCCGGCCGCAGGATCACCCTCCAGGTAGGGGCGAAAGGGCTCCTCGCCCGCTCCCGCTGTGGCGGCCTGCAGGATGACGTCCGGCAACTGGATGGCGGCTACGTCTACCTCGCCCCCCAGGCTCTGCAAGTAGGTGATGACGGCGCGGATCTCGTCCGGCTTGAGGGCGATGGGTGGGCGGTATACCAATGGCATCTCGTCCTTGTAGCCCTCCACCACGTAGGCCGAAGGGTCGGCGATGGACTGCACCAGGTATTCGGTGGCCGAGGACAACCCCAACTCGGCTGCGCGCTCCTGGGCAGTGATGGCTACGTTCTCATGATTCGCCCCGCGGATGGCGCTGCCCCGGCTGCCGACACTGTGGCAGGTAGAGCACTTGCCCTTGCCCCAGTAGATGGCCTCCCCCGCCTCGGGGTTCACACCCTCGGCTGCCACAACTGTCACACCGCCGCCAGAGATGTCGGTCAGCACCTGGCCGATCCAGACGAAGATCAGTACAATGACCAGGGTGAAGATGACTACACGGACAAAAGCGTTGTTCATGTCAACTCCTCATGCGTGAAACGTGATGCGTGAAACGTGATGCGTAAAAGCTTAATTACGTTTCACGTTTCACGTTTCACGCGTCACTCGTCACCGTTCCGGCAATGGGGGCCGCTGTCGAGCCGGGGATCAACTCCGGAGCCCGTACCTCGGCGATATCTGGCTTCTCCCCCAGACCATTGAGCCAGAAGACGAAAGAGAGAAGCCCCAGAAAGGCCAACACGATAAAGCCGATCACCCGCGCCATGTAGGCCATAGTCGGAGTGAGGGCAGCCGCCGACGTATCCTGCATCACACCGAAGACGTGCCAGTCCTCCCGCAGCCCGGAGCGGATGTAGCCCATGAGAGCGATAAGCATGACGATGCCCACGCAGAGGAGAATTAACGCGTACTGCGAGCGCACCGGCATCTTGCCCCAGCGCATGGCGCCCACGACCTTTGCGCCCCGGTAGAGGAAGATATCAATGGTGCTCACGAACAGGAGACAGCTCATCACGATCAGCCATTGCGCCACGGCGATGTTTCGCAGAAACGGATTGGCGGCCGTCATGACCACAAAGCCGTAGACGCCCAGCACACCCACCGCGCTGATCACCGTCCCAGCGGTGTAGAGGGCCTGGGCAATCCGCCCACGGTTGGCGAACGTGAGGCCGACGCTCAGCACAACGGCGACGATCTGGATGGCCATCAGCACCGCCGGCAGCACGAAATAGCGGGCCTTGGCCGGGTCCAGGTCCATGGAGGCCGGATCCAGATTGAAGAGCCGAAAACCGTACCAACCGAGGATGAGGCTGGTGATGGCCGCCACAACCAACATAACCACTCGAGCCGCTGGACCCTGATCGGAGAAGGGCACGGCGTCCCGCTTGTTGGCCCTCCGGTAGAGCAGGAAGCTCATAAAGGTGGAGATGATGATGAAATTGACGGCTGCGTTCTTGGCCGCCATCAGGCCCAGGAACTTCAGCGTCGGATGGTATTGCCCGCCCATCATGACTTGTTCTTCGGCGCTCAACGGCAGGTTGTGGGGGGTCAGCCAGATGGCAAAGCAGACGATGAGGATGGCATCGATGTACTTTATGTACTTAGTGTAGCGCTCGGCGCCCGGAATACGACGCATGCCGGCCCAGAGATAGAAGTTGGCCCCGATGAAGAGCGCCCCGATGAGGATGGCCTGAATGATGAATGTCCAGGAGAAGGCACCGCCCATCATGTTGTTGCCCATCACCGCGCTGGCGCTGTAGACCTCCCGCCCCAGGTAGTAGCCGGCAAAGGGCAGTGGGATCAGGGCCGCGATGCCGATGAAGTTGCCCGTGTAGCCCATCCAGTCGTAGTAGGCGCGCTCTTTCTCCGTCCGTGCGCCCAGGAATTTGATGGCGGCGTAGGCTCCCACGATGAAGCCGCCGAAGGCTACGTTGGCGATGAGCCGGTGGACGTTGAGCGGCGTCCACAGCGGGTTGTTGAACGCCTGCCACAGGGTGCCTACGAACTGCCCCGACTCCTGGTCAATACCCCGGGGGCTCATCATGAAGGTGGCCCAGGAATTGGCGATAAACATCAGGGCCGTGCCGAAGAGATTGAGTAACACCCCCAGGAAGATGTGCAGTCCCTTGCGGTCCTTCAGTCTATCCCAGGAATAGTAGTAAAGGTAGAGGGTGAAGGCTTCGCCGAAGAAGAGCAGGGCGTAGACGTACATCGTCGTGTCAAAGATATTGGTCAGGTAGCTCATGAAGCGCGGGTAGAGGCCAAAGAGGGCGAAGAGCAACAGTCCGCCCAACGCGGCCGTGGTGGAGAAGGCGGCCGCCAGCAGGCTGGTGAACTCTTTAGCCAGCTTGTCGTACTTGGCGTCTCCCGTACGCGCGCCGACGATCTCTATGACGACGGCGAAGATGGGTACGCCCAACACGAAGGCCGCGAACATCAGGTGTAGCTCCGCCACCACCCAGATGATCAGGCGGGAGTCGCCCCCAAAGAAGGAGCGGTACGCCGGCCCAGCCGGCGCCCCGCCCTGGGCCAGGACCGGCAGTGGGAGCAGCAACAAGAGGGCCAGCAGGCCCACCACCGGGACTAGCCGGCAGACGAATTTCGAATGTTGATCAGCGTCATCCCGTCTCATCAGACCACCTCGTGATGCGTGAAACGTGATGCGTGAAACGTGATTATATGGCACATCACGTTTCACGTTTTACGTTTCGCGCGCCGCTACTGCGATAGTTCAAAAACTACCTCAACCGTCTTCCCGGCTTCAACGGTCACCGCCTGGCTCAACGTGCCCAGTTCTTCGTGCCACACCTCCACCTCGTAGCTGCCCGGCGGCACATCGGTCAACTGGAAGGCGCCGTCGTCGCCGGTGATGGCGTAGTAGGGATGCTCGGCGACCACCAGCCAGGCGCTCATCCAGCCGTGGATATCACAGCCGATCTCGATGATCTCCGGGAACTCCAGATCGCTGGTGATGGCAGCCGATCCTTTAGGCTGCGCCCGGTTCACCGACGGGTTGTCGAAGGTGTAGCTGTGGACGTTGTGCAGGATAGGGTCGCTGTTGACTACCTGCAGGGTTCCTCCAACCGGGCCGATGAGGACGTGCGGGGTGTACTTACAGCCATGTTGGTCAAGAGCCACGGTGGCCGGGAAAGCCATCGCCTTGCCTTTTGTGATGTTCTTAATGGAGACTACGGCATTCCTGATCTCCCCGCCCGCAGAGACGATCAACTTGGGGTTCTCCTGGGAGGTCCCACAGACGTCGGTATCCTCATCGACCGTCAACAGCTCGACCTTGGGCGGCGTGCCGGAGAAGGTCACCACGCCGGCGATGGAGCCGCCATTGGTCACGGCAACCTCCTGGTAGCCACCTACCCCCGGTGCCTCTGTGGGTTGAGGTGGCGTCGTCGCTTGAGCCTTGGGTGGCGAGGTCGCCGTGGGAGGCTTATCATCATCTCCACCACCGCACGCGGCGGCCAGCAACACCAGCACCAGCAGGCCAACTCCCACGATAGACAATCTCTTCATCTTGATTTCTCCTCTCTTTAGGTTGCTTCAGAAACCTCTTGCGACGGGCAGACTTCCGAAGTCTCACAGACTTCGGAAGTCTACTAGCTTTCGGCCGCAGCCCCACGGCGCACCCACCAGACCAGCAGCCCCTCCAGGATCCCTGTAAAGGCCATGGCAACCGGCACTAGCAACCACCGGCTCCGAGAGGTGACGGGCTCCAGGAAAAGGAGATACCAGGTGGACACAGCACGGTGCGCGTCCTCCTCACCATTCTGACCATCCCATGCTGAGAAGGCGATGGGAATGAACCGCCCCGACTCGAACTGGATATCGTTCCTGGGATCGTCGGAGACTAGGGCGCGTTTGATGACCAACTGCCACTGGCCATCCTGGTAGATGCTTCCCCCTGTCAGGCCCTGGCTTGCAGCCTCCTGGGGCTCAGTCGTGCCCAGGCCACCGGCACTCAGTTCCTCGAGACCGTCCCCATCCGCCTGCCAATGCCAGATGTTAACCGGATGCCTGGGGTCGCCTTCCAGGAAGTAGGGCCGCTCGGTGCCTTCGGGAATGACCATCGGGAACTGCACAGCCACCGAGTCCACGGCCGTGTCTCCTCCCGGCACCCGATTCTCACTGCGGTCATCCCAGGCCAATAGCAAGCTCAGTTCCTCGTCGTTATACACGGCCCTGACGGTGATAGCGTCGATGGATGGGATGAACCAGCGGGGCGCCTGCATGATCTGGCCCACCAGGGGGTAGAAGAATGCCTCGGTCTGGTCCCAGGCCGGATCGTCCGGGGTCGTGGGCAACGGTCCCTCCACGCGGCGCGCGACGAGTGCGGCCTTGACTTCCGGTTTCTCCTCTGGAGATAGGGAGCGCACGAAATTGGCCAGGTGCCAGGCATCCTCCTCGGTCATCTGGCCCTCGTAAGAAGGCATGGGGGTACCGCTCATACCGGTCATGAAGGTGCGTACAATGTCCGCCGGGCTGTCACCGCCCCGAAAGCTCCAACTCCTGGTCAGGTTGGCCGGCACGATCGGGAAGCCAAAGTCGTCCTCCAGCTCCAGGGCGGAAGGCCCATCGCCGCGACCCGCCTGACCATGGCACTTGAAGCACTCCAGGGGGCCGAAGTACAGCTCCCGACCTCTGGCGATGCTTTCCGGGCTGGAGGGGATGGGGTCGCCGAAGGTTATAGGCTCCGGCGCACCGCGGGCAAAGCGACGGGAGAAAGTTTTGATATAGGCAACCACGTCACCCTGCTGCTCCTCCGTCAGCACACCATCCCAGCCAGGCATCGAAGTACCGTGCATACCAAGGCGGATGACTCGCAACAGGTCTTCGTCGGTGGGCACTGCCCCGCTGGGGGTCGTACGAATCTTGTACAGCCCCCGGCGGAAATCTCGGGGCCTGGGGTGCAGCACCTCCGCCCCGGCCCCGGCTCCATCCCCTTCCAGGCCATGACAGTAGGCGCAGCGCTCCTCGTAGACCTGCCGGCCGGCCTCGGCATCCCCCGCCGGCGCCGCCTGCGCGGTGGTCGGCGCGCCCCACAGTCGGCCCAGAACCAGCACCGCCAGCAAGAGCAGCGCCGAGGCTATCGACAGGGAGACAGGGAGACAATGAGAGGGGGAGAGGGGGAGAGGGGGAGACTGTCCCCCTGTCTCCCTGTCTCCTTGTCTCCTTGTCTCCTTGTCTCCTTGTCTCCTTGTCTCCTCCTCCATTAGCTCACTCCCACGTCCTCGGGTTCACGCTGGGGCCGGCCGCTTCGTAGAGATAGATGATGACTTTCCATATCTCATCCTCGCTTAGCTCATCCTCCCAGGCCGGCATGGCCGAGTTCCAGGGGGCCGACTCACTCGGCAGGCCCGGCCCGCCCTTGGCGATGCGCCAGAAGAGGTAGGACTGCTGCAACTGGGCAATAGTGCCCGTGTCGGTGAAGTCGGCCGGGGCGGGGTTCACTCCCTGGGCGAAAAGGCCCTTTCCATCCAGAGCATCGCCGTGACAGAGAACACAGTGCGCGCTGTAGATTTCGCCCCCTTCCCGCACCAGCGCCGGGTCCGGTCTTTCCGGAGGACCGCTCCAGAAGGGGTTGTCAAGGCCCTGTATCTCCAGTGTCTCCCCGCGAAACTGAATGGAAGACGGCGGTGCCGGGTGGATCGCACGTAGCTCGGCCGGCGCCTGCACGCGGGGTGTGATGCGTGTCAGGGCCATGTAGCCGGCCAGAAGTGGGATCACGACCAGGAACACACGGCGCGACAAAATTACCCGACGGCTCTCCCGTTCCAGCAGCAGCGTGAGAATGGGCGACCGAAATTGCTGCCACGACTCGTCGTCAAAAGAGACGTAGATCAGCACCACGCCCAGGGTGATGGCCATGTAGAACCACAGCAGGCTGGCCGGGATGGGGGGCCGGATGCCAAAACGGAAGATGACAAAGGCCCCCAGCAGCACCAGGACCGCCTGGGCGAATGTGTGCTGGATAAGCGTCAAAAGCCTTGTCGGTCGAACCATGAAGCGCCACTCACTTTCAATGAGCAGGTTGTAGACTTCCGAAGTCTGCCAGACTTCGGAAGTCTGGAAAGACCTTGGGTGGCTCGGTCAGAGACCGGCCACAGCAACAAGAAGAGATTGGAGATTAGCGATTAGAGATTAACAATCTCCAATCTCTAATCTCTAACAATCACTACTACGGAACGCCCTCCAGTCCGGCCAGGAAAGAGACCAGGGTCTCCAACTGATCGGCGGTCATCCGCGACCCGAAGTTCGGGGGCATGATGTCGGCCAGGAAGCCCTCGGCCACGATGGCATTCGGGTCCAGAATGGCTTCCCGGATTTGATCCGGTGTCAGCCGCGCGCCCACGTCCGAGAGGTCAGGCCCGACCTGGCCCTCGGCACCCTCCACGCCGGCGATGGTGTGACACACGCCACAACCCAGTTGGGCGATGATCTCTTGCGGCGTGCCGGCGCCGGCTAGCAATGGGCCGGTGCTGGAAGCGGACTCCGGGGCGCTGGCTGTGCTCTGCACTGCCTCCAGAAACTGCTCGTGCAGGAGTGGCGTGATCTCGCCGCCCAGGCTCTCTAGAAAAGCGACCACGGCCAGGAGCTCCTGACGTGCCAGCCCAATGGGGGGCCTGTTGACCGGCGGCATGATGCACTCGTAACCCTCCACCACGTAGGCGCATGGGTCCAGCAGAGCCTCGAACAGGTAGGCCTCGGCCGGCAGGTCGGGCTTTCGTCCCCCGGCGGCGGCCCCAACGCCGGCCAGGTCCGGGGCGCGAGGCCCGGGCTGGCCGATGGAGTGACAGACGGCGCAGGTGCCTTTGCCGTAGAAAATATCCTCTCCGAGATTGGCCATCTCCCGCGGGGTCATTTCACTGCTGACTTCCACCGCCATCTCCTCCGGCGGCCGGGACTCGATCTGGGGGATGCTGTTGGCGAAAGCCGTGTAGCCGCCAATGACCACCAGGAAGAAGAGCAGAATCTGGAAAGCGTTTTTCATCGACCTGCTCTCCCCTGCCTCCGTCTGAGACAAGGAGACAAGGAGAGGGGGAGAGGGTGAGACAGGGAAACGATAGAATCTTCTCCCTGTCTCCTTGTCCTCCTGTCTCCTTGTCCCCTTGTCTCCTTGTCCCCTTGTCTCCTTGTCCCCCTGTCCTCGGAGGCCGACGGATTACTCGCCACCGGTGCTGGCCTGGGTATGAGAGGCGGTGCCTTCG
>JBHIAO010000032.1:0-23500 GCA_046758565.1 Anaerolineae bacterium
GCCCCAACTCTACACCATTCTCGGTTTTATGCCAAAATTTGAGCGAACGTCGAGTCGTCAAGATATACGAAGAACATTTCCTCTTTCTTCTCCTGGTAGTTGTTCACCTTTTGTGAGGAGTTGATCCCAATTCTGTAAGTCGGGTTTGCCCCCCAACCCTGCGGCGGTCCGCGGTTGGCGGTCGTTACACTCGCACCGGCTCTTGGAATTCACCGAGCACTTGCTTCATTACACCGATAATCTCCCCAAGTGAGCAATAGGCCCGGACAGCGCGCATCATCGCCGGCATGACGTTGCGCCCCGAAACACAGACATCCCGCACTTCCGCCAGAGCAGCTTCGACCTCAACGGGATCACGCTCCTGCCGCACCTGGGCCAGGCGTTGCAGTTGTTCATCCATGGCATCCGGCCGGTAGTCGTGGAGTTCTACCTCAGGGGTGAAATCCTCGCCTTCCCCCCGATATTTGTTCACACCAACCTTGACGAACTCCCCGCTCTGGAGCCTGCGCTCGTACTCGTAAGCTTGGCGGGATACTTCCTGCTGCACCAGCCCCTGACTCACGGCGTTGACGATGCCACCCCACTCCTCGTCCACGCGCCGCATCTCCGTGACGATCCGCTGCTCCATCTCCGTGGTTAGCCATTCGATGTAGTACGAGCCGGCCAGCGGGTCCACCGTGTCGCACAAGCCCATCTCCTCCGCCAGAATCTGCATGGTGCGCAGGGAGATCAGCGATGCTTTGGCGCTGGGGATGGTATACGCCTCATCGTAACAGCACAGGGCGCTGGTCTGGGTGCCGGACAGGGCCGCGATGAGGGCGTAATAGGCCCCGCGCACGATGTTGTTCTCCGGCTCCTCGATGGTCAGCCCGCTGCCACCACCGCCGGCGATCATCTTCATCTGCATGCTGCCGGGTTTCTGGGCACCGAATTCCTCCTTCATGATGCGTGCCCACAGCCGGCGAGCGGCGCGGAACTTGGCCACCTGCTCCCACAGGTTGCCGAAAATGTTGAAGTTGAAGGAGATTCGGCCGGCGAAGTCATCCACCGACAGCCCGCGATCCAACACTTCCTGGATGTAGGCTTTGGCGATACAGTAGGCATACGCGATTTCCTGGGCCGGCGTGGCTCCGGACTCGCGGATGTGATAGCCGCAGACGCTGACCGGGTAGTATCGAGGCGCCTCGCGAGCACAGAACTCCAGCGTATCGCCGATAAGCCGGAGCGACGGTTCGACGGGAAAGATCCACGCCCCTCGGCCGATGTACTCCTTCAGGATGTCGTTCTGGGTCGTGCCCCCGATCCGATCGCGGGGCACCCCCTGCTTCTCGGCCACCGTGAGGTACATGGCCAGGATGATGGGCGTGACGGCATTCACCGTCAGGGAGACGCTGATCTTATCGATGGGGATGCCCTCGAAGGCCACCTCCATGTCCTTGAGGGTGTCCACGGCCATGCCGACCCGACCGACCTCTCCCATCGCCATGGGGTCATCGGAGTCCAGGCCCATTTGGGTGGGCAGGTCGAAGGCCACGTTCAGCGCGTTCTGGCCGTGCTCGATCAGGAAGCGGAACCGTTCGTTGGTTTCGGCGGGGGTGCCGAAGCCGGCGTACTGGCGCATGGTCCAGGGCCGGTAGCGGTACATGTAGCGGTGGATACCCCGGGTAAAGGGATACTCTCCTGGCTCCCCGATATCCTGCTCGAAGTCGATGTGCGCAACGTCCTCTGGCCCGTAGATAGGCTTCACCTCGATGCCTGATTCCAACACCACGTCCCTCAGCTTCAGTTCTTTCGCAGCCATTGCTTGACTCCTCAACAAGCTCTATGATATCATACATCCAGCAACAAACCAGTTCATCTGGTTTACCTCCCCAGCGAAAAGTCGCCGACTGAGGCGACCTGCCTGAGTTCGTAGTGGTTCGGGCTACGATAAAAACATCCTCAGGCTAGCTGGGGAGGTTCTCTTCGCGAGTGTCAGCACCGATTTGACAACTGACAGGAAAGCCGATATAATCAAAGGTGAAGCTGGGTGGCCTGGTGAAGTCGCCGGTAACCAGTCCGGGGCAGTAGTCAGGCTGCGAGCGCCCTGATACAGGCGCCCACCCGGCGCTTTTCTTTTCCAAAAACCACCTCAGCAGAATCTCAGCAACTCTCCCAGAGTCACCCTTTTCTCTGGCGCACGCTCTCCACGGTAAGTGCTCCAGGCCACCTCGTGCGCTCGCGATGCTCGACCGATTTGGCCATGTGATTCAAATCACCCTCGACCAACAGAAAGATACCCCCAGCAAACATGCGGATGCTGACCAACTTGGGCCGCACACCCCCGGCATGTAGTTCCCTGCTACAATTCCGTTTGACGGCTGCTGGAATCAGGATAGCCGCCTGACGATCATTCGAGAACCCGAAGGCTGTATCAACAGTCAGAACTTCAATGCGGCCGCTCTGGTCAACTTCAATGTGAGGCATCTCAAGGCCGCTTACCCACGATGTGCCGCTTCTCTAACAAACTTCGCGATCTCCTCCAGGCGCGATCCGGTGGCGAAGACGGCGGCGGCACCCAGCTCCAGCAACTTCGGCCGGTCCTGGTGAGGGATGTTGCCCCCCAGGACGACCAGGACGTCATCCATGCCCTCCTCCCGCAGACGCTGCATCAACTGCTCCGTCAGCGGCAGGTGCGCGCCAGAGAGGATGGACAGGCCGATGACATCCACGTCCTCCTGAAGCGCCGCCTCCACGATCTGGTCGATGGTCTTGTGCAGTCCGGTGTAGATCACCTCGCAGCCGGCATCCCGCAGGGCGTGGGCCACCACCTTGGCCCCCTTGTCGTGGCCATCCAGGCCCGGTTTGGCAACCAGCACACGGATCGGTTTATCTCTCATCTCCTTCACCCAGTATCTCGGGAATCACCATCCATCGGACGACCCAGCCGCCGGCCGCGCCTTGGCCGAGGCACACCACTCCAGCTATCTGGAACTTCACCACCTCCTGATTCTCGTCTTCGCAGACCAGCAGCGCCGTCAGTTTGCTGAGATGGGGGAGGTGGCCCACGATGAGCACATCGTGCTCCAAGGCGGCCAAGCGGTTCGCCCAGATCGAAGGGTCAGCGAGGGGTTCAAGCCCTTCCACGGCCTGTACACCCTCGGAAGGCTTCAACTGCTCAGCCAGGACTTCCGCCGTCTGGTGTGCCCGGGTCTTGCCACTGTGCAGGATCTGGTGGACGCGAAGGCCGGCTTGCCTGGCCAGGAAGTCCGCCACTTTCCGAACATCTTGCCACCTTTTATCTGTAAGTGGACGCTCCGGATCTTCTGCCTCCGACTTCGCCTCAGCATGTTGTACCAGATACAGGTTCATCCTGCTCACCTCCGGCTTGTTATTTCGGTCATTATCGAAGTCGAAGTGCCTCGCATCACGCGAAATACTTGTGTAATGCGAACTTGCTCCCAGCGGCCACCACCTCTGACCCCACTACTCCGTCACCTTCACCACCACTGCCGCGCCCGTATCTCCCACCGCGCAACCCGTAAACAGGCCGTAGCCGCCGCCGTTCAGCACCAGCTCCTCGACGAGCCCCATGATCAGCCGCATGCCGGTTAGGCCCTGGGGGTGCCCCTTCTCCCCCACGTTACCAGGTCTCCGCTTCAAGACTCTCGATTTCGTCAAAATGCGTATCTCGAGTGACCATAATCAACTTATACTGTCTGGCGATAGCAGCAATAGAGAAATCTACCACTCATTCGCATCTACCTTCTCGCACCCGGCTTCGATGGCCTGACTCATCGCTTCTATGTCATCGGGCTCTATGATGCCGGCGAAACGAAGCAATTGTTTGCCGGGGGTCCCTTTAGGTAGAGAAAGGGCCAGCGCCTGTGCGAAGTCGAGGATCCTTCGTTGGAGCTCAAGCGGGAGTTGATCGACCTGCCTGATGATTTGTTGTGTGATCACCGAGTGTGTCATTGTCCCCACCTCCAGATAGAATTCAGTCGGAAAACATCTCACATCATACAGGAATGCCCGCATAATGCGAACCCACTCCCAGCCGGCCACCACCTCTGACCCAACTACCCCGTCACCTCTACCACCACCGCTGCGCCCGTATCCCCCGCCGCGCACCCGGTAAACAGACCGTAGCCGCCGCCTTTCAGCACCAGCTCCTCGATGAGCTCCATGATCAGCCGCATGCCCGTCGGACCCTGAGGGTGCCCCCAGATGAGGGATGAGCCGTAGTTGTTCATGGCGTCCAGCGCCACCCCCGTCTCGCGGCAGAAGTAGATGTCGTTCACAGCGAAGGGATTGTGGGTCTTGATGGCATGGATGTCTTCGATGGCCAGGCCGGCCCCCTCCAGCGCCTGGCGGGCCGCCGGCACCGTCGCGTGAGCCATAAAACCTGGCTTCGCACGACCCTGCCCGAAGCCCATCACCTGGATTTCGATCCCCTCGTCCTGGCTCAGCTCCCGCGCCCGCTCTCGGGTGGTGACAATCAGGGCACAGTTCCCATCAGCCGGGTGGGTCTGGCCACCGTAAGTGACGGTGCCGTCCTTCAACACCGGCTTCAGCCGCGCCAACGCTTCGGCGGTGGTGGGGTAGATGCCCTCGTCTCCCGTCACGGTGGCCACCACCTTCCGCCCCGAGGCGTCTCGCACCTCGATGGGCGTCACCATGAAGCGGCGGTGGAAAGCGGCGTCCTCCTTCAGCGCCTCCTGGTACTGCTCGTAGCGAAGCAGAGTCACCTCGTCCTGCTCCTCACGGGTGAATCCACCCTCCCGGGCCACATTCTCCGCCGTGTCGATCATCGCGTTGTTGGCGAAGGGGTCGCAGTTGAAGTTGTCCCACACCCAGTCCTCGGTGTCTCCCTTTCCGCCGGGGCCCAGGGGGTTGGGATAGTAGATGTGGGGACCGTTGCTGGTCCGGTCACAGGTGATGGTCAGCACCGTCTGGCTACCGCCGGCCTCCACTTCCATGGCGGCACTAGCCAGCACCCGCGCCGACGTGGCACACGCCTGGTTGATGGTCGGCCCAGTGATGCCCGTGGCCCCAATGAGGCCGGCCAGCCACGGCGCGCCATAGAAGCTGTGCTGCTGAGGCACCGTCATCCCCAGGTGGAGGGCGTCGAAGGCCCCAGGGCCGATGTCCTGTTCCTCCAGCGCCCGCCGCGCCACATCAGCAGCGAACTGGATAGCGTGTAGATGGGCGAAGCTGCCCTGCCACCGGGAAAACGGCGTGCTCCAATAGCCGCCATACGGGATAAAAACGTTGTTGAATCGCATTCTATCCTCCTGTCTGGCTGTCAACGGATGAGCAAACGGATTAGCGGAGAACGGATGGTAGTCATCCGCTAATCCGTTTCGCCGAAGGCAATCCGCTGACCGCCCATCCGTTACCGGCTATACATCAGCCCGCCGTCGATTGTTATCACCTGCGCCGTAATGTACGCCGCGTCGTCGCCGGCCAGGAAGAGGTGCAACGCGGCAATCTCCTCGGGTTTGGCCATACGCCCGAACGGGATGCGCTGCAGTAGTTTTTCCATGATCTTATCTGGGATTGCGGCCGTCATGCGCGTCTTCACCCCACCTGGGGCAATGCAGTTCACGTTGATGTTGTAACGCGCCAGCTCCAGGGCCAGGGTCCTGGTTAGGCCGACAATCCCGGCCTTGGAGGCGCTGTAGTTGGCCTGGCCAATGTTGCCCAGCCAGGCCGTCGATGCTGTGTTGGTGATCTTCCCATACTGCTGGCGGATCATGGGCACAGCCGCTGCCTGGGCGCAGAGGAAAGAGCCTTTCAGGTTAACGTTCAACACCGTGTCCCAGGCCGCCTCATCCATTTTCCTGACCTCGTCGTCCTTGATTCGGACCGTCAGAGCATCGCGGGTGATGCCGGCGTTGTTGATCAGAATGTCCAGCCGGCCCCACCGCTCCACGATCTGATCCACCATCGCTTCTACCTGGGCGCGGTTGGTCACGTCAGCAGGGGAGAAGATGGCCTCGCCGCCGGCCTCCTGGATGGCAGCCACCGTCTCCTCGGCCGCTTCCCGATCCACGTCGTTCACCGCCACTTGGGCACCTTCGGCGGCGAAGAGCAGTGCCGTGGCGCGGCCGATTCCCTGGCCGGCGCCGGTGATGAGCGCGATTCGGTCTTTCAGGCGCATTGTTTGTTCCTCCCAACTATTGCGTACTGCGTATTGCGTAAGGTTATCCTCGGCGCATGAGGAGCACCCACTGTCCCTCGATGACAGTTTCGTCCCGCTGGTTCCTGATCGTGGTCTCGAAGGTGATTACGCCCCGGTCAGGTTTCGAGGTCTCCTTCTTGTCAACCACCCGTAGCTCGAGATGGATGGTATCGCCGGGCAGAACGGCACCCTTGTAGCGGACGGTCTGCTCCATGAGGGCAATGGTGGTGCCCTCGAAGACACCCAACTGGTTGGCCAAGCCGGTGGCGACAGAGGCGACCAGCATGCCATGGGCGATGCGGGTGCCGAAGGGCGTCTCTCGGGCGAACTCCTCGTCGGTGTGCAGCGGGTTGAAGTCCCCCGCCAGGCCGGCGAAGTTCACGATGTCCGCCTCGGTGATCGTTCGCCGGGCGGTGCTGATCACCTCGTCCAGTTCAAATTGATCGAAGGTGCGGCCACGGGGTTGGTAGGTCATGGGTACCTCCTGCATTCAGGTACTGCGTACTGCGTATTGTGTATTCCGTCTCTTTAAGCAGTGCGTCCTGTACAAAACACGGAATACGCAGTACGCAATACGCAGTACGTTCCTACCGCGTCAACTCTCGTGCGATGATGTTCTTCACAATCTCCGACGTTCCCCCACCATACAGCAGAAAACGGGCGTCCCGGAAGTACCGCTGGGCATCGTACTCCATGGCGAAGCCGTAGGCGCCGAAGATGCGGGTGGTCTCATCGGCCACGTAGTTGGCCATCTCCGAGGCGAAGAGCTTGGCCATGGCTGAGATTTTCGTGTCCGGTTCGCCCTGGTCGATCAACCAGGCAGCGCGGTAGACGAAGGTGCGCGCCGCCTCCAGGTGGGTCGCCATCTCGGCCAGCTTGTGCTGGATGGCCTGGAACTTGATGATCGGCCGGCCAAAGGCTTCCCGCTCCTGGGCATACTGAATGGCCGCATCCAGAGACGCACGAGCCAGCCCCACACTCAGCGCCCCGGTCATCACCCGAATCTCGTCCAGGATACCGCGCAGCAAACTAACCCCCACGCCTTCTTTTCCGCCGAGGAGGTTCGTCGCCGGCACCCGGACGTTCTCCAGAACCACCTCCGACGTCTCCGAGGCCCGCGTCCCCAACTTCTTGATCGGCCGGCCCACACTCAGCCCGGGCGTCCCTTTCTCGACCAGGAACAAGTCCACCCCACGGAAGCCGGCATCGGGGTCTGTCTTGGCAGCGATGGTGAAGAAGTCGGCGACGGTGGCGCTGGTAATCCACATCTTGGTGCCGTTCATGACGTACTCGTCCCCATCCCACACTGCTGTGGTGCGGATCGCGCCCAGGTCCGAGCCGGCGCCCGGCTCCGTCATGGCAATGGAACCGACCTTCTCCCCTTCCAGAGCCGGCACGAGCAGCCGCTCCCTGTGCTCTTCGGTTCCAAAGCGATAAACGAAATCCGTTCCCATGAGCCCCTGCATGGCTACTGTGGCCGCCAGGCCCATGGACCCTCGGGCCAGCTCCTCGCACATCAGATTGAAGCTCATGTTATCCGCGCCGGCACCGCCGTAGGTCTCAGGATATCGCACCCCCAGCATGCCCAGATCGGCTACCTTGCGGAAGAGCCCCCAGGGAAACTCCTCCCGTTCGTCTAGCTCCCGGGCCACGGGGATCACTTCGCGGTCCACAAAGTCAGCCACGGCCTGACGAAACCTCTCCTGTTCCTCAGTCAGGCGAAAATCCATATCGCTCTCTCCTCAACTCAAAATCCATTGATGTAGTTCTCTCCTCTGACTGTCGTTTCCTTATATCATAAGCATATCTACTTGTCAAGATGCGCCTGATTTGACATGCAGGGTTCTTGGGTTAAAACGGGACTTACCATCCCAGCAAGAGGCTGCTTAAAGCCGCCATCCGCGACCCAGACCCGGTAATCTATTTCGAGTTCAAGGCCACCTACCGCACCGTCGAGGCCGACGTGCCTGACGAGGATTACATTGTCCCCATCGGTGTCGCGGACGTAAAACGTACCGGCGAAGACATGGCGCTGCTGACCTACGGCACCATGGTTCACGAATCCCTCAAGGCGGCCGAAGTTTTGGCTGAGGAGGACATCGACCTGGAGGTCATTGATCTGCGCACTTTACTGCCTCTCGACCGAGAGACGATTCTCGCCTCGGTGCGCAGGACGAGCAAGGTGCTCATCGCGCATGAAGCCAACAAGACCTGTGGGTTGGGGGCTGAGCTGGCGGCCATGATCAATGAGGAAGCGTTCGAGCACCTGGACGGCCCCATCGTCCGCGTGACAGGTCCCGATGTGCCGGCGATTCCCTTCGCCCCGACCCTGGAAGCCGCCTTTATGCCCAACGCCGAAAAGATCGCCAATGCCGCCCGACGTCTGGCTGCGTATTAGGCGTTCTCATCGAAGAGCCCCCAGGGGAACCCCTCTTAGCTGAAGCCCTCGGTGAAGAGCCTCTCGAATTTCTCCCGTGAGAGCCCATCTAGCCTCAGTTGCCGGAGCGTGCGCCCCTCGGTTCGATAGTCCCTGCCCATCAGCACCGCGCCGAGCCTGATGACGGCATCGAGGGTCGGGGTCTCTATCCCCAGGTAGTCGCCGAGACTCGCGAAAAGCACGGCGCCGATTCCGCAGTCTTCTGGAATGTAGCGGAACTCGAGGGAGGGTGGATCCCCCTTGAAGGTGGAGGCCTCGAAGATCGCATCAAAAGCCTCTCGACCGTAGAAATGGTCACCCGTCGGGCCACCGCTGTGCTTGTAAAGCTCGTCCTGGGTGAAGTGGGGCGGGCCATAGCCCAATTCTTCCCTGATCGCCACCCGTTCGGCATCTACCGACATCACTACGCGGTACACCGACCGCGAGACTCCGTGGCGGTGGATGTGGAAGTTGGGAAACTCGCCACACTCTATTGCGCCGGCGTTCAGAATCGTGGGAGTGGCATTGATCGCCGGGTTGCTGTTGTTTAGGGCGGCGGCCAGTGCATCCTCGGCAGCCTCTGCGGACTCAGGATATACCTCTTGGAGCACTGCAAGAGCTCGGGAGTCCTTGCCAGGGAAGCCACCAATTGGCATGTGGACTGCATCCAGGTTGATTGTTACCTCTCGGGGACCACTCCGTCGCGCTACGTAGGGCGGACTGGAGGTTTCAGCGATGCTCACGTTTGTGTCGAGACCGGACTCCCAGAGCCGGTGCGCGAGCACATAAGCCCCGAGGTTACCCGGCGTAAACACCACTGCCTGTCCGTCTTCAAGCAGCGGCATCAGGCCAGCGATGAGCTCATCTTGACCTGTCGCGGGTATCGTTACGAGCACCAGATCGGCGCCGGGAACCACCTCGGCCATATCACCCGATACGAGATGGGGCTCAACATCAACCTCCATCGGAGCCCTTCTGGGGTGATACTTCGATATCCTGAGAGTTATCTTGCCTTCACGGATTAACTCCAGGTGGTGCGAGGTGGTCCTTACGTAGAGGCGCACTTCATACCCCTTGTAGGTGAGATCTGCGGTGGTGGCATATCCGATGTTACCGCCGCCAAGCACTGCGATTTGTTCCACCATGCCGTCATCTCCATGAGAGTTCAAGGTTAGCTTGCCCTAAGGGCAGCAGGCCCGAGGCCCAACACTTTGAGCAACTCGATCATTTGGATTTTCCGCTCGCGCTTGAGCGCGTCGATGTCGAGATCGGCGTAATCGAGAAAGCCCTTCCTCACTTCCATGCCGGTTTCTCCGGCCTCGATCTTGTTTCTGACCGACGCAGGCGATGCGAACCTTTCATCTTCGAGAGTCCGGGTGAGGTAGTTGCTGGCATAGTGCAGGATATCGACCCCGCCCCAGTCGATGAACTCAACGATTCCCTGGATGGCGATCCGAAATCCGAGGCCGGTCTTTAGCGCCCGGTCAATATTCTCTGCGGACGCCACGCCCTCGTCGATAAGCCTGACCGCCTCGTTCATCAGCAATACCTGGAGCCGGGGACAGATGAACCCTGGGCTGTCGGCTTCCAGCACGGGAACCTTGCCCGTGGCCCCCAGGAGTTCGAGCATTTCCCCGACAACCTGCTCTCGAGTTGTTGGGCCGGGGACTACTTCTACCAGCGGGATGATCTCGGCGGGATTCAGCCAGTGGGTCATGAGAAACCTCTCCGGGTCCGGGACCGACTCCTGGAAGGCCGAGGGTGAGAAAGTTGAGCTCGTCGAGGCGACTATTGCCTCCTCTGCCACGTGGTCGGTGAGTTCTTCGTAGAATTCCTTCTTGAGCCCAACTTCCTCAGGCACCGCCTCGAAGACGAACCTGGCTTCCTCAACGCCCTCAAATCCCCGGGCAAGCTTCAGTCGATTGAGCGCAGCGTCCGGCGATTCCAGGAAGGCGCCGACCTCATCGAGCAGCCTCAGGCTCTCCGCTATGAGCTTCCGGGCGGCCTCGAGTTTTTTCCACTCTTCCTTTCGGGGGCGGAGTTTTGTGTCCCTGAGTTCGACATCAAAGCCCGCAGCGATGAAGGCCGCGGCAATCCCATGGCCGATCCGGCCAGGGCCGATCACACAGATCCTCGGGCTGCTCATCAGGACACCCCCTGGCGAAGAGTCTTTTGGCTCACCAACCCCATTCGTCCCTCAGGCCGGCCCAGCCTCCTGAGGATGCTACGTTCAACGGGCTTGAAGATTCCATACTCGATTAGGAGCATCATCATGACCACCACGATCCCCCAGGCGAACACCCCGACATTGTCGTAACTGTTGACGGCACCTTTGATCCTGGCTCCTACCCCGGCATTGGTCATCAGGTATTCCGCGAATACAATCACGTGCCAGGCGATTCCAACGGCGACTCGGCTCCCGGAGAGGAAATAGGGCAAGACATCGGGGATCACGATTTCTCTAAGCATCTCCCAGTCCGTGGCATGGAACGCCCTGGCCATTTGGAGCAGCTCCTGATCGACATTCTTGACCCCCTTCCAGACATTCACGACCATGAAGGGGGTACTGATCATAAAGCCAACAAATACGACCCCCTTCGAGCCGAGGCCAAAAACGATCAGTGCGAAGGCAATGACGATCAGATCAGGTATGGTCTGCCAGAATGGGACCCAGGGCCGGCCAAGGGCCTCGAAAACCGGCCGCCGCCCCATCAAGAACCCCGCGAAAATCGCGGTGGGAATCACAACCAGCGTGGTCACCCCTAAATGGTAGAGGGTCATCTGGACTGAGGCCAGGAGTTCGCCAGAGTAGAAAATCTGAGCAAAATATCCGGTGAGATCGAGCGGCCCGGGAAAGAGATAGGGTGGATAGAACAACGACAGCAGATGCCAGGCAATCACCCCTGCCACCACTGAACCGATCTGGGTGGAGCTGGAGGAGATCCACCGGCGCAAGCCGGACTCCTGATCCGTTTCGGCGGTCAGCTCGGTTCGGGTCTCCTCCAGCTCTCCGAGCGTCCGACGCCTGGTGATCATCCTGCTTCCGCCTCCCTGTAGCGCGAGAAATGGCCGTCGAGCGGTCGAAGGATTCCAAAGTCCAGCGCCATCATCATCCCGATGATCACGCCCCCCCAACCAAAGACCTCGGCGGTGTTGTAGAGGTAGAGTGCAATATCAATCCGCTTGCCGATCCCGGATTCGCCGACAATGAACTCCGCGAAGACGACCACGTGCCAGGCGATCCCGAGTACGATCCGGCTTCCGGAAACGATGTGGGGGACTATGGCCGGCAGCATCACATATCGGACGACCTGAGCGCGGGTTGCATAGAATGCCTCAGCCATCTCGAGGAGGTCCTGATCTATGCTCTTAAAGCCTTGCCAAACGTTCAGGGTCATGTAGGCAATTCCGACCACCAGCATGGAGAAGATCACACCGGTCGAGCCCACCCCGAACGCAACCAGCGCGAAGGCCATCGCAACGACCCCGGGGATGACTTGAAAGAGCGGGATCCACGGCTTGAGCGTGTCCTCCGCCCAGCCCCAAAGCCCCATTACGAACCCCAGCGCGCTGCCCAGCCCGATTACAAGCCCGGTCCCCACGACCACATGATAGAACGTGGCACGGACCGCATCCAGGAAGACCCCACCGCTCCAAACCAACCGGAGGCTATCAACCACCTCCGCGGGGCCAGGCAGAAGGGTCGAGGGAAAAAACAGCGAGAATACGTGCCAGCCAACTACCCCGACCACCACGGACAGGAAGGACAGAGTAGCGCCAGGCACCAACTCGAGCCGACCCCGGACGCCTGGCCCCTCAAGTTCAATCCCAGATCCTGACACCGCTAGATCGGGAGGTCTTTGGTGAGCAAGAAGAGCTTGCTCGCGTCCTCAACGGGCTTGGCCGGGAATCCACCCTTAAGCGCCCAGTCGAAGGCCTTCGAGTAGACCTCGACGTCCCATTCGAGCACCCCCAGCATGTCTCGAGGTATGTTGGCCAGCGCGAGCGCCTCCGCGACGAACTGGAGCCGATCGGGTGGGACTCCCCCGAACTCCCCGCCGACCTGGTACACTTCCTGACGGAAGTCCTCATCATCCATAAATCGGAGCCATATATCCCGATTTACCTTGACGAACTTGGCGATGAACTCCATGTTCTGCTGTACAAACGACGGTTGGGCAATGTACCCACCGCTCAACACCGGCCTGTCATCGCCCAGTGCCATCTCCCAGAGCCCTGCGAGATCAATGACCTCCCTGAACTCGCCCTTCTCAAGTAGCCTCACCTTCGGGATCGGGTCCAGCCATGCGGCATCGGCCCGGCCGAGCTCCAGTTCGGCACCAGCCTCCTCAGTAGGGACGTGGGCGAAATACTCGTCTAGCCGCTGGCCCGTCGCTCCGTATAATGCCGCGAGCTCTGAACCGTGTTCGGCTTCTATGGGCGGCGACGCAAGCCGCTTGCCTCTCAAGTCCTCCAACGTTTCGAACGGCGAGTCCTTTCGGACCACAATCCCCGACCAACTCGTATAGCGCGCCATCGGCCAGAAGTACTGGAGCTCGATATCCTGGCTCTTCTGGATGCGGGGGATTGCAAATGCGGGTGAGGTGACGATGTCAAGGTTCCCGCGCACCATCTGAGTCACCTGGGCCTGGGCACTGTAAATCTTCATCTCGAGCTTCCACGGATCCCCGCCGAAGAACTCGTCGGTGCGAGCTGCCAGGTAGTTGAAGAATGGATGGACCGGGATGTCAATCCCGATTCTTACAGTCTTCGGCTCTGGTGTGGCCGCGGCCGGCGCCGGGCGCGTCGGTGTGACCCCTGGGACACAAGCGGCCGCCGCGGAGCCTACCAGGCCGGCTCCAGCTACCCCCACGTACTTCAGAAACGTACGCCGGTCTATACGATGCCTGTCAATGCCGCTCATCACATCCTCCTTCCTTTTTGATGCAGGTTTCTTGAACCAAACTCCCCTCTGCTTAGTTGGCACGAGCAGAGATTCAACACGAGCGGAAGCCTATCATCTTCAGTCCTACGCCTGGAGTCCAGACTCCTCAACCGAAAGCAGTTCCAGAAGCCGGACCCTGAGTTGATTGTATGCTTGACGTTTGCTGAGTTCGACTATGCTGCGGTGCCGACCGAAGGGGACCTCGAGAACCTCAAGGAGGCTTCCGGGATTCTTCGAGAGCACCATGACCCGATCGCCCATCATAATCGCTTCGTCGAGGTCATGAGTGACCCAGATGGAGGTTTTTCGAGTCTCAGTGATGATCTCGAGCAACTCCTGCTGGAGCTTCCGCTTAGCCAGCTCATCCAACGACGCCAGGGGTTCGTCCATCAGTAACAGGCTGGGGTTGATTGCAAGTGCCCGAGCGAGTGCCACCCGCTGTCGCATTCCACCGGAGAGCTCCGAAGGGTAGGAGTTCTCGAACCCGTTGAGGCGCACAAGCTCTATAAGTTCATCCACACTATCCCGAATCTCATCGTTCGACCGCGACCTGTCAGGCCCAACCTGAAGTCCAAAGGCGATGTTTTGGCGGACCGTACGCCAGGGTAAAAGCCTCGGCTCCTGAAACACAAAGCCGATTTTGGACCTCTCGGTCTCTCGATCGGGGATGACCGTCTCGACTCCTCCTCCCGTCTCACCGAACGGCGCAGCGATTTGCTTGCCTCCGAGGGCGATTGAGCCCGAAGTGATTGGTACGAGTCCCGCAATGCATTTAAGAAGGGTGGACTTCCCGCAGCCGGAGGGGCCGATCACACTGAGGATCTCGCCGGAGCCCATTGTAAACGAGAGGTCCTGAAGTGCGGTGACCCTGGTATGCCCAGTGGCATAGATTTTCGTGAGACGATCCACTCCCAAAAGTGGGTCGCGTCCCAGCCGGCTTTCGTCAGCCATCCTTGACTTCAAACCGCACCTGTGAAGAAGTATCGGGGGCCAGTTCGGTTAACTTCGGCTAAGTTTACAATTTACCATACTGGAGAGGCTTTGTCAAATGTGGAATGGCTCAACCTGATCAACGGTTTCACACCACCCCCTGCTCCCGCAGAGCCGCCACCTCCGCCAGCCCATACCCCAGCACCTCGCCGTACACCTGTTCGTTGTGCTCACCCAGACGGGGTGGGAAGCTGATGCGCCGGCCCTGTTCGCGCAGGAAACGAGTAACCACCGGCGGCGGTGGCAGTGTGATCTTTACGCCCGTCCTGGAATCGCGGGCATGGATCATGTCGGCTACCAGATAAGGGTCTTCGACGACCTCGGCCACGTTGTAGATGCGGGAGATGGGCACGCCGATGTCGTTGAAGAGGGCAATGAGTTCGTCGCTCGACCGGGTCCGGGTGATTTCAGCCATCTCCCGGTTGAGAGTTTCCTTGGCGGCGATGCGGCCGGCGTTGCGCTGGTATTCCTCCCGGTTGAGCCTCTCAAACCCCGGCAGTTGAGTCACCCGCTCCCACTGCTGATCGCTCCCCACGGCGATGTACACGTAACCATCGGCTGTGGCATTGACGGACACGGGAGCGAAGATCGGGTGGGTGTTTCCCTGCCGGGTCATCACCTTGCCGAAGCTGCGTGCCATCATCACCGGGATCACCATCCACGAGACAGCGCTGCGGTACATGGCGATGTCTATCCGGCTCCCTTCCCCTGTCGCTGCCCGGCGGTAGAGGGCCTTCATCACCTGGCCGTAAGCATGCTCAGCAGCTCCCAGGTCCACCATCGGCAGGCCAAAGACCTGAGGCGGGCCATCTGGATCCCCGGTTAAGTTCATGAACCCAGACCGGGCCTGCAGGATCGGGTCGTAGGCCGGCTCGTTGCTATCCGGCCCGAATCCGGTAATGCCCACCCAGATCAGGTCAGGCTTGATCTGGCGCAGCGCCTCGTGGTCGATGCCCAATCTGGCGTAGTTTCTGGGCAACGTGTTGCACGTGAAGATGTCTGCCGGCAGCCGGGCGATCAACTCGTGGAGAACTGCTCGTCCTTCCTCGGTGGCCAGGTTGAGGGTGATGGCCTCCTTGCCCCCATTGTAGGGCAGGTAGTAAGTGTTCATGCCTTCCTCGTCCAGCACGTTCTCGCCCACATACCGATTTGGGTCGCCCCGTCGAGGGTTCTCCACCCGAATTACCCGCATCCCTTCCAAAGCCAGGCGGTAGGTGAGGAAGGGCAAGGTGAGTGCCTGCTCAAGGCTTAGGACGATGAGATTGTGGAAAAGGGGGTCAGGCGTCTCAGCCGTTATCATTACCTTGTCCGTCATGTATTTGCCCCTCGGCCCAGCGGACCACCGCTTCAGCGATGGCGAGACCTTCTTCGTATTCTTCACGGCTGACCGGTGGCCCAACGCCAGGATATTGGGTAAAAACAGCGAACCGGGTCAGCCTCTCCGCCTCCCGAACCGGTTCCGGAAGAGGCTGACCAGCGTCTTCTAACAATGTCAGCAACTGGGCAATATCATGAATGTACGGGAAGTCCACCTGGCACTCAATCTAGAGCGCTTTAACAGCTTTTTCGACTGCTTGCTGAGCGTGAAAACACAAGTCCTCCAAGTAAATGCCGGGGCGTTCGGCCCGTGCGAGAGTCAAATCACTGCGCGCGCGGTTCAGCCACTCTCTCGGGTCGTCTGGTGCGTAACGTTGGGCCACGATAGACCTCCTTTCCTTCACGTAGAGCAGGGGCAATGACGAGGCAATGCGCGTTGCCATATCGCTCGACCTGTGCCGGGGTGACCAGAATCACATCCACTGCTTGTCCGACCCCATGCAAGTTCACATAGATGTCTCCGGTCAGGCGGCTCGGGTCGAACTCTCCACTCTTGATCACCAGCAAATCCACATCGCTGTGCGGCCCCATTCCGCCACGTGCGGCGGAACCGAAGAGGATGATTCTCTCCGGTTGGGCAACCTCGACGATGCGCCGGATGATCTCTTGCAATGTTTCTTCGTCTAATATCCTTCGTTTAACCATCGGCCCCTCTTTGACTACCGTAACCAATTCACCGCCTTGTGCTTTTCGTCCCTCAACACCTTCCCATTAACTGGGAGAGAGCTCAGCCCCTCTCTCATGAAGCCCAAACCGTTACTCCGACTACAGCACAACGTCACCTGCCGACCTCTGAGAAGCTTCCCCGCCGGCCTCCTCCATGGCTGCCAGCTCATCCAACACCTCCTTCAGCGCCGTGATGAAGCGTTCGTTCTGGTCGTGTGTGCCTACGGTGACACGAATGAAGTCCGGCATGTAGAAGAAGCCGGCTGGCCGGATCACCACGCCGCGCCGCAGCAGGTGTTTGTAGACCAGTTGCGGGTCGTACCCGGGTCGGAAGATGAGGAAATTCGCCTGGCTGGGAATGGTGAACAGCCCCAAGTCCGTCAACTGCTGGTGCAACCACTTCCGCCCGGCAAGGACCATCTGGCGTGATCGCGCCACGTGGTCGGCGTCCTCCACGCCAGCCATGGCTCCTGCGAGAGCGAGCGAGCCCAGCTGAAAGGGAATGCGGGTATGCCAGAGGTACTCGGCCAGAGCCGGGTGAGCTACGGCGTAGCCCACACGCAAGCCGGCTAGCCCGTGGGACTTGGACAGACTGCGCACGACGATCACGTACCGTCCAGCTCGTACATACTCCAGGGCGTCCGCGTGATCATTCCGGTCCACGAAGTCCAGGTAGGCCTCGTCAAAGACGACCACCACTCGATCAGGCACGCCGGCCATGAGCTGGTCGGCCTGAGTGCGGGTGATGATGGTGCCTGTCGGGTTGTTGGGTGAGCAGATGAAGATGAGTCGTGTGCGCGGGGTGATGGCTTCCAGGATTCCCTTCACGTCGTACAGGTAATCGGAAGTCAGATCGGCGCATACCGGATGTGCGCCCTGCCGGCGCACAAAGATCTCGTACATCGGGAACGTGGGGGGACAGACAATGGCTTCGTCACCCTCCCCGATGAACCCCTGAGCGATCAGGAGCAGCATTTCACTCCCCCCATTGCTGGTGGCAATGTGGTCCGGACCGATGTCTGGACCCAGGAGTCCAGCCAACCGCCGGCGCAGTTGATCGTCGGTCACTCGGGGGTAGCGATCCAGGGTAGGTACGGCTGCCTGGATGGCTGCTACTGCCCTCGGCGACGGGCCCAGCGCGTTCTCGTTGGACGCCATCTTGGCTACGTCAGTCACGCCGTGTTTGGCAGCCACCTCTTCGACAGATGTGCCGGCGGTGTAGACTGGTGCGGCAGCGATGTGTGGATTGAGTCGCGGTTGAGACATCAATACCTCCTTGATCGAGGGAAAAGTACTAGTGAGCTGTAGTCGAATTAATCCCTTTGGTTCCTTCAGCACCTCATCAGTTCCTTCAGTTCCCCTTAGTTCCCCTTAGTTCCTTTTAGTTCCCTTTTAGTTCCTTCAGTTCCTCCAGTTTCCTCAACACCTTCTCCGGTGTAATGGGCAGGCTATTGATCCGTACACCAATGGCATCATACACGGCGTTAGCCACCGCCGCGGCAGTGGGGTTGGTTCCCATCTCCCCCACGCCTTTGGCCCCGAAAGGCCCTTCCGGATCATCCGTCTCGACGATGACCGTCTCGATTGGTGGCGCATCCATGATCGTCGGCATGCGGTAGTCGAACGGGGTGAGGTTGATGACGCGGCCCTCATGGACCTGGAGCTCCTCGCTCAGGGCATAGCCTAAGCCCATTACCACGCCACCCTCGATCTGTCCTTCGACGTACATCGGGTTGATTGCCCGCCCCACATCATGGGCCGACACGACCCGCAGCGGCCGCACCTGTCCGGTCTCGGTGTCCACCTCGACCTCGATGGCCTGGACACCGAAGCCGTACGCTGCAGAGATGTTGCCTTTCCCGTCGGGTCCGACCATTTCGTTGGGTGGATCGTACCAGCCATGGCCTATGATCACCTGACCACCCTCACGGAAGTGTCGCGCGCGCACCACCTTATCGAAAGGCACCCGCCGCTCAGGAGCGCCTCGGACCATCACATGCCCGTCCCGCAGTTCCAGGTCAGCAGGGGAGGCCTCTAACAACTCCTCGGCTGTCTCTAGAATCTGGGTCTTGACTGCCCGGGCCGCGAGCAGCGCGGCATTGCCGGCGATGAAGGTAGTACGGCTGGCGTGCACACCCACGTCCCATGGCGTGAGCGCCGTGTCGTTGTTGATCACGGTGATCTCCTGCGGTGGGATACCCAGCTCCTCGGCCACAATCTGGGTCAGCGCCGCGTCGGAACCCTGGCCGATCTCCGTCGCACCGGTTATCAACGTTACACGTCCGAAATCGTCCACCTTGACAATGCAGCCACAACCGTCAGAGCGGTAGATGCGCGCCCCGCCTCCGACGTTCATGGCGGCCGCCATGCCGATCCCCCGCTGTTTCACAGAAACTCCCTCAACAGCTTCGGCATCCCTGATTCCTTCAGCTCCCTTTCCCTTTTCCCCTTTTCCCCTTTTCCCCTTTATCCCTTTATCCCTTTTCCCCTTTTCCTGCTCCCAGCCGATCCGCTTCGCTGCCTCTTCCAGACATTCCGTCAGGCCACAACTGGTAATCTTGAGCCGCTGCGGCGTCTCTTCGAAAGGCCGGTTGGCATTCCGCAATCGGAACTCCAGGGGATCCATGCCGATAGCCTCAGCCAGGCGATCCATTTGCACCTCGACCAGGAAGGTGCCTTGAGGATTGCCGAACCCCCGCATCGCACCGGTGATGGGGTTATTGGTGTAAACGCTGTTGGAAATCACGCGCACGTGGGGCACACGGTAGAGAGATCCGACAGCCTCCATGAGAACCAGGGTTGTAACCGTGCCCCAGGAAACGTAGGCCCCGTTGTCCAAGAGCAGCCTCGCGTCCCGAACCCACAGCCGGCCATCCCGCATCGCTCCCGAGCGGGCCCAGATCCGCATCGGCTGGCAAGCCTCGCTGGCGATGAACTCCTCCTGGCGGGTGAAGGCCAGCCGCACCGGTTGCCCGGCCTCTCGGGCCAGCCACACGCAAATGGGCTCGAAGGCGTACATGTCCAATCCACGGCCAAACGCACCCCCGATGGCTGTCTGAATGATGCGGATGTCGCTCCCCGGAATACCTAGTGTGTCCGAGAGGTCCTTCTGGAGCAGAAACGGTATCTGAGTGGTGCTCCAGACGGTCGCATGGCCTGCCGTGTCGAAGTCCGCCAGGCAAAAGCTGGTCTCCAGGGGCGCCGGCTGCACATAACCCACCTCGAAGGAGTCCTCCACCACCAAGTCAGCCTGATCCAGAGCCCGTTCAGGATCACCATGGATATACACCTGGTGGCGGAACAGGTTGTTCTCTCGATCCTCGTGGATCAACGGAGCGTCAGGCTTCAGAGCATCTTCAGGATCAAAGATGGTGGGGAGAGGCTCATACTCCACTTGGATAAGGTCCAGCGCTTCCTCGGCTGTTTCCTCATCTACAGCCGCCACAGCCGCAACTTCATCAGCGAAGCGGCGTACTTTGTCTCCCTTGAGGGGCGTTCGGTCGTTGCCGAAGCCGAAACGGCGGGCCGGCAGGTCCTTTGCGGTGATGACCGCCCTGACCCCCGGCAACCGTTTCGCGCGCGAGGTGTCAATGTGCAGAATGCGAGCGTGGGGGAGAGGGCTGCGCAGGATCTTGCCGTACAGCATGCGCGGCACCTTCAGATCGTGGCCGTATATAATCTCCCCCGTGGCCTTCGGTACGGCATCGGGTTTGGGGATTCGTTTGCCGATGTAGGAGAACTTGGGCATCGTTTCCGCTCCTCAATGGATGGCTGGATGGCTAGATGGCTGGATAGCTAGATGGCTGGATGGTTAGATGGCCTAGCCAACCAGCCATCTAGCCATCTAGCCATCTAGCTCTCTTCCACGGCGGCCAGCACAGCCTCAACTATCTTCGCGTAACCAGTGCAGCGACACAGGTTGCCTATGAGATTGTAGCGCACCTCGGTATCGGTCGGCTGCGGGTTCTCTTCCAGCAAGGCATATGCGGACAGGATCATGCCCGGGGTGCAGTAGCCGCATTGGATAGCACCGCGTTCGACGAAGGTTCGCTGGAGGGGGTGAAGCTCGCCTGATGTCGTAAGGGCCTCGATGGTGGTCACCTGGTGGCCAGCCGCATCCAGAGCCAGCATCAGGCACGAGGTTATTGGCCGGCCATCGAGCAGCACGGTGCAGGCGCCACAGTTACCGGTGCGGCATCCGTCATTGGTCCCGGTAAGATCCAACTCATCGCGCAGCACCTCGAGCAGGGTCCACTGAGGCCGTACTTCCACTTCATGAGTGTCGCCGTTCACGCGCAGGGTCATTGGGTATTTCATGATACTATATCTGTTGCATGTTGGGTATTCCGTATTGCGTAGGGGGGCGTTTGAATCACGGGGTACGCAATACGCAGTACGCAATCTGTCAAGATCTGACTTCACGTAGTACGCCTATCAATCCCGCCATCTGCAGTAGACGGTCGGACCGATTGCGGGCGTGCAATGCCAGCAACGAACGGACCGGGGCCAGAGGCCAGGCGCGCTGCCAGGCCGACACTTCGCGTTGCATCGCGGCCAACTCTAGCAAGAACGCAGAAGGGACATGCGGGGCACTCCATTCAATGAGCAACGCCGCCTCGCGCAGCAGGTCGACGACCAGCGCATTGTGCTGTGCTGAAGTCGCTCGTGCCGACACACGCGCCAGCGTCGAAGCCAGATTTCCCAACTGCTGTGGCCAGTCCAGTGCTGCGTAGCGTTCGCGCATACGTTGAACGTCCATTCATAACACCTCCAACAAGTGGCGTACAACGAGGATCATCGACTTATCTCCTTCGGACCTCGGACGTCCTGCAACGCACGCCGGGTCAGCACTTCCACCATCTGCCGGCGGTACCAGGCCGAGCTGTAGGTGTCGTCGATGGGACGCGCTTCCTGGGCAGCCCGCCTGGCTGCTTCGGCAATGCGGTCGTCCGTCAGGCGAGCACCAACTATGGCAGCCTCGGCTTGCCGGGCCCGCAGCGGGATGGGCGCCACCGCACCCAGAACGATGCGTGCGTCCTGGCAGACCGAATCCGGCGGATCAAAACGCACCAGGGCGGCCACCCCCACGATGGCGATATCCATCCCCTGCCGGTAGGTGTGCTTGAGGTAGGTGCATCGGGCCTGAGGATCGGGTGGAGGAAGAACCACCTCTGTCAGCAGATCGCCACGGTCCAATACCGTTTCACCGGGCCCGGTGAAGAATTCCTCCAGCGCCACGCGCCGCTCGCCCTCGGGGCCAGCGATGATAACCTCAGCGCCGAGGGCGATCAAAGGTTGAGCCGTGTCGGCCGAGGGAGCTGCGTTGCACAGGTTCCCGCCGACCGTCGCCAGATTGCGAATGAGCGGCGAGGCCATTTTGCCGGCGGTTTGGGCCAACACGGGGTAGTGCTCACGGATCTGGGGTGAGCAAGCCACCTGGTTGAGTGTGACCAGGGCTCCAATCCGCAGTCCGCCGTTGTCCTCCGGCGCAATGCCGGCCAGGCCAGGAATGCACTTCAGGTTGACCACCACCTTGGGGGCAAGTCCCCCAAAGCGTGTCTTGGTGATTAGGTCCGTGCCCCCCGCCAGCGGATAAGCCTCCTCACCGTAGCGGACCAGTATCCCGATGGCAGCATCAAGGGTTTCGGGGGCGTAGTACTCGAAGGCTTTCACGGTTCGTCACCGGGGCCAGATGGCTCGATGGCTGGGTGGCTAGATGGCTGGGCGGCTAGATGGCTGATCCGTTCCCCCACGGCGTAACCTCGGGCCAGTGCCTCCAGGTTGGACGCGCGGAAGCGCTCCTTGCTGACTCGCGTCACCGTCTCCTGTATATCCGAGAAGCGAAAGGGAAAGGCCGGATGGGCAAGCGCGAAGCCGATGAGCGCCACGTTGGCCAGGGCAGGGGAACCCAGCTCCATGGCGATGTCATCGGCGTCCAGGGTGTGCAGTTCTATGCCACGCTCAGCAAGGTGCTTGGCGATCTCTGGGCGTGGGAAGTCAGGCCGGCCCGTGTTCACGAAGCCCACCGCGCCGTCTCGCAGAAAGCCCAGTGCCTTGTATCCTTCATCTGGATCCAGGGCCAGGAAGGCGTCGGCCGTCCCCCGACGGACCAGCGGCCCACCTGTCATCCCAACCTTCAGGTGCGAGATCACCGATCCTCCCCGCTGGCTCATCCCGTGAGTTTCGGCACCGATGACTTCGAGATCCAGTGCCAGGGCCGCTTCGGACAGCACATGAGTGGCAAACAAAACCCCCTGCCCCCCAATGCCGACGATGACTAGCTTTAGTTGCACGGCATCCTCCATGAAATCAGAACCAGCCCGGATAGAATTTGACAACAGTGGCCAACAATGGTATCATTGTAGTCGAAGATCGGGTGCCTTGTCTCCCCCGCCGTAACCACCCGGCGGAAGCGCGGCAAGGATTGACCGCTTGAGGCGGCCCCCCGGTCTCCTTGTTTTTAGAGCAAGTCAAGCAATTCTTCCTCCGCGACCACATGATCTGCCTGACGTTTCCCCCTATAGATCTCCCACGCCAAGCGATGAGCAGGCGATTTCTTCCCCACCTGACGGAACATGATGCGTTCACTCGGATATTGCGGGTCAATGCGTCGAATCAAGAGCAATAGCATCCCGCGAATGTCCGCTTCGCGGCCAGGATACTCCATGGTCAATGATGATGTGGTCAATCGCGTCCAGGTGATCCCTGAGCAACAGGTAGAGCCCCGCTGTGAAAAGGCGCAGATAGATGGTTTTCTTGCTAGCTGATGGCTTGCGCCTCTGTCGCAAAGCGTGCAGCGCCGCCCGCTTGACGGTAGCCGGAATACGGATGGCGTAGCGCCGGCTGTTAGAGAAGGCCAGGACAGTATCCATCTGGGTACGCTCCACCTTACTGCGTTACCCCGCAACATTTGCGTCATGTGCGTGAATTATCGCCTCGTAAA
>JBHIAO010000033.1:0-23397 GCA_046758565.1 Anaerolineae bacterium
CGTTCTCTCCTGCTCAGCATCATATCAGGTAAATAATGTGAATACAATCCCTCGTGACTGATATGCAGCCATGAAAAAAGAGCGATCTTTCGATCGCTCGTTTGAGAGAAGGATTAATCCTTTGTCTGGTAGCTTACTAATCCTATACCAGTCCTTTGCGCTGTGCGTATCTTGCAGCCTCACGCCGACTACTGACGTGTAGTTTAGACAGGATATGTCGTACGTGACTCTTTACCGTGTGGATACTGATGGACAACATTTCGGCGATTTCCTCGTTCGTGGCTCCCTGCACCACCAGGTCGAGCACCTCCTGCTCACGAGGGGTCAGAACTTCAGGCTCTTCTTCGGTTGGAAAGGCTGCGGCCCACTTGCTCAGCCGGCGAAACTCCTGCAGCATCCGGCTGGCCAACTGCGGCGTGAGGGCTGGCTCACCCCGCACGGCCGCCCGCAGTTGTTTCAGGAGTTCCTGAGCACGGACTGTTTTCAACAGATACCCCTGCGCTCCGGCCCGGATAGCGTCAAACAATTTTTCATCTTCGTCCCGAACCGTCAGGATCACGATACGGGTCTCCGGCAATTCATTCTTGATAGAGCGAGTTGCCTCCAGGCCATCCATCCCTGGCATCCTGATGTCCATGAGGACCAGGTCCGGTAGCAGTTCCCGTGCCTTGACGAGAGCTTCCATACCCTCACCAGCCTCGCCTACCACCTTGAAGTCCGGCTGGGCCTGCAAGATGGCTACGAGTCCCTCTCGGAAGAGGGCGTGGTCATCAACCACCAATACTTGAATCGGCCTCACCGTCTGTAGCCCCGTCGTCACCGTTGCCAAGTGGCCACCACAACACGACCCGGGTGCCGTGTCCAGGCGCTGATTCCACAGTAAGCCGGCCACCGATGCGGGCTGCCCGGGCCCGCATGGTGCTCAGCCCGAAGTGGCGCCGGCCGTCAGCTGGCCCCTGCCCAGGCTCAAAACCCCGCCCATCGTCTTCTACGACAATGACTGCTTCGCCATCAAGCTCCTCCAGCCGCACCTGGATGTGGTTTGCTTCAGCGTGACGGCAGGCATTGGTCAGCGCCTCCTGCACAATACGACGGATCTGTTCAGCGACGTCTGGCGCCACCTCCAGATCCTCCACACTCGGCGCGGTCACTGTCAACCCGGCAGTCTGACCACCTGCAACCTCTTGCACTACACCGCCCAGAAGCTTCGGGAGAGTCTGTGGGGGTGGCGAGAACGTGCTCAGGCCAGCGATATTGGCCCGCACCTCGTCGACCGCTTGGGCCAGCGTCTCGCGAATGTGCTCCAGGCTTGCACTGAGCTCTGTCGAAGTGCTGTTCAGGATCTCCGTGTCCCCCTTGGCGGCAATTCGGTCGGCGACCAGATCCACCTGCAAGTGGAGGTAGCTCAGCGTCTGAGTCAGCCCGTCGTGCATCTCGGCGGCGATGCGCTGCCGCTCCTCAAGCGTTGCTACTCGCTCGGCCTGTTCATAAAGGTGAGCATTCTCCAACGCGATGGCTGCCGCGTTGGCCAGCTTGGTGAGCAGATTCGCGGCTTCACCAGAAAAAGCCCCGGCTCGAGCACTGCCGATGCACAAGGCACCAATGACGCGGTCCCTCGCCCGCAGTGAAGCCGCCAGGTGACTGAGCCGAAATGGTGCCGCAATGATTCCACACGAGCCCATGCAATCGTCAGTGCCACACGCTAATGCTCGATCTTCGCTCAGCACCCGCGTTGCCGGCAGGTGTTGTGCCGACACCCATGTTTCACGCAAAGTCTCTTGGGGACCACTGACTGCCTGGAGGTCCAAAACGTGACCTGCCTCATCCAAAAGGCACAGCGCCGCAACCTCACCACCCAGCAACTCCCGAGCCTTATCCGTCACCGACCGTAGGACATGATCGATGTCGAGGTGGGAGGAGATCTCACGGCTCACTTCGTAGAGAGCTGCCAGTTCCCGCGTCCGCTGGGCAACACGCGCCTCCAGGTCTTCGCGGGCTCCGTGGAGTTGCTCGCGCATGGTTTCCAGGCTTTGGGCCAACTGGGCGACCTCATCTCGCCCCAGATGCGGCACCGGCTTTGTCAGATTGCCCGCGCCGATGTCACGGGCAACCTGCTGCAGGCGCTGAAGTGGATGGATCACCGAGCGAGAGGTGAACCCATAGCCGAGTAGCACGAGGAACACTGCGCCGGCCAGGAGAAGCCCCTGGATCGTTCGCAGGCGTCGAACCTTAGCCGTAGCCATTTGCTCAAAGGCTTGCACGGCCCCGTCCATAGCGGCAACCAGGGGAAGAGATTGTTGTTCGATCGCTGTCACCGCGAGGCTCAAGGCGGGATCATCTTCCGAGGCAGTGCGAGCGGTCTCCACCTCAGATCGTAACCGCGTCCAGCGCTGCCGTACCTGCTCCAGTCTGGCCCAGACCGCCGGATCTCGGACGGGTGGAAGCGAGACCGTCCGATCGGCCACGTACGGCGCCAATCCTCCATTTGTTAGAGCGTTCAGAGTAGCGTCGAAAGTGTCGGCGGCCCCGGCCAGCGCATCGCGAGGCAACCGCTCGTCCGGGTGTTTTTCCACTTCAAGTGCGTGACGGGTAATGGCCTGCAGCAGCATCCGTTGCCGGCCGGCCAGGTTGATGATCGATGCATCCTTGGCCGTGGTCTGAAGGCCAACAACTGTGGCGATGACCGAGCCTGCGACGAGCAGCAAGAAGCCCAGATGCAGCAGTATCAACCGGGCTTTAACGCTGGATAGCATTTTCTCAACGTTCATGGAGAGCCTGCGCAGAGGGACCTCTACGGTTGCAACGTGCCATTACGAATGAAGAATCGAGTTGGCGGCGGTCCGCGGTCAACCGCGTTGGCGGTCATTCAGCGACGTCGGCGACGGCGACGGCGGCTGCGGCTGCGGCCGGCGGCGGCAGTTGCTGCTTGCTTTTGAGGCCGGCCATGACATAGCTTGTATTTCTTGCCCGACCCGCAGGGGCACGGATCGTTGCGACCTACTTTCGGCATCTCACGGCGCACAGTATAGCCACCGGACCGCCGCTGTTCTAGCTCGTACTCGGACATCGCTGCCCGCTCACGCATCTGTGCCGCTGCCCGCTGCGCTTGCACCCATGCCTGGTGATTCGGCAACTGGGTGAAGAAGTCGTAGACGACCGCCCGGTGAATGTTCTCCTGCAGCTCCGCGAACATGGCGAACCCACGGCGCTTGAACTCCACCAGCGGGTCTCGCTGTGCGAAGGTTTCCAGCGTAATACCTTGCCGCAAGTCGTCCATGGCCGTCAGGTACTGCCGCCATTGATCATCGATCGTGGCCAGCAGGAACCAACGCTCAAAGGTTGCCAGGTCTTCGTCACCAATCGTCTGGCGCCAGCCTTCCAGCATCTCATCCAGCCGGTGGTGGATGACGGACTCGATCTGATCGTCCGACAGGTGAGACCAGGCACGCACCAAGGCCTGGTTCACCGCGTCGCGCAGGCTCTCAATCAAGACCTGCTGCTGCCGGCGCTGCTGCGCCGCCGTGAGATTGGCAACCGACACCTCATCGAAGGCCGCGTCGATAGCATCCGCTAGGTCGTTCCAGATGTCGTCGGCCGTCGCCTGATCCAGATAACCTCCTGTGAAACTCGTGAAGGCCGCCTGTGTCTCATCGAAGAAGACTTCTCGGGCCTGTTCTCGGATGGCCACACTCAACTGTCTCGAGCCAAGCTCGGGCATGCGAGGCAACAGAGCCACGATCCGCTGGGCATCTTGACTCAGCAGCCGTAGTGGATTACTGTCCTGGACACTGTCTTCAACGAGATAGCTGAGCTCCCGGCGTAGTTCACGGTCGTTCATCTCCGCCAGCGCATCGTAGTTCAACGCGTCCACAGCCGGCAAGATGCCCCGGAGTCGATTCAGAACACCATCCAAGTTGACCTCATCCGTTGTCGTTGCTGTAAAGGCACTGACGGCCTGGTCAATCTGCTGCTTCATCCATTCCTCATAGTTGACCAGATAGCGATCCAGCAGATCTGCGATCTCGTCTCGGAAGTAGATCTTCACTTCCTCGTCCAGATCCACCTTGCCTTCCAGGATGGCGCGGCGCTTCTTGTAGATGGCCTCACGCTGCTTGTTCACCACGTCGTCGTATTCGACAAGGTGCTTTCGGATATCGAAGTTGTAGCCCTCGACCTTCTCCTGGGCGTTCTCAATCGTGCGGTCGATCATGCCGTGCTCAATCGGGATGTCCTCCTCAAGGCCAACTCGTTCCATGATGCCCTTGACCCGATCGCCACCAAACCGCCGCATCAGCTCGTCTTCCAGGGAGAGGTAAAACCGCGAAGACCCAGGATCACCCTGCCGGCCTGAGCGACCCCGCAACTGGTTATCGATTCTCCGCGCCTCGTGGCGCTCGGTGCCAGTAATGTGCAAGCCACCGGCATCGATGACGTTCTGTTGATCGCGCTCACACTGCTCCTTGACAGCCTGGATGGCGTCGATCAACTCAGATGGCAGAGCCGGCGTCTTGTCGACAATCTGCTGCGCACGCTCCATCCGTCCGGCCAACACCGCACGCACCAACGCCGCGCGCGCATTGTAGTGCTTCTCGTACAACTGGTCCGCCAGGAAGTCAGATAGACTCCCGCTGCCGTCTCGGGCTGCACGGTATGCCACCAGGTCCATCATGCGGCCGTAAGTTTCAGCGACGATGACCTCCCCGCGCGAGTCTTCGTCCAGCAACTGACGCGCCAATTCGTGCGAGCCATCGCGCAGAGCACGAACCACCTGCAAGCCGATGTCCCAGTCCACGCCGTGCTGTTCTTGCAGCTCCTTGGCCAGGTAGGGGGCCAGCCCAACCCTGTCCATTTCCTTGACCGACGCTTCGTATTGCTCGCGCAACTGCTGCAGACCATCGATGAGATCCTGAGACATATCCCGGTTGTTCCGCACCATCTCACGGGCCTTGTCGAATTGGTTGCTCACGACGTACGCTGCCAACCGCCCCAAATCCTTGCGGTCGAAGCACCGCTGTTCAACCAGACGGGAAGCGAGCCCCTCTGGGTTACCGCCCAAAATGATGTCGGTGCCGCGGCCGGCCATGTTAGTCGCGATGGTCACAGCCCCAGGCCGGCCGGCCTGGGCCACGATGGCCGCCTCACGGGTGTGATGTTTCGCGTTCAACACTTCGTGGTCGATGCCCCGGCGCTTCAGCATGTCGCTGAGGATCTCGGAATTCTCCACCGAGGTGGTACCAACCAGAACTGGCCGGCCCTGCTTACGCATCTCTTCTATCTCACGCACGATAGCCGCGAACTTGCCGTTCACGCTCTTGTAAACCTGATCAGCATGGTCAATGCGAATCATAGGTTGGTTGGTGGGAATCACGACGACAGTCAGACCGTAGATTCGCGCAAACTCGTCCTCTTCCGTCTTAGCCGTACCTGTCATACCCGACAGCTTTTGATACATGCGGAAGTAGTTCTGCAGTGTGACGGTGGCCATTGTGACGTTCTCGCGCTGGACCGCCACCCCTTCCTTGGCCTCCACTGCCTGATGCAGGCCATCACTCCAGCGCCGGCCAGGCATCAAGCGACCAGTGAACTCGTCGACGATAATGACCTCGCCGTTCTGGACGATGTAGTCCTTATCGCGGCTGAAAACGTACTGGGCTTTCAGGGCATTGTCAAGATAGTGCGTCAGCTCGTAGTACTGGGGATCGTAGAGGCTTTCGCCGGCCTCCGCGTTAATCTCCGGCAGCATCTCTTCCACGCGGGCGATACCCAACTCCGTTAACGTGATGGATCGAGTGCGCTCATCGATGTCGAAGTCACCGGTAGGCGGCTCATCCTCGCCGGCCGTATTGCGCCGCAGACGACGCACCAGTTGAGCAAAGCGCCGGTATTCGTCCGATGGCGTCTCAGCCGGTCCGGAAATGATCAGTGGTGTCCGAGCCTCATCGATCAGGATGTTGTCAACCTCGTCGATGATCGCATAGTGCAGTTCGCGCTGAACCAGACGCTCCGGATCCGTCGCCATGTTGTCGCGCAGGTAGTCGAAGCCGTATTCGTTGTTGGTGCCGTAGGTGATGTCGGCTGCGTATGCTTCGCGTCGCGAGCAAGGGCGCATGTGAACCAGACGCTCGTCCTCTTGATTCGCCTTGGGGTCTACGTAGCTCGGATCGTAGAGGGCGGAGATGTCATGAGCAATGAAACCGGTGCTGAGACCCAGGTAGTGGTAGATCTGGCCCATCCAGCCGGCGTCACGGCGTGCCAGGTAATCGTTGACTGTGACCAGGTGCGCGCCGTGGCCGGCCAACGCGTTGAGGTACAAAGGCAGCGAAGCAACCAGGGTCTTGCCCTCACCCGTCTTCATCTCCGCGATCCTGCCCTCGTGCAACACAACACCACCGACGAGCTGCACGTCATAGTGGCGCAGGCCAGTAGCCCGCACCGACGCCTCGCGCACCATGGCGAAAGCTTCGGGCAAGATCTCTTTCATCACTTGCTCTTCGGCCTCGCGAAGTCGCTTCTTGAACTCTTCCTCAACCAACGGATCGTTCCGATCTGTACTGAGCCCGGTCGAAGTATCTGCGTCAGCATACTCGCGCTCCACGGCCGCCTGAGCCTCAGCGATCATGTGCCGAAACTCCTCGGTGCGCGCTTGCATGTCCTCCTGCGAGCGGCGCTGCATCTCAGGTTCAAGCGCATTGATCTTCTCGACAAGCGGCTGAATGCGCTCAAGTTCCTTCTCGTTAGGATCGCCAAGAACTTTGGTTAGGATATTCTTGATCATGTTACGTCCTCAATGAACATCAAACTCCTCATCACCGAGGAGATCGACCAAGCCATATTTCAGCAAAGCTTCACCAGCAATTATAACGCAACAAGGGGACATCACCTAAAACGTGTCGGCGTCTGCAGACTTCCGAAGTCTGCGAGACTTCGGAAGTCTAAATGGCTATTCGTTAAACATGGCACCTACCGAGATGCCCAGGTGAATCCGCCGAATGACCTCCCCCAGTAGCGGGCCGACGGACAGTATGGTCAGATTCGGCAGCCGTTTCTCCTGGGGAATGTCGATCGTGTTGGTGACGACGATTTCCTTGAACGGTGCTTCTCGCAGACGCTGGGTAGCCGGCGGTGAGAAGACTGCGTGGGTCGCACAGGCATAGATATCCCGTACGCCGCGCTCCTTCAAGAAGTAGGCCGCACTGGTCATGGTCCCTGCCGTATCGATCTCGTCATCGAAAACGATAGCGTTGCAGCCGGCCACGTCGCCGATCACGTTCAGCGCCGCGGTCTGGTCCCCATCCACCGTACGCCGCTTTTCAATGATGGCCAATGGCACGTCCAGCGCCTCTGCAAAATTACGGCTCTTTTTGGCGGCACCGATGTCAGCCGCGACCACCACCATATCGTCGAGTCGCTTTTCAAGAAAGTAGTCGTGGAGCAAGCCGGAGGCGCTGATCTCGTCCACTGGGATGGTGAAGAACCCCTGAATCTGGCCGGCGTGCAGATCCATGGTCAACACCCGGTCTGCACCGGCCACTGTGATCATGTCTGCCAGCAGGCGGGCGGTGATGGGCACACGCGGCTGATCCTTCTTGTCAGTCCGGCCGTAGGCAAAGTATGGGGTGACTGCCGATATGCGGCCGGCGGAGTCACGCCGCACCGTGTCCAACATGATGAGCAACTCCATGATATTCTTGTGGACCGGAATCGACATTGACTGGATGACGAACACGTCATCCGACCGGACACTTCCGTGCAGCCGCACGAAGATGTTTTCGTTTGGGAATTGAAACACGTCAGCACCGCGCAGCCTTGTTCCCAGGTAGGCTGCAATCTCTTCCGCCAGCGGCCGATTGGCGGTCGCGCTGAACAGCGCAAGCTCTCCATACATCGGAGAATCCATGACTCTCTCCAGCTCCCTACGCCCTAGGCCTCTTTCCGTCGTTGCTGGATTTGCCCAGCCAACGTCTGGACATCCAGTATGCCTAGCCAACGATGTCGCTCTACCGAATAATCCCCTCGGTCGATTTCAAACTGCTGTAAGAAGCGTACCATTCCCACTGGACCCAGCTCCCGAGCGAAGGCTTCCAGGCCAGTCAGAGGAATTTGCTCTAGCGTCATTGTCCGCACACTCATTCCTCCGCTACCTCCTTCAGCCATGTCAGGGGTTCTCCACTCGGAAAGGTAAACCTTTGGCATCTCCTACGCTCATTTGCGTGCAACGTTGTGCTGCCTCAGTAGCTCCTCTACGGCAGTGTACGGATCAAGCTTCCGTTCTGCCACCTGATCAATCACGAGATCGAACTGTTTCCGAGACACGCCCTCGAGGGCACGACTCAAGAGCGTGTGGCGCAGAATGTCCAATACCTCGCTCCGGCCACGGGCCCGGTCTCGTCGTGACTTCTCCCCACTCTGGACGAGATAGGCATAGTGCTCTTCGATGGCATCCACCAGCTCAGGAACGCCGTCTCCCGTGGTGGAGACGGTCTTGATGACGGGGGGGCGCCAGTCGCCCATCTGCGGATCCAAGTTTAACATCGTTTGAAGCTGGGCGACGGCCTGGTCAACGCCGGCCAGGTCCGCCTTGTTGACGGCAAAGACGTCTGCAATCTCCAGGATGCCGGCCTTGACCGCCTGAATGTCATCGCCCAGCCCTGGCACGGTGACGACGATGGTGGTGTGGGCGGCATCGGCGATCTCGACCTCGCTCTGGCCGGCGCCTACCGTTTCGATGATAATCACGTCGAAGCCGGCCGCATCCAGCACCGCCACTACGTCCCGAGTCGTCCAGGCCAGACCACCCAGGCTCCCCCGCGTCGCCATCGATCGGATGAAAATACCATTATCGCCACTCAACGCCTGCATCCGGACACGATCGCCCAGAATGGCCCCGCCACTGAAAGGGCTGGTCGGATCCACCGCCACGATGCCGACGGTACGGTCGCGACGCCGGTATGCCATGCCGAGTCGGTTGACAAGGGTGCTCTTGCCGGTCCCAGGCGCACCAGTCACGCCGATGATCTGAGCGCGTCCGGTATGGGGATAGAGTTGCGCCAGGACGGGGCGGGCTTCACGCCCCCCACGCTCGACCTGGGTGATAGCTCGGGCGATGGCTCGGCGGTCACCGGTCCGGACACCATCGATCTGCGTCATGCCGGCTCTGGCTCACCCTCGTCCTGCACCCGCCCCATTTCACGGCGGATGAAGGCAATGATCTCCCGGGTCGATGTTCCGGGCCCGAAAACGCCTTTGATCCCCATTTCTCGAAGTCGTGGCACATCTTCGTCAGGAATGATGCCGCCGGCCACGATCAGGACGTCATCCAAACCATACTCTTCCAATAATTCGATGATTCGCGGAAACAGAGCCATGTGAGCCCCCGAGAGAATCGACAGGCCAACGACGTCCACATCCTCTTGCAAGGCGGCTTCGGCAATCATCTCCGGTGTCTGGCGGATACCGGTGTAGATCACCTCCATGCCGGCGTCGCGAAGTGCGCGGGCCACTACCTTGGCCCCACGATCATGGCCATCCAGGCCTGGTTTGGCCACCAATACGCGAATACTTCGACTGAGCTCAGCACGAGTCTTTTCGTTGTCAGGCATCAGAGTACTCCATGCTGTGGACTTATGGGCATCCGGCGTGGAATCCCAGGTGTGATATTGCTATTCTACCACAATCATCGCTTGTGGAAAAGTTACGCAAGCAAGGGGCCAGTGGGCCTGTGCATCCGGCGAGAATCTTTCGAGTTAGGGACAAGTTGGCCGGCTACGAGGTGCGCAAGCTGCCCATCGCCCAGATTTGCCGGGGCCAGCCCCTCGGCTGGCCGGTCGAAGCTATAGAGGAGCTTGTCCCCAATGGGTAACGCTCCCAGGTAAGCCTTGCCCAGCCCGTTGCCGTTTGCTATAATCGCCAGTGTGGTGAGAATGAGGACGGCGCAGACGTTGCGCGTCGAGGGATGGCTTCTCGGGGCCACGGTGCTGCTGGCGTTCGGCTTGCGGGTGTATCGGCTGGCTGGCCAGAGCATCTGGTACGACGAGGGCCTCAGCGTCTTCTACGCTCGCCAGCCGCTGCCCGAACTGCTGGCACTTGTTTCGGGTAGCGACCACCCACCATTGTATTTTCTGCTGTTGCACGTCTGGCTGCGCATCGTGGCGTTTGGCCAGCCGGCCGTCGAGTTCCTGGTGCGCTACACACCGGTGATCTTCGGTGTCCTGCTGGTGCCTCTCGTTTACGTCTTCGGTCGCCGGCTGCTGAGCGCCCGAGCCGGCCTAATAGCGGCCTTGCTGATCACCATCTCTCCATTCCACGTGTGGTACAGCCAGGAAGCTCGCATGTACACCCTGGTGGTCTTCCTGACACTGTGGGCCGGCTACGCGTTGTGGTCCAATCTCCAACCCTTCGACTACGCTCAGGGCAGGTCTCGAATATCCAATATCCAACACCCAATACCCAAGATCCGATTTTGGCATTCGGCATGGTACGCCTACATCCTCACCACCACCCTCGCCCTGTACGCTCACTTCTACGCCGGCTTCGTTCTCCTGGCGCATGCCGTATTCGTGACCTGGTGGGCGTGGCGTCGCGACTCGTGGCGCATGTGGGTGAGGTGGACCGGCGCGTCCGCTGTGGCCGTTTTGATATTCGTGCCGTGGGGCGGGTTGGTGGCCGGCCAACTTCAGGCCAACGACACGTACTGGCGCGGCACACTGGCTCTCGGCCGTACGATTTCACGTACAGCCCAGGCCTTCGTTGTGGGAGAAACGATCCGCGGTCCTGAGGCCATTCTCACAACCGTTGCTTATCTGTGTCTGGCGGCGTTCGGCCTGTTGGTAGGCATAGTCCTGAATCCTGGGTCCGGAGTCCGAGGTCGGTTGGTTAGCGGGGGCTCAACTTCGGACTCCGGACCCTTCGACTGGGCTCAGGGCAGGCTTCGGACTTCGGACTCTGCAGTGTTTCTGTTGGCGTACGTTTTGGTGCCGCTGATCGTTCTTCTCGCGATCTCCTATAACCGCCCAAAGTTTGCGCCTCGTTATTTGCTCAACGTGACGCCGGCCCTGGCGCTGTTGGCCGGCCAGGGAACTGTGGCACTCGAGTGGGGAATGGCGAACTCAAGACTGCGATTTCTGTGCTCTGCCGCCGCAACAGTCATGGTGAGTGTGGTCCTCGCTGGTAGCGGTCTGTCCCTCTGGCGGCACTACACCGCCGAAACTCAGTTCAAGGCTGACTGGCGGGCCGCTGCGCGGTACGTCGGCCAGCATGCCACTCCCCGTGATGCAGTGGTGATCGTTGCCGGCCACGCTATGCCCGCCTTTGACTTCTACAACGTGCGACAACTGGACATCTACCCGCTCCCTCCCCGACTCCTGCCGACGGTCAGCGATCCGATGGAGTCAGGGGAAGTAATCGCAACCCTTAATCGTCTCGTGCGAGAAGGGCATGATCGGGTCTGGCTCATCCTATGGCAAGAGTTCCTCGCTGATCCTCGCCGCCTGACCGTGAATCAGTTGTTTGAGTACGGTCGCCGGCTGGGAGTCGATCAGGGCTTTCACGACCTCGGTGTGCTGTTGTTTGAACTGCCGGCCGGAGTTGTGTTCGGCCCACTGCGTCCCGAACACATGCTGGACGCCGTCTACGGCCGGCGGTTGCGGCTGGACGGCTACGATCTGGCGGCAACGTCCGTCGCTCCTGGCGACACCATCGTATTGCGCCTGTACTGGCGAGCAGTGGAGCCTATGTCGCGCGACTACACAGCCTTCACCCAACTCCTGAGTGCTGAGAACCGAATCGTCGGGCAGCACGACCGCCGGCTGGGGGGCGATCAGTATCCCACGTCTCGGTGGCCGGTCGGCGAGCCGGTGCGCGAGACCTACGAGTTGACCGTGCAGCCTGACACGCCGCCCGGTCGCTACCGCCTGATTGCCGGCGCGTACCTGGCGCCGACGGGTCCACGACTCCTGATCCAGGGAGACAACATGGCAGGGGATCACATTGTGGTCGGAGAGATTGAGGTACAACGTTGACACGAATTTGCAATGCCTGAAAGCCGTGTTATACTTGTACCCGGTGACCACTACCGTCTCCAGTTGCACATGCAGGAGGTCAAAAGATGTCCTCTCCCTTTCCCGGCATGGATCCCTACATCGAGGATCCAGAAATATGGAGTGATTTCCACACTGACCTGCCGGCTGAAATCCGAACGCGGCTTAACCAGGTTATACCGCGCTATATTGCGCGCCTGGTTCCGCGTGTGACCTACGAGGTGGTGGAAGTTGCCCGAACCAGAGGTGTTCGCCCGGATGTTGGCATCTGGCAACCGCAACCCCCGCAAGGCACCATAGCCGAGACTGCAGCGGTGATCACACCAGCCCCAGCCGAGAGCTTGATACCTCTAGAATTCCCTCTGCACTTGCTAAGCGTCGAGATTCGCACCACAGGGACCTTGGAACTCGTCACCGCCATGGAAATCCTCTCGCCCGTCAACAAGCGTCCGGGGCACGATGCCTACCGGGACTATCAACGCAAACGCCGTGAAATCCTGCGTTCGTCCGCGCATCTGATAGAGATTGACCTGCTGCGCGGCGGCGAACGCCCCCACCTGGAACGTCCCGTGCCCCTCGCGCCGTACTACGTGATCCTCAGCCGCGCCGATCGCCGCCCGCATGTGGCAGTATGGCCCATCCAACTCCAGGATACCCTGCCGGTGCTACCTGTACCGCTGTTGGAGCCCGACCCGGATGTGGCACTGGACCTGGGCGCGGCGGTCGCAGCGGTCTACGAACGCGGGGGCTATGCCGATCTGATTGACTATCGTCGTCCGCCGCCACCTCCGGCCCTATCGGAAACCGAAGCCCACTGGCTGGATGAGCGTCTGCGGGAACAAGGGCTGCGGTAGTGAGCACGCCGTGAAACGTAAAACGTAAAACGTGTTTGACCGCACTTGCTCACTCTGCTAAACTTCGGCGCGGTAATGAGCAAACAACTGATCGCTATCGTCCTTTTTTGGGCGCTTTCGCTGAGCCTGGCCGGCTGTGGGTCCGGTTCGCTGCTGTCTGAGGTGAGCGTACGGCCGGCGACGATTTCGCCGAATGCGGACGGCGTAGACGATGTCGCAGCCATTGAGTACACCATCGGTCGGAACAGCCGGCTGTCCATTACGTTTGTGAGTCCGGATGGCACGCAGCACATATTTCGTGATCAGAGACGCCGGACACCAGGCAAGTACACTTCGTTGTTTGGCGGCAGCGTAGGCGGTCGGGTTCTCGCGGACGGAACCTACGCCGTCGTTGTGGAAGCTATCGATCCGGACACCGGCGAAACAAAACGTGAGCAGCATCAGCTCACCATCGTAGGCGCTGATACTACGCTTCCCACCCCCGAGGATTTCGCTGTCTTCCCTGAGGAATTCACGCCGAATCAGGATGGCATTGGTGACCGGGTGACCATTAGCTACCACCTTGCAAAGCCGGCCGATGTCCGGCTGTGGATCGAGGACGCCAACGGCGCGTTCGTCGACAGCCCGCTTGAGGAGCAGGAGACTATCATCGGGCCAGGTGAACCTGGCTACCACCGCTATGACTACGATGCCGGCGTCGATGCCAATGCGCCGCCCCCGCCGGACGGAGCGTATCGCGTCATTGCAGAAGCCAGAGACCAGGCTGGTAACGTCGTCCGGGCTGAGCATCCGCTGGTCATCCGACAGGGGGGACAACCGCGTGCCGACATCCTGGGCGATGTCATCTTTGACAAGGACATCGTTGCCCTGGGCGAGACGCTCACCTTCACGGCGACAGTCAGGAACATCGGCAGTGTGCCGCTCCGCACCTTTGGGCCGGAGCCGGGCACGATCTACGATAACACCCAGAGTTTCAACTCGCTGCCGGCAGCCGACACCTACACGCTCATCGTTGAGGCGGCTGGCTATGAGCGGGCCCTTCGCACCGTGCCGGTGGAGGTGGGACGTGTTCTGGCTGAAGATTTCACGCTAACGCGAACAGTCTCGCCTGCGTCGCCATCTGACTCGTCAGAAACTGTCGTTCCGCCCCCTGCCGTTGCTGCCGATAAGACGACGATATGCGGCCGCGTAGCGGACACCGCTGGTCAACCGGTGGTCGGGGCGGCGGTGTACATCTTTGAAAGCGACAGTGATGGGATTCTCAAGGCCATCACCGATGCCGATGGCGGATACTGTCTCGCGAACGTGCGTCCGGGCCGGCGAGACTTCTCTCGGCGTTCGGGGGCTGTTCGTCTGGGCTTGGAGTACGACGAGAAGCTCACCGACTTACCCTATCCCTATCGCTGGCAGCTCGGTCGCACCGACGAACTGGAGGTGTGCGAGTCGGACAACGTGATTTATTTGTGTTTGCCGCCCCAGAAGCAGGTTGTGGTGACAGGCCGGCTGCGTGTTGTCGAGCCGCCGTACCGGCGCAACGCCAACTTCTACGTGGCGTTGCTTCACGAGGATGTCCGCCGCATGGTCGGCCCGTACGGCGTGAAAGACATCACCGTCGAGTATTGAGTTGTGAATTGTCAATTGTGAATTGTGAATTTCCATTTGACCTCTCGGTTGTGATCGTCAGCTACAACGTGCGAGATTTGCTCCGGGCGTGCCTGAAGTCAATCCGGAATCCGGATATTGAGATCCTTGTGGTCGATAATGCTTCGGACGATGGCTCAGCGGAGATGGTGCGAGACGCGTTCCCAAAGGTTCAACTTATCGCTAACGAGACGAACGCCGGCTTTGCCGCGGCGAACAATCAGGGAATTCGCGCCAGCAGCGGCCGGCACGTGTTGTTGTTGAATCCCGACACAGAAGTCCTCGACGACGCGTTGGCGAGACTCGTCGGATTTCTGGACCGTCATCCGGACTACGCCGCGGCGGGTGCGGGCCTCGTGTACCCTGACGGTTCGTTCCAACATAGTGCATTCCGCTTTCCGGGCGCGATGCAATGCTTCTTCGACTTTTTCCCGACTAGCAACCGGCTCATGAACTCCCGCCTGAACGGTCGATATCCTCGGGCGTGGTATGAGCGTGGTCAACCTTTCGACATCGATCATCCACTGGGCGCCTGTCTGGTAGTGCGCCGCGAAGCCATCGACGAGGTAGGGCTGCTAGACGGGGGCTTTTTCATGTACTGTGAGGAGATTGACTGGTGTTGGCGCATGCGGAAGGTCGGCTGGAAGATCGCGTGTGTGCCGGCAGCCCGGGTGGTGCATCACGCCGGCGCCAGCACACGCCAGTTCCGCGACGAGATGTTCGTCACCCTCTGGCGCAGTCGCTTCCGGCTCTTCGAGAAGCATCTCCGTCCGCTGCGTCGCCGGCTCATCGGATGGATCGTGCGGCTGGGCGTGCTGCGCGAGCGCCTGCGCGCGACCGGTCAAGCGTCGTCGGGTGAGATGCCAATGGCCGAATTGGTGAGCCGGCTAGCGGCGTACGAAGAAGTGAGTCGGATGGCGCGGGAGTATTAAAGAGGGGAACTAGAGGGGAACTAGAGGGGAACTAAAGGGAACTCAGGGGAACTTGGGGGGACTGAGGGAAACTCAGGGGAACTGGCGTTGCAGGCAAGGATTTCAGCGATCGTGTTGACAAAAAACGAGGCTGACAACATCGTTGAGTGTCTGGCCAGTCTGACATGGACAGACGAGTTGCTCGTTTTGGACTCCTTCAGCGATGATGACACGGTCGTGCTGGCCCAGCGGGCCGGCGCCCGGGTGTACCAACGGCGCTTTCGAGACTATGCGGATCAGCGGAATGCCGCGCTGGACCTGGTCACTTCCGACTGGGTATTCTTTGTCGACGCAGATGAGCGGGTGACACCGGAACTGGCTGAGGAGGTCCGCCAGGCAACGGCACACCGACCGGAGGTTGGTTGGTGGGTACCTCGACATAACTACATCTTCGGGCATCGAATGCGGGGTGCCGGCTGGTATCCCGACTACCAGTTGCGTGTGTTTCGCCGCGACCGGGGCTGGTACGACCCCGATCGACGTGTTCACGAGTTGGTCATCCTGGATGGGCCGGCTGGCTATCTTCAAAATGCACTGATCCATTACAACTATGACAGTTTTCTAGAATTTCGCCAGCGGCAGGCAGTGTACATGGACTACGACGCGGCGATCATGTATGCCTCCGGCCAGCGGGCGCGACCTCACAATTTCATCCTGCAGCCGCTCCGGGAGCTTCGCCGGCGCTTCTGGAGCGAGGCCGGCTATCGCGATGGATTCTACGGTGTACTCCTCAGTTGCCTGATGGCTTACTACGAGTTTGTGAAGTACCGTAAGCTGTGGCGACTCCAGCGTCAGAAGACGTGACGTCCAGCAGAACTGTCAGTCAAAGTCTGTCGGCCAATCGGGTGTTTGCAATAATCGCTAGACTCTGGTACAATACCCAGCCATGAAAAACCGTATGGATGAGAATGTTTTGCTGCTCAACCAGAACTTCGAGCCGCTCAACGTTTGCGACACCAAACGTGCCATGTGTTTGGTGGTCGTGGGAAAGGCCGAGGTGCTGGAGAATGGCCGAGGCATCATTCGCACCCCATCGCGAACGTTCCCGTGTCCTTCGGTGATCCGACTGAACTACATGATCCACCGTCCCCGTCCGGAACCTCAACTGACGCGTCGCGAGATTTTCCGCCGCGACAACTTCACATGCCAGTACTGCGGAAAGCGGACTATGGAGCTTACAATCGACCACGTCGTGCCAAGACATCGGGGTGGGCGTCGGTCGTGGGAGAACCTGGTGGCAGCGTGCTCTCGCTGCAATTTGCGTAAGGGAGGGCGGACGATCCAGGAGGCTGGTCTGACTCTGCAGCGGCAGCCCAAGCAGCCCCCGGCGACCTACGAGTACCTATTTCGAGGTTACCTGAAACAGAAGGCCGACTGGGCTAAGTTCATCAAAGGCTGGATGTGACCAGTGAACAGTGAACAGTAATCAATTATCAGTAATCCTCGTCGGTAACTGATCACTGATGACTGATCACTGTTCACTGGTTGAACTGGGTCATTGCCACGTCGACGCCTTCCTTCAACCAACACTCGATGGCTGCAACAGCCCGCTCCCGCACCTCGATCACGATGGGAAGTTCATCTTCGGTAAAAGGGCTCAGAACGTAGTCCGCCGGATCCCAGCCCGCGGGTGGCCGGCCAATGCCGATGCGCAGCCGTGGAAAGTCCTCAGTGCCCAACCGCAGGATGATTGAGTGCATTCCCCGGTGTCCCCCGGAACCACCTTTGGGCCGCAGGCGCACTGTACCCAACGGAATATCAAGGTCGTCGTATACCACCAGCAGTTGACCAACAGGTGCCTTGTACCAGCGAGTTAGCGGACCGACCGACTCTCCACTCTTGTTCATGTAGGTCAGGGGCCTGGCGAGGACTACGGGCTCCTCATTGACTTTCCCGACGGCCACGCGGGCCTTGTGCTGTAGCTTGTCGAAGCTCAACCCGTGGGCTTCGGCCAATGCCTCAACGACCTGGAACCCGATATTGTGCCGGTGTTTGGCGTATTCGCGGCCGGGGTTACCCAGACCAACAATCACTGTAGAGATGATTGATTGTTCCTCCTTGAATTCCTCAAGTTGGATATTGGATATTAGAGATTGGAGATTGGAGACGAAGACCAATCTCCAATCTCTAATCCCTAATCTCCTCAAACTAGCCGGCGCAGCAGCGAAATCAACCCGAGGAAGACGAAGACGGCCGTCGTCGTGCCGGCACCAAGCAGGAACAGCTCTTGAAGTCGCGCGACGTCAAAGGCGCCACGTACGGTTTTCCGGATGGTGTCAAGCTCGGGAAGCATCGGTTGTCGGGTCGGGATGATGGCGACGATGGTTGGTGTGGGGGTGGGCGGGGCCGGCGTAGCTGTCGCGCGCGGCGTAGGCGTGGGAGTCGGCCCAGGTAGTGTCGGCGGCACTTCAGGGGTGGGCGTCGCCGCCGGCTGGGTGTTGGCGATGCTCAGGTTGCGCACTAAGTAGCGACATATCTCCTGCCCTCGCACGTCCACCGCCGTAAGCTTCAAATTGTACTCGCCGTCGGGCAGAGCTGGTGTGTTCCAGCGGTCCAGAGCGCCATTGATAATCGGTCGGTTGTACGTCTGACTGATGGCACGCCAGAGGTCTGGTTGATCGGCAGTGGAGTACTCAACCTTGTAGAACTGAAACTCACCGATAGAGGCGCTGCCCTCTATCGTGACGAAGCCACGCAACTCGGCCTCGGGGCGGGGGGACGTAATCTCTACCTGGTTGCACCGTTGGTAAGTGGGCGCAGCTTCAGCAACAGGATAGCTGAGCGCGATGCCTGCGACTAGCAACGCCCCAATAGGTACGCTGATCGATATCCGCATGAAATCTCCCTGCGCAATAGGCAATACTTACAAAAAGTGTACCACAAAAGGAGAAGCCACACAAACGAGGTTGGAGATTAGAGATTGGAGATTGGAGATTCGAACCGGCAAGCAATCTCCAATCTCTGATCTCTAATCTCTCAAGATAAGGGCGAGGTAGACGACCGGTGTCGGTGCGGGTGTGGCGTTAGCTGTCGCGGTCAGGGTGGGCGAGGGGGTTTGCGTCGTGGTAGAAGTCAAACTGGCAGTCGGGGTGCTGGACGGCGAGGGGGATGGCGTGGCGGCCTCTGCCGGTGTCGATGGCGGCGTTGGAGTCGAAGTGGGTAGCGCGGTTGCCGTGAGGGTGAAAGTCAAGGTTGCCGTTGGTGTGGCAGACGCCGGCAGAGTCGCTGTGGCAGTCGATGTCGCCGTCGCCAACGGGGTCGGCGGCAGTGAGGGCAATGGTGTAGGCTGAGCAGGCACAAGGTTGAAGAGGCCATAGATGGTGCCGGCATCTTGCCGCCCCACTGGCTGGGTGTCTGCAATGCCCATCAGCAGGTCCGGATGGCCGTTATTGTCCAGGTCGCCTGTCCCCTGAAGGTACCACGCGCCGCGCGTGAACGGATCTTCGCCCCAAATCACTATGTCCGGCTCATCGACGGCGAGATCTACGACCGCAGCCTCGAATGAGCGTCGCCCGTACCATATGGCCAGCAGGCCGGCTGTGCTGCGGCCACTGACGTCGGCCTCAGAGACGTTGACCAGCACCTCTGCCAGACCATCGCCGCCCAGGTCCCACAAGGCAACGGCCTCGCCGGCACGCGCGTTGGCCGCCGGACCCCAGATCGTCATGTCGACGGCCGCCGGCAGGTCTATCTCGGCCTCATCAGTGTCCAGCGGCCCGAGCATCAAGTACGCGACGCCCGCACGGTAGCGACCGTCACGCGATGCAGTTGGCGCCCCAATCAGCAGATCCGCCTGTCCATCGCCATTCACATCGCCAACAGCCAGCGCGGAGCCTACCCGCTCGCGGGCTGCGCCCCACAGCACCACGTCGGGATCGTGGTCACGGAGATCGACAACGCCCCCCATCTCAGGAATACTCAAGAAAACGTAAACGGCACCCACGTCAATCGCGCCGCCACGGTCGAGACCCTTCAGCCCCACCACCAGATCGATGGTGCCGTCACCATCGACATCACGTAGGCCGAGACTGCTGCCGAGAAGGCCGGCCGGCTCTATGCCCCGAATGGTGAGATCCGCATCGGTCAGTAGGTCAATGCTGCCGGCAAGGTCACGCCGGCCGTGCAATACGTAGACAGCTCCACTATTCACGACGCGCTCCACGCCACGATCTGAGGCCGGGGCACCGAGCACGAGATCATCAAGGCCATCGTTGTTTACATCGGCGACGGCATAGACAGCGCCGGCATGCTCACCGTCTACCGCGCCCCAGATGACCACATCGCCGGACTCGTGGGTCATGTCAATGAGTGGACGATTCCACGTTTCCGTCCCGCCAAAGAAGACATGGGTGGTGCCGGCTGTATGGCGATCTGGCGGACCGGCATTATAGTCCAGCACAACTAAATCGTCGAGACCGTCACCGTTGACGTCCGCGACAGTCATGTTGTGACCTAGCCGGCCCTCGTCCGTTCCGCCCCACATGTCCATGTCTGGGATGTGCTCCGCCATGTCCACGATGCCGCTGACCGTCGGGTCGCCGAAGAGCACGTAGACCTCCCCTGACACATTGCCTGTTGGATCAGAATCGTCGGCCCCGACGACCAGATCGGACCAGCCATCGTTGTTGAAATCGCCGATCGCGAAGGAGCGCCCCAGATGGTCCAATGACTTGCGCCCGATGATGCGTAGGTCTACCTCGTCACGCAAGTCGATCACGCTGCCCGACAGGGTGGAGTCGGCGAATGCTGCCAGCGCGCCCGCCGCAAATAATAGCATGCCCCCCAGCACCAACTGCCATCGGTCCATCACGCCCTCTCTGTGTCGACACGAATGACGTCGTGCTCATCGAACAGAAGCCCCACGCGGAGACCCATGCGCTGGTACAGCAGCGGGGGCACGCTGATGTCTGCCAGAAACAGCTCGCCGACCACGGCCCGGGCTCTGTCGGTGAACAGCCCGGTCTTGGGCAACGCCAGGGTCAAGGTTGCGTCAGCACGTATCGCGGGGTCAAGGGCCTGACCGGATGTGGTGTCCAGGCCCGACGGCGTGTCCAACGCGACAATGGGGACGCCGCTGGCGTTTGTCTGGCGAATCAGGGTCGCGTATGGCTCGCGCGGCGCACCCCGCAGCCCGTAGCCGATGAGGGCGTCGAGGACGATGTCGGTCGGCGGCAGGGCATCCAGCGGCGCGACGTGGATCGGGAGTTCCATGGCTTGCAGGATCTTGAGCTGATGGGCCGGCACACCCTTAAAGGACTCCGGGGCGTCAGTCAGGATCACGGTCAGGTCGGCACCCCAGGTGGCGAGCCGGCGAGCGGCTACCAGGCCACCACCGCCGTTGTTGCCTTTCCCTGCCAGGACCAGCACTCGCCGGCCTGTGGCTGATCCGCCGAGGCGCTTTCGAGCCAACAAAGCGAGGGCGCGACCGGCGTTCTCCATCATCTGAATCAGCTCAATGCCGAAGTCCTCGATCATGGCACGATCGACCTCGCGCATCTGCTCGGTTGTGATAGCAGGGATCATGATCTCACTCCTTGCGAACGAGAGGCACAAAATGAGGGGTAGGCGGACAGCCGTCCACCTACCCCTAATGGTTTCGTTGTCTTGGTTCTTCGTCGGCTATGATTGCTTGCCCCAGACACAAACGGGTGACGACGTCGGCGCTGAACTGCCGCCCTTGGGCTCCGGTGTGATGGCAAGACTTCTAAATTGGGCCAACTTTGAACTCAGATCAAAGTAGATGCGGCCTCGTTGGTCTGAGCCTACGCTAAATGTGCCGGCACTCACCGCGCCACTTTCGGTCATGAGCCACATTTGGTAGACCTGGTCAGAGGGCAACGGATTGAGTCCGTCGATGGTCAGAAGTCCTCGCCCGCCGGTCTCATCGATGAACAGATAGCCGCGGGCGTCCGGGTCCTGTTCGGTTCCCTTCATCCAGAAAGCGCGATCTGCTTTGGCAATGAATGCCACGTCGCTTCTCATCTGTGTGAGCTGCGAAGATTGACGCCACCCCCAGGCGCCGAGAGTGACCGCGAAGATCAGCGCGACAGCCGCCGCTGCCCATCCCCAACGGAACCAGGCTGAAGATTGCACCGGTTCGGCCACCTGGCGGTACTTGTCAGCACCAGCGCGGAATGCTCTATCTTCGGGCAGTGCCAGCGACATGACAGCGTTGTGAGATGAGGGAGGCGCCTGCGACATGATGGACGAGTCCGAGATCTGCCCAGCCGTCGGCGTCTGGCTGCCGCCAAGTATCTGGTCCAAAAGATCGTCCACATCTGGAAGCACGGCTTGCTCCTCAAGCACAGCCAGCTCGTGTAGCGTATCATGGAGTTCGGAGCAGTTATTGCACTGCACCAGATGTTGGTGCACCAATGGCAAGAGCCGTGTAGCATCCTCGCCCGCAACCTCCATGTCCACGTATCGGGCGATCAGTTCGAAAACCTGGTCACAGTCGATCTCCTCACCCTCAGTCGCAAGAATGCGGTATATCAACTGCTCTATCTCATCACGCTCCATTAGACTGTTCCCTGATCTTGAAAAGGTCTAAGTTTCCGCAGATTATCCCTATTCTACGACGCGATGGTGATCGCGTTTCTTACGTCACCGCTCCTGGAAAGCGGCCAGTATTTCATCCTCAGACAGGCCCAACTGAAGTAGCTGATCCTTCAGCTTCACGCGTGCGTCGTGAGCGATCTTGTAGACGTTGTTTCGATTCGTCCCCAATTGCTCAGCGATGACCGCCGGAGGCACGTCGTGAAAATACTGATTGAGGAAAACAGTCCGTTGCCGCTCGGTAAACTCATTTTCGATGACATTGTTTATGAGTTCCCAGATCTGGTTACGCGTGACGCGGGTGTCGGGATCGCTGGCGGTCGGGTCTTCCAACGTAGCCAGCAGGGGTGGGAGAGTCTCGCCGGCCGCGTCCTTGAGAGCGTCGAGGGACACATTGTTCCATCGTCGCTGTCGCAGACCGCCAGCCGCCTGATTGATGGCAACGCGGTACGCCCAGGTAGTGAATTTGCTGTCGCCACGGAAGGTGTCCAACTTGTCCAGAATCTTCAGCAGCGCGTCCTGGGCGGCGTCCTCAGCCATCTGAGCCAACTCCTCACGCGCCAGATGTGCAAGATCACTACGCCGGCGATGGTAGTACAGGAAGACAGCCTTGAGCAGGTACTCGCGCAAGTCCTGGACCGCTGCAGATCGGAGCGCGCCCTCGGATTGAAGATCGCGCAGCCAGTGTTCATTTGTCCTTTCGCGCTCTGTTACGGTGCTTCCTTGCCTAGCCACATTTGCCTCCTCATCGTCCATATTATAACATGAGACGCGAGGGGAAAGAAATAAGGGGGATTACAGAACGAATAGGAGCGTGGGTCTACTCGCCGGCGCCAGCCGCCACAAGCTGGTAGAGCTGTCCATCATTGAGACTGGTAAGGTAGAGTTCGCCGTCCTCGTCTTCCCCGAACGAGCTGATCCCGAGCCCTGACTGCAACAGCTCGGTCTGTGTCCACTGGCCGGCCTCATCTCGGTAGAGCGCCCAGATTCGGCCGCTGCAGAAATCGCCAAAGTAGTACGCGCCGGCCATCCGCGGGAAGGCCGCGCCGCGATAGACGTAGCCCCCGGTCACCGAGCAGCCCAGGTCATGGCCGTACTCCGCGATGGGCAGCGTCAGTCCGCTCTGATCGCAGTTGGTGCTGGGCGAAAAGCAGTGAATGCCCTCCATGATGTTCCAGCCGTAGTTCTCGCCGCCAGAGCTACCCGCCGGCTGGAAGTCGATCTCCTCGAAAGCATTCTGGCCCACATCGGCGATGTACAGATCGCCCGTGACGCGGTCGAAGCTGTAGCGCCAGGGGTTGCGCAGCCCCAGCGCCCAGATCTCGTCGCGCACCGCCGGAT
>JBHIAO010000034.1:0-23340 GCA_046758565.1 Anaerolineae bacterium
GCTACAGCAGCTCGGTCAGGTCGAAGGCCGGCTCCATCATGGACTTCATCTCCACCGCTTCTTCCACCTCTTGCTGCTGAGGTTGCTCCAGGAAGTCATACGTGACACGTATGTGCAGTTTGTCTATGTCGCCTTGCGAGCGCCGGAAACGCCCGTCCAGTGTGACGATCTCCTCGCTCATCGGCCCCATGATAGCCAGTTCAACCCCGGGCGCATCCACGTTCGGATTCTGGATCTCCAGCCGCACAGATTCGCAGGGGTAGGCGTTGGTGTTCACCAACTCCACCCGAACCTCGGACTTTCGGGCGTAGTAGAACTCTCTGTCCAGCAAACGCACAGTGAGTGGCTTGGGGGATACCGTGAGGGGCGTAAAGACCGCCACCGGCACCAGGGTTTCCTCGGGGGTCAGGCCACCATGGATGTACGTGCTTCCGGTCGTTGGCAGAAATCGGTAGTGACGTTTTGCGGCCAGATAGTTCTCATCCAGACCAAAACGCTCGCGCTCAAAAGTATAGCATTGATAGCGCGTGTTGTCAGGTAGCGCATGGAGTTCGCTGTCGCTGATACGCACGTAGCGCTGGTGCTTATCCAGGACGCGTTTGGCAAAAAACGCCGAGTCAATCAGGTTGGGTGCCTGGGCGGGGATACGCGTCGAGCCGTGGTCTGACGTGACAATGACCACCAAATCGCGCTCGGCGCCGATGCGCTCGCCAAAGGCACGCACATCGCGGGCCACAGCTCTCAGGTAATTGCGTGCCGCCTGAGCGTGGGAGATACCAACCTGCTCCTCATCCTGGTGAAACGCCATGTCGAGAGGGAGGTAGTTCAGGAAGTATACGTCATGCTCCCGCTGCCGCACAGCCCGCAGCGCGCCGATATGAGGAAGGTAGCGCACGCGCCGGCCACTCAGCGTCTGGCCCCAGGTCTCCTCCACCACCTTCTCATAGGCCGTCGCTTTGAAGGGCTCGGGCTGGCCGGCCAAAAGGCATTTCTTGCTGACCTCGGTGCACGAGGGGAGCATCGAAACATAGTAATTGAGCTCTTCGGCATAGTACCCTTGTGCTCGCATGTAGCGGGTCAGATCGCGAAGGAACTTGGCATTGAAGTTGTCAATGGCCAGGACCAGGACCGGTGCGTCGCCCATCATGCGCTCTCTGAGCGCCGGCAGCGCCCGGTAGATCATCCGGGGAGAGCTCAAGCGCATGGCCGGGTATCGCTCATAGAGCCAATCGGCGTAGGCATTGGCCAGGTCAACGATTTCGCCCGTCAACTGGCCAATCTCCTCCAACCAGAAACGGTACGGCAGGTACTGTTTCTCGGCCCACTCCAACCACTGATCGTCACCCCACGGGTTCGTCGGGTCGGGATCGGGTTCCGGTGGCAGCGGTTGACTGATGAGCAGATCGAGGTCGGCCAGCGCCTGATCCAGATGCGGTCTGCGTTGGACCGGAGCGAATAGACCTCGCACCCGCCGCACAAGGTCGCGATCAATGGAGACTTCGCCGGAGCGCAGGAGACGCTGCACAGCATCGAACTCGATCTCCAGATGACCACTGGCCTGCTCCAGTATCGCCTCAAGCGACGCATGAGCTGTGTTGGACTCTACCAAATTCTTCAGATAAACACGAACCTGGTCCACGGCTGAGCCGATCTGCGACTCGACCACTGAGATTCCGCTCAGATCGAGATCCAACTGCGCCAGGGCATCAAATCGGTCCCCTATGACTCGACGCCCGATTTCGGGCGGGTAGCCGATCAACACTTTGAGCACTGCCAACTTCTGTGCCAGTTCCTCGGGTGACCGCTGCAGCCAGTGTATGATCAGTTTCTCCCCTGGGCTCTCGGCCTGGTCTCCCCATTGCTGCAAGCGACGCCGGAAGATGTCGCTGACCAGGGTGCGATCCATGGATTCCGACCATTGCCGGGGATCGTGGCTTTTGAGCAAGTCGTCCAGACGCCGCAGCGGTAGCCGGCGCTGGGCCAGAAACGGGCTGAAGAACACCTCCAGGATGAAGTCCTCAAAATCACGACCAGGTGGGGCCGAGATGGTGACATTCAGCAGTTGCGCACGGGCAATCTGGTCTTCGGTGACCCAATTTGGCACCTGGATGTTCCATATCTCGCGCAACCGTTGGCGACGAGTCAGCTCTACGATCTGTATGCGGTCCGAGGTGTAGCGGTCTTGAAGGCGTCGCAGCCAGGCCCCGACGTTGGGGTCACTGACGGCAACGGTGATGTCCTCGCCGGCGTGAAGTGCGCGCACCAATTGGTCGTAGGCCGGCACGTAGTCGGCCACGCCGTTGACCTGGACGTCGGCCGAGATGGTGCCCAGTAGTTCGAGGCTGCCGAGATAGATCGTTGCCAGGGTCATCGATTAGTACAGTTCCTCCAGCTTGTCTGCCAGGTCGGTCAGGAGCTGGCGTGCCTCCTCCTCGTTGACCAGGCCGTGCTTGATGACGTAGCGCAGGATGCTGGACAGCAACACTTGCAGGGCGGCTTTGTCCTCCGGGTAGACGAACTTGAACTCCCTTTCCAGCAACTGCTGCTGTGTGAGAGGGGCGATTTCATACTTGCGGTCCTCGTTCACAAACGAGATCGTGACTACCCGGCCGAAGCTGCCATCTCGCCCCTGGCTCACGAGCTTCACGGCACAGCTCTTCTTGACGGATAGATCAAACTCATCCTTTACTTCCTGGCGTTGCTGGGCAGTGCGTGGATCCTCGCCCGTGTCGGTGACTAACACCTTGATGCCAGGCTCAGGTACGCGAATCCCCAGAACAACCCCGCCCCGGAAAAGGATCTGAGATTGGGTCTGCAACTCCTCTTTCCTGTAAACGCCCCGGACCTTCCAGTCTGGGACAGGAATCTTGATGCGGTTGGCTTCAATGCGCTCCAGCGCCGCTTCGAGCATCTGCACGTACTCGTCACTGCGATCGCGATGCCACTCGGCCACTTTGCCCAGCCCGAATCCAGCATCGGCCGGCAGTTGCTCGAAGAAGGTGTCTTCGATGTTGACGATGGTCCGCAGCCGCTGGACGACGGCTCGCGAAGCGTGGCTGTGCCACGGCGCATAGTCGTCCTGCTGCTCCTCGCCCAGGTCTTTGTACCACCTCTCTATGGCAGCCTGGTAGTCACCGTAGAAGTCGCTTTGGGGATTGAATGGGGCCATCAGGCGCTTCAGCAACGCGTTTTGTACGCGCCCGGCTCCCCCCTCAATGGCAGTCTTGTCCTGTCGCAATCCTTCCAGGATGGTCCCCTGGCTGGATGGGGTGATCATGGCGTCCTCGGGGAAGCCGTAGGCGGTCTGAAGCTGTTCCAGGACCAGGCGATACGGATTTGCGCCCTCGACATTGCGCAGCAGTTTGACCAACGCCTGGGTGGAACTATCGTCCTCGTAGATGTCGGGTACCTTCGCCAGGTTCGGGCGCCGGCCCCACCAGTCCCGCAGTGCAGCGTAGGCCTCGTTGACTGCGTGCTGCTGGCCGGCTACCCCGGGCTCCGCGGCGAACAGGTTGTAGATGCCGTTGATGAGGTTCCGGGCTGCCGGGCTGATAGTCTGTCGCTCCAGGATCGCGTTGGGATGCGCGTTGTTAACCAACCCGATGATGAGATCCGGGTCGTTCATCGCAACATAGCCCACCGCGCCGGGCTGCAATTGCAGACGCAGCTCGTCTCCGAAGGCGCGAATGGCGTATGCCAGGAAGAGGGATAGGGCTATTGGTCCCTGCCCATAGGGGACATCGGCGTGATCCGCAAGTAGTTTGCGTACCGGCGGCGTCTCGCCCTGTTTAAGCCCGGACAGGGTGTCAAGCATGGCGGCCAGGGCCGGCAGCTTGGGCCGGAACTTGTCAGGTGAACGCTCCACGTCGTACCAGGCGATGTTGCCTGACGCCGGCCCAACCTGCCGCAAGGCGCCGCTGTCGGCCAGGACGTTCTTCAAATAGCGGATCTCCCCCCGATTGGCAGCGGCCGAATGGTCGATCTCAACCGGGCGATGGGTGCGCAGCAGGGCGTTCACAGCGTCGGTCAGGGGGACGTCCTTCCCCGGGCCAAAGCGGGAAACGTGAATCTGGTTCAGATAGGGGTGTGGCCATTTGTTTCGCTTTTCGAAGAGCCGGCCCATCGACTCGTCAGCCGGCTCATACTCGCTCTGGGGCTTTGCCACGAGAACGGTGCCCCCTTTGCCGTACCAACTGAGTTCTTTGGCTTCCAGATAGCGCCGGCGGGCTTTGACGAAATCGCCGGCGAAGCCGGTTTCCCTCCGTTCGTCGCCAATGATCTCCTCCTGCAGGCGCGAACGGTCTTGCAGGGTCATGACGTCGAGATCCTCAGTCTTTTGGATGTGCCGCGCTGCGCGCAGGTTCATGGCGGCCTCGCGTACCGGGATCGGCTGGCGAGGAACGCCGACGATGACGCGATCACTCTGATTTGCTTCAGCAGCTCGCCTCGCCCGCGCGATGTCTTCTTCGGTTTCGCACAGAACGTATACGACCACGCCTTCATAGCGTGATTTCCAGGTCGTTTCGCTTTGCAGCCGGCGTTCATGGTGGGTGAAAAAGTCAACCTCCTCACCGATGTCTTTGAGCGGGTATCTGGCCTGCAGGTCGCCGGGCTGGGCAAAGACACGCAGCAGGCGTTTGTCCTCGTCATAGGGTTGGTTGTGGTTCCTGGCCTCCAGCCACTGTCCGCCTCGCCCCAGCGAGACCAGGTTCACGACCTCGTCTGCCAGATTGTCGGGCACGTTGTCCGGGTCTGCCTTGTACTGCTCAATGAGTGACTCGAAGTCGGTGGCCTCGCTGCGTCGGAACTCGTAGATGCCGGTCGCGGACTGGAAGAGGATCTTCTGCCTGACCAGGGCGTCCAGGCGGTTTTGCAGTTGTGACTTCTCGGCCGGCGTCTCGCAATACAGGCCAAAGGCCAGGTTGTCGAAGGTTGGCGCGATCTTGCTGATCTCGTAGATGAGCAGGAGCTTGAGCACCCGCTCAATCAATGGGTCAAGCTCGCCGGCCAACTGAGCCTGGGCCTGCTTCTGGGCCTCGCGAAGTGAGGCCTGGTAGTTGCGTATCTGCTGTCGGACGCCCTCGCGCACCTCGGTGTTATCGGGTCTGAGGTCCGGCGCAAAGTAAGTTGCCAGCTCATCGGCCGTGTACAGGTTCAGGCGGTTGTCAGTCTTGACCCCGGTCTGTGTCACGTACCACCTGTATGAGCCAGGTGGAGGGTCTGTCTCCACCGCGCCGGAGAAGAAGCGGAAGACAGAGCGTGCGTTGGACCCCACCTCGGTGGACATCTCGATCAGGCAGTGGGTGGCCATGGGGTGCATCGGATAGATGTTCTCGACGATGCGCTCCCGCAGTTCCGGCCCCTTGAGATGTTTGAAAATGCCGATGCGACTGGCCGCGAGGGCGAAGCGGTTGAACATGCCGGCCTGGGTAGCCACTTCCGATTTCCAGACGGGGTGCTCCTTGTTCGGCACCACGATGGCGGAGATGATCAACTCCAGTTCTTCAGATTCCAGAGGCACCTCTGTCACTCGGGCGGCAGCCACGCTGAAATCCGAAGCAGAGAGACCTCCCGCGGAGTACGCACGGAACGGCTTGTGGCCAGTGCCGACAAAGACCAACTGGCTGCCCTCGACGCCGTTTTGGCACATCTCCGCGAAGCGCTGGAACACGTCGATGCTGATGTTGCCCCGGTCCAGGATGTAACCGAACTCGTCGGTGATGATCACCAGGCCTTTGTATCTGGTCTTGAACTTGGGATTGGATAAGAAGTCTTGCAGGATATCCACCAGGTTGTCTTTGCTATAGCTGAACTCACGGCCCACGACGGCGCGATACACCTCGCGGAAGTTGCTCAGGGCTTCCTGGGAGAAGATGGACAGATCCTTTTTGAGGGCGTCCAACGTCTGGTCGGGGTAGCGCGCTACCAATTCGGCGCGGAAGTCGCTGAAAGTGCCGCTCGGTCCCCCCCGACGCTCCCGCTCCTCCCAGCGCTCAATCTGACGCACAGCTTCCTGGTAGTGGGTGTCCAGCCAGGCCTCGTGCAGTTCTTCGCGCTCAATCGCGTCCTGAAGAGCGCGCAGCACCATGCTGTCAAAGTCATCGCCCCGGCCGTAGTCCCCCAGCGCCACCAGATAGCGCCCTTCTCCACGCAGGTTGCGCAGCTTTTCCGCGCCCTCTGGATCGCGCCGGCTCCAATTCTCGAAGAAGGCTACCATCTCTGGGTCGCCGGGTTTGAGCGTCAGGTAGTTGGCCAGCATCAAACACAGATGGGATTTACCGGTGCCATAGCTGCCCGTCAGGAGATAGACGCGGTTATCGAGAGGGTAGAGGGCGCGCGTCAGACGCGTGAAAGCCTCGCGGTGCGACTTGATGGGCATGTACTGTTCCATCCGGCCCCGGTTCTCGGTGGGGTCCTTAAACGTCGGCACCAGTTGGACATACTGGGTGTACCCACTGTGAATGGTGATGAGATCGCTGATCTTGGTCATATCGTCCCCCTACCTGATATCACAGAGCATAGAACGCATCTCGCGGCAGGATACGGGGTTGGCCCCGGGTGTTCTTGAGCTCGTTTCTGACAATCACCGGATGATCTTGAATCACAAAGACAAACGTTTTGTCCGTGACGCCGGGTGACTTGAGCCGCAGGTCAATCATGGCCACAAATTGGTCGAGTTGCTGCCTGGTCCACGTGTTGAGCAGAAAATCCGGGTTGTCCACGACGACGATGCGCTCTGGCACGTCCAATCCCAGCAAGAGCTTCTCCAGATCGTCGGGGCGAAAGCGGTCGATGCGCCCGGCCAATTCGCGATGTTCCACAAAGTAAGCCTGCAAATCCAACAGATACGCCCCCAGCACATCGCGGATGCGACGCGCCAGTTCCGTCTTGTGGCTCATTGCCGGCGCGTAGATGATGCAGGCGCGGTAGGTCTCCTGACGCTGAGTCGCGAGATACTCCCGCAGGTCGTACTTAGCCACGGCTACGCTCCTGATAATAGGTCCGCACAGCGTCGAGCCAGGTCATTCCACGGCGGAAGCGTATCTGATCGAGATTGGCTTTGGATTCGATGGTGAGCCGGCCGGCCTCGTGTAGCTCGTCCAGAGCGCGGCGGATGCGCAGCTCGCTCTGGCGCATGATGCGGCCAGGGCTGTGGTCTGCGTAGACCAGTGTCGGGATCTCGACGCCGGAGGAGCCAGGCTGGAACCGGTCACGATAGACCAGCGCCGTGGCGAGCAACACCAGGGGCGGGACAGGTGCGACATCCCGTGTGACGGCATAGACGTTGTCTTGCACCTCGCGCAGGTAGTTCAGCAGTGCGAACATCTCCAAAGTATAGTCAGCGAAAAAGGCGCGCAGTTCCTTAGGAACATTGTTGCGAACGGTACTTGCTGACCACTGGCCGACAAAGGGCAAGAACTGGTCAGCGGCCTCGGCTTTGCTGATCTCCTCCACTGCCGGCAACACAGCATTGCACATGTAGTTCCAGACCACCAGCAGCGGATTGGAAGCAAACAGGTAGTGCAGCACCCAGAGCGTGCCGGATAGATCGAAAAATGGATCTTGCAGCAAAATCACGCGACAAAGCGGTGTCACTCGCAAGGAACGAGCCATCAGGAGTTCCATGTGAACTCCGTATTGCACAAATGCCTTAACCTGGGTGCGCGACATACCAGTGGCTTTTGCCAGTTGCCTGTACACAGCTTCCTGGGACCGACGTTCGCGAGCCAGGTAACTCAGCACGCGGCTGAACTTGTCAGCATGTAGGTGAAAGCCACTGGTCACCTCCAGTTGTCCATTCGGATGGACCCCGCCCAGCCACTCCTCAGGCCCGGTGCCGTCCTGGGCCGGCGGGATGTATGTGAGCTCTTGTATCTCGTTCTCTGTTTGGCGCCAAAACTGCGGCTGTTTGGTCAACGTCTCCTCCACTCAAGCTTCGCCGATATGTTAACTCTAAGATATGTTGCTCAATGTGTGTAGAAGCAACATATCTCAAGCACGTCGAGCCAACATCACTCTCAAGTGATCGGTGGGGTAGTACCTGGTCCCCTTTTTTTCTCCATCCTGCTGCAAGAAGCCCTCTTCCACGAGTCTCTTGACTCGTTTCCAGGCAGTGTAGCGCGACACTCCCCACACCCCACGCAGATCCGTGTTGGTCACGTAACCCTGGGTTGAGAGAACGTCGAGGATAGATGCCAGCTCATCGGGTATGGGTCTTGCTGCCACTGGCTCTACGACGTGATATGTTCGGCTATACCGCCCCGATGGCCGTGCCACGATGCCCAGCCTGATCATTTCCTGAATCTCGCGATAGGCCAGATCTCGGTCCACCTCGCTCACCTTCTGGTAGGCACGGTTTGTGAAGGTGTCGCCGTGCTGACGAGCGTAAGCAAGAATGCGGCGCTGTCGCTGGTTCAACGGATAATCGGCGAACTGTTCCAGCCAGCGCTGGGTCTGCAGGTCGTAGATGGGCGTGTTTCTCAGTGTGACCTGAAACATGAACCCATCCTGGCCGAATTCCGGCGGGTGCAGGTAACTTCGCTCCATTATCTCGAACATACGGGGAATGCCCTCACCCAGGTCCCGCATGTATCCCAGGTCGGTCAGGACGCGCACCAGGAGCGGATTGCGAGAAAAGTGCGTGCGCTCACGACGCAACAACCGCTCCAGCGTGACCGGGCCGGGCAGTTCGCCCGGACTGCGCACCTCCAGCCGGTCGTCGAACATCCACACCTCTATCGAGGTCCCTGTCAGGCTGTAGTCTCGATGGGCGACGGCGTTGGTGATCGCCTCCTGCCAGGCGAAGGTCGGATACTCGAACCGCTCGACAAACAGCAGATCGTGGAGCACGGTGCGCTCTCGCACGTGTTCTCTGATCAGCAAAAACGCCTCGTCAAGCAATCTGAACAGTGGATGTTCAATTCGTGCCCGGCGCACGACGTTGAGTTCAGGGCCATACTTACGTTCTGTGCCCTCGAACTTGACAAAGTCAATGCCGCAACGTGGGTGCCACCGTAGTGGGTCGTTGGCGAACAGCAGTAGCGCCGCCAGTGTCAAGCGCGGCCGGCCATTGTGGTAATCTATCAAGCGATAGTCGCGGTAGAGGATTTCCTCCACCGGGCGAGGGTCGCCCAGACGCCGGGCAAACTGGACTAGCAGGTCCGGGTCCAGGTCCTGGAAACGGGCCTCGTGTACAAACTGCCGTTCGTACTGCCCACCGGCTTTGGCTCTCTTGAGGGCGGCGATCTGATCAGCCGGAAAGGGCATATTCTGATCCCGCACGCGCAGCAGGTAACGGCCATCGGTGAGCTGATGAGGCACCGGGCTGGGGTCTACTTCAAAAGCCAGAACACGTCGCCCCTCGTGGCCCAATTCGGTCAGGCGGGCTTTCAGTGGTGGTTGCAGCCGGCTCTGGGTTGCCTGCCGGAACAGGGCCAGTTTGTCCTCGGGGAAGTCCACATCGGTGACTGTCTTGTCATCTTCAACGCCCAGCAAGAGCGTGCCACCATCAGCGTTGGCCATGGCACTCAGCGTCTCAGCGATGTCCCGGGCCACCTCGGTTGCCTTGCGGCGTTTGAGACGAGCGCCGGCGGGACGCTCGTAGGTGCTCTTGAATTCGAGAAACTGGCCTTCGTCGCGGGCCAGCAGCCGGCTCAGTAGTGCATTGTCCATGCTACGCCCGCCCCTCCACAATTGCGATCTCTTCCTCTGTTAGGCCGTAGAGCCGGTACACAATTTGGTCGATCAGGTCATCGGTGAGGCGGATCTTGCGGCGGACCTCTTCCAGTTCGGCCTCCAGCGCGGCCAGGGGTTCCAGATCCACCGGCACGAACCTGGGCACCTTGGTGGCTTTTAGTTTCTCCAGTGTGGTGCGGGTGAAGCCGCCGGGGAACTTGCCGGCCCCCTCGAAGCCGGCCAGGTTGGTGAAGGCGTAGTGGTAGAACCGTCCCGTCGCCTCATCCAGTGGCAGGCGGTAGACCGGCAGCCACTGGCGGATGAAATTGCCGGCCTGGTCCCGCTGATGCTCCCGCCAGCCGCTGTCCGGATCGCGCAGCTTGGCGTACACTTCCAACAGCCAGCGACCATCCTCCTCCTGGCTGAGCCGCAGGCCCTCGATGTCGTGGCGGACGGCGGATAAGTCGCTAACCATCTCCCCGACACCCAGCGGTCCGCCCAGGGCCTTGTCCAGTTGCAAGCAGGATGTGTCCGGCTCCACGAAGCGGAACAGGTCGGCCTCGTGCTCAAGCCGCCGGCGCTCTTTGTTGAGGTCAATCATCTGCTCGGCCAGATACGCGAGCAGGTCGTGGACAACGTCTGCCCGCTCCGTCTCATAGTTGAGCTGACGCTCGATGAAATCAAGTACGCCCCTCTGATTATCACCGTGCATACAGATGCCATAAAGCTTCTGCCCCTGCACAGCTAGACGCGCCCTTTCGTAGGTCGGCGTACTAAAGCTGATGTCGCGGATCGGAAGCTGCTTGATGCGAAAGGTCTTGACTTGGGCGAATGTACGCCCCTCTTCTCTAGCCAAATCCCTGTAAACTTGATTGGAAACTTTGGAATTGAGGATTGCCAGCAAGTATCCCAATGAGTAGCCACCAATGCCTTCTCTCAGAAGTACAACATGGACAGTCTTATCTACTAGATGTCCCTTCCGGTCCATCGTGGCAATGATATGATCGGCTGTCTGTCGGTAGACAATCTTTTCAGGAATCTGTAGAAATTCTGGCGAGAACCGAAGAGTATCTACGTCCGGATCAAGGAACGCTTCATAGTCATGCCTAAGCCAATGGTCATGTGAAATTGGTTCCCCATAGCGAGAAAAATCGCTGCCTTTTAGAAAAGGAATATCTTTCGGATGTTCTTGAGGCCCGTCGTAGAGAACCCTGGAGCCTATTGATCCGCCCCGCGTCTTTCCTCTTCCCTTAGTCCAATAGTTGAAACCGACATCCTTGACGAAGCACAGATCGTCAAGATATATACCTCTCTCCGCAGCCTTGCTCGTTACCAGGCTGAACGGCTTCCATTGCTCCAATGGCAAGTGTTTCAGAAGCTCTCGGTGCACATCTGAGTAGCAGACTTTCCCATCTTTAACACAAGCATCACGCAGCAGCGTTTCTTGTGTGCTTCCGGTACTGCTTCTTTTACACAAGAAAACAGCGGAGAACACGTTTGGGTCCGGGAAAAGTGACACATAGCCAAAATCATCAATAAAGAGGATCTCGGCCTTGGCAAGCCAGGACTTCTTGAGCCGATTGAAGTACGGACCCATTATGAACGTATTGGGGATGATCATGGAGGCCAACCCGTCTGTACGCAGAAGTGTCATGCACCTTTCAGAAAATGCAGCGTAGAGATCGTTGTTGCGGACAAAGCTTGGTACATTCTCTTCAATGTACTTCTTCTGAGCAATGTCAAAGACAATCCCATACGGAGGATTCCCTACTACAGCATCAAATCCCGACTCTTCGACAAGTGGATGGTCATGTGTGTCGAAGAAGATTAGCGGGAACTCAAGCTCCCAATGGAAGAAGTGTTGCTCATCAGCCGATTCTTGAGCTTCACCTAAGACGTCGAGATACTCCGACGATGGCCCGACGGTATCGATCAAGTATGAAGAGATGGCACACAACTGCTGCCTATCAATATCCACACCGAAGTAGCGAGCGACGATCACGTTAGCCAGTTGTCGGAAAGGTTCCAGTTCGGCTCGTACCTCGTCGTAGTCGACAGCTTGTGCATTTACGTCCTCCACCGTCTCAGCCACCCGTGCGGATATCCGGGCCAGTAGATCGGTGGCCGCGCTGACATGCTGACGGAAAGCAGGGTGATCCAGCATCGAGAGTTGCCCGGCCTCCCGCTCTTTCTGCTCTCGCCGCGAGGGGCGGGCGGAAGTCGTCCCCACCAGGACTTCGGCTAAGTCCTCAGGGCGGACACCGATGAGACTGTTACCCTGATGTAGCTGGTGCTTCAGGAAGGAGAGGGCCTTGCCCTCGGCCACGCTGGCCAGCCACAGGCTCAGCTTGGCCAGCTCCACCGCCATCAGGCTCAGGTCCACCCCGTACAGGCAATGCTCCACCACTCGCCGGCGCCAGGCCACCGGGTCGGTTTCAATCGCCTCATTGACCCAAGGCGTCAGGTGCAGCGTCTCCACGATGAAGTTCGTGATCTGGTGGGCAGCGTTGACCAGGAAATGCCCGCTGCCCATGGCCGGGTCGCACACCCGGAAGGTGAGCACCTGTTCCTCGACGAAGCGGAGCAACTCCCCGTCGGCGGTGCGCTGCATGGCCGAGACTTCCGAAGTCTTGGAGACTTCGGAAGTCTGGATCTCCTCCAGCCAGCCCTTCAGTTTATCCTCCCGCGGCGCGCGCCGCTCCTGCAGTCCCCGCCCCACCGTCTGCCGTACAATATAGTCCACGATGTATTCGGGCGTGTAGTAGGTGCCGGTGGCGCGTCGCTCGCCGGGGCTCTGGGAGAAGTAGACGTCGCCCTGCTTGATCTCCACGTCGGTCCGCCGGGGGGCGCCGTCCTGGCCGGCGCGCAGGAAGCGCACGTTGCCCTTGCCATCCCGCCGCGCCCACAGCGTCTCCTCGGCGATTTGCAGCTTGTACTCGATCATCCCCTCGTAGATACTGCCCAGGTGGCGGACGGAGAGGTCGCGATAGTCGATTCGCTGGTAGGGCGAGGTGACCGGCACTTCTGAAGTGCCGGTCACCTTATCCGGCATATAAGCCAGGTCGAAGAGGGCCTCGGTCAGATGGGCATCGGCAACCGTGCCGTCACGCAGGTAGGGCTTGTCGGCGTCGTCGAACAGGCCACCGTTGTAGGCGGGGATGCCCAGCGCCGGGTCGCTTTCATAGATGGCGTTGCACAACCGCTTCAGCCGGCCCCACAAGGTCGTTGCGTTATGATCAGGGATCCCGTTCAGTTTGTACTCGTAGGCGGTCTCGACCAACTGGGTGAGGCTCGTCCGCCGGTAGGCGGGGTTGTCCATGGGCAGCAGGTCGCGCGCCTCGGCGTAGAGGATGAAGAGGATGCGGTAGAGCAGGTAGGTGGCATCCTGGTAGATGGCGTCCCGCTCCTCCTCGGTGAAGTGGCGCTTGCCCGTGGCTTGCACGAAGCCCATGCACAGCCGCGCCATGATGCCTTCGTTGTGGCTGACGCGCGCCTTCAGGTGGTCCTCGGCCTGTTCGGTGGCGTGGTTGGAATCCTCCTGGAGGCGGTCCAATCCTGATGGGCCGCCGGCGTCTCGTTCAAAGGCGCTGCGGTGGAAGCAGCGGTAGAACACGCGCAGGGCGGAGAGGTCGCCGGGGTTCCGCACCAGCTCTTCCAGGTCCACCTGCAGGTAGGCTTCATAGCGGCGGAGCGCCCCGGCGTCCAGCAGGCGCCACTGGTCGCCGTTGGTGAGGATCACCCAGCGCAGACCGCGTGCCTGCTCATCCCCCACCTCATGCTCCTCATCCCGCGCAGAAGTGGGTTCCCACTTGCGAGCGGCGAGCACAGCCTGAGCCATCCAGTGCTCGCCCTTGGTGGTCGTGTCCAGGTCTGCCCCGGGGGGCGTGACGTAGCACAACCCAACCGGCGTCGCGTGATCCCACGCGGTGTAGAGCAGGTGGACGTGGGCGTCGCCCGGAGTCAGCGGCTCCAACTCGAGTTCGAGGCTGTTCAGCAGCGGCGTGACCCACGACTCAACCAGGCTTTCAGTCGAAGTGTTGTCCCGAAAGCCGTACCAATCGCGCACACCCTGGGCAGCCAGGGATGCCTCCTGGTCCACGCTATCGTCAGCCTGAAGTTGGCGCAGGTAGGCATGGTTGAAGAGCAGATAGTTGGTGATGATGCTCATTGTCGCTGTCCTAGACTCCGTATCGCTGGCCGATTTCTTCGGCCAGGTGGATGGTTTCCAGTACCGTCAGGAAGGCGCGTGCGGGGGTGCAGGCCTCAAGGTATCTATGAGGATGTGATCCATGATTGCCATATATGCGGACGGAGTGCAGGTGGGCGGCCAGATGTTTGGGGAAGGCGCCCGCTTCAGCCCTGTCATCAAACAGACCACAGGTGTCATACTGATTGCCGTCCCAACGTCCGCCGATCTCGGCCCGGTAGATTGTGTCAAACAAGGGGTCCAGCACATCGCGGCCACAAATTCTCATCGCGTCTTGAGGCCGGCCTTGCATGGCCCGAATGGCATCTTCCAGATTGCTGCGCATCCGGTCGGGGATGTGTTGGGCAGCCGCCAGCATCACCTCTGCCATGCGCAGGAAGTTCGAGCCACTCATGCTCGTATCCGAAAAGGCCTTTTCAAAATAGACGTCAGTCCCTTTGCTATCCTTGATGAACTGACTGAACGGGATAGAGAAAGGAACAGGGGTTCCCATCTCCTCGCGAACCAGGCTCAAACCCCGCAGGCGGATGTAAACGGGGTTCTCCAGCGTGGTGGGCGGATTGCCTTCGGCGATGTTACGCAGCATGGCAAGCTCGTCTTCATCCAGGCGCTGCAAATAGTAGCCAAAGTCGTCGAAGACACTGGTCTGAAACGGTCCGTTGTGGCGGTCCACGTCCTCTCTGGTCAACCTGGCTTCTGCCCTCACCTCGTGGGCCAGGGCGTGACACAGTTGGCTGATGAAGCAGGGATGGCAGCCAGTCAGCCGCAGAATCGCTCTGACGGCGGCTGGCTCAACCTCCACACCCTCGGCCTGAAAGGGCTCGACGACAAAGCCCTCGGCCTCCTCGCGGGTGAACAAGCCGAGTTGAATCCGGGAGAAGATGTTGAAGAAGGGCGAATCGGGACCCAGGTGGCACATCTCACCCAGACTGCGGTAGGAGGCTGTGACGCAGGTCATTGAGGGCCGGCTGAAGATCGACCGCAAGTGAGAGAAGAAGGTCTCGGCGAATTCCGTGCTACGCGTGATGGCGGCAAACTCGTCCAGCAACAGGATCACGCGGTGCTCGACGATCTCCAGCAGGTCGAGCATCTCCAGGAGCGAATCTTCGAGCTCATCCCCGTCAAGCACCTCTCGGCACTCGGTGGCCAGGGCCGGCGGGAGATGGTTGAGGAGCAGATCAACCAGCCGTCTAAAGAAGTGATCCGGGGAGAGACGGGGTTCACACTGCAGGTCCCAGTAGATGAACGTGTAGCTGTCCGGTTCCTCCAGGTGTTCGGCGCGCAGTGCAGCATCCAAAGCCAGGACTTCCAGGAGCCAGCTCTTGCCAATCCGCCGCTGGCCGACGACAGACACATTCTGGGGCGAGGGCTTGTTGAGGTAGGAGAACACCTGTTGCAGCTCATACCTGCGGCCGTAGAACCAGCCAGGGTCGGTTAACCTGGTACGGGGTTGATAACAGGCGGGCATAATCACTTTCCCTCTCGAATATATGACGTGCTTTGCGCCAGCGCGATGGCGGACTGGAGATCGTAGTTGCGCCGAATCCACTGCCGGAACAGGTCTATCTTGAAGCCATACCTGCGCTGCCCCATATCCCCCTCAATCTGGACGGCATCCCTATCCGCCAGTTCCCGCAGGGCGGCTTCCAACTCCGCACGAGACATGGGCAGACGGTAGGTATCAACGAATTCCTCAATCTCGTGGCCGGCCAGTGTGCCGGGCTGGGAAAGGCTGCTGGCCATGTAGACGAGAACTGCCTGCTGCGCACGTGAATCGGCCAGCTCGAACATGAAGCGCATGTGCCCGTCAGCACTGGTCAACGTTTCCTGAGCAGCCTCCTCGATCTCCAACTGTGTCACATAGGTTGTCTCATTCCTGTTCAACACATTGACCACGTCGTGGCAGACCATCTGCACGAAGTAGGGCTGGCAAGCGGTGAGCTGCACGATGCGACTCACGGCCTGGTCGGAGTATGTGACAGACCCCCTCAACGGTTCGGTGATTAACTGACGAACGGCGGTCTCGTCCAGGAATCCGACCTCGTGCTTGAGGCCCACGCCAAACAAAATTGACCAGTATTCCTGGCTGAGCCGGGTCAGGCGATAAGATCCGGTTAGCACGACGGCCAGATCGTGCCGGTGTTGAAACAGGTGACGCAGATTCTCAAGCACCATGGCGCCCAGGTCACCCCGCTGAATCGCCGCATCAATGACCTCGAACTCGTCAACCAGCAGGACGATTCGGCGGCCGGGAATCACTGCGATGACCTGGTCCAACACCTCTTGAAAGTCGTAGAAGGGGTCGTCCTCTGAAAAGTCGCTTCTGGTGACCCTCGGGGGCGCAGCAACATCGCTGCGCTTTGCCAGAGACTTCCAGATCGCGCGGGCCAGCTTATAGAAGAAACTCTGATTCGTTAATGTGCCCAGCCCCTGACAATCCACGTATACCGGGATGTGCGGAGCAAACAGGTCGCGATTCACGACCTGCTTGAGAATGGATGACTTACCGGTGCGACGATTGCCCTGCAAGATGATCACATTGCTCTGGTGAGTGCCGATCAGGTTGGCGCTCAGAAAGTCTAACACATCCTGGCGCCCAAAGAACATCTCCGGGGTGTCCACAGCTCCGCCCGTGATATAGGGGTTCGGTTGAATAGGTGCAAACGGAACCTGTTCGGCGGGAACGACCTCTACCGTAAGCTGGGTCGTTAGTTGAGTAAGCCCCAGATCTTCCGAAGCATACAGAATGTCGCATTCAATGCCTACGGTCTCAGGTCTGTCGAACCGAACGCAGACCTGGAATGAGTGCGTCTCACGCGGGTCAAGGCCATCCAGTCTCCAGGGTGTACCTTCGACGATCTCCCCGCTGGAGAGGTGGGGCGCAATCTCCAACCGACTGACCGGTCTGTCACTCTGATTTGTAACGGATAAATGGATCAAGGCCGGCGTTCCTGCCGGCACCACCGTCGGGTCCAGGATCATATCGAACGTAGCCGGGGCCGGCTGGGCCTTCAGCAGTTGTCCCAGTCTAGCAGCCAGGTCAGAGAGCATGCTCTGAAGCGACGGGTTATCCATCCGTTCAACATGCCCCACGAACTCGGCCAGGATTTGTTCTGCACGCTGCACCGCAGAAACCCAGGTCTCCGGCTCACGATGCGCTCGTCCGATGACGTGACTGAAGGTATCCAGAGCCATAATGGATGCGTCAACGGCCGGGTCTCGGAATGGCGTCACGCCATGCGCGACAGAGTTTCGCAGGTCATGGACAAATCCGCCTTTCAAGCGCGACCAATCGTCGAGGGTGTGGATCTGATCCCAGTCGCTGAACAAGCTGCTCAGCAGGCTGCTGGACGCCCACCGTTGCTCGACGGTTGCATCGCCGGGAACCACCTCCAGCCAGCGCCGGATGTTCTCTCTGAAACCTGGTCCCAACTCCCCCTGGACCTCAGCAAACGCCAGGGCGATGCGACGTTGGGTGGCCAGTGGTGGCACAATAATCAGCAGTTCATGAAGATCACTCAGGTCAATGGAGGGGATCGTCACGCCGCGCGCAATGTACCTGAGCTGTTCCTGGAATTCAGAGCTCACCATGAATGAGAGCAGGTAGAGCGGATCGATGTCCGCATTGGGTCGAATGATGGCCAGGTCCTGATGGCAAACTGCACCCTCGAACTCTCTGGGTACGACACAGGCCTTGCCAAACCCGCGCAGGAACAGCAGGATGTCCCCTGCCTGTAGACGAGTCACTCGCTTCCGCCGTTCGCTCAACAGCCAGGCCTGCTCGCCCTGGCCGGTTAGACGATTGTTGGTGATGTCCTTGGGCCTGACAACGGAAACGGCTTCGCCCTGGCCGGCGTACTCGGGTGGCGCAAACTGAACCGTGATGCCACGGGGCTGGTCGTGGGTACCACCCCGCAACTCGGTAACCACTGCTGGGTGCTTGCCCCCCAACGCATCGATGGCCTCAGCAACATCCTCGGCCAATTCAGCCGGCAGATACCCCAGGCTGGTCCCTGACCGGCGCTCCACGTGCACCGCATTGGGGTCGTGGGGGTTGTCTGGCTCTCGCCGCAACCACACCTGGTCGCCGGCCTTCAGATGGGCCAGTGCCTCTTGCCGGCCTTCGAAGGTGACGCCGGCAATGCGGGTCGTGATGTACGGCTTCAGGACGAACGGAGGAGGGCCGCGTTCAATGAGCTGGGTGACGCCTCCCAGCCAGATGGCTTGGGGGCTACTAATTAGCTCGTCCTGGAGCCGCTGACGCGCTGGACAATAGAACTTGGGGTCCCAACGATCGGCAAGTTCCGAGGTGGGACGCTCAAACACGAGTGCATCTAGAGTGTGGTGACCGTTGCCGACATACCCGATAATCGCATCCAACAACTCATCGGGCTCACGGCCGCGACGATAGGGTTCCGCCGGGGCGAAGGCTGTTACGCGACGGGTTATGGACTGTTGAAGGTGCCGTAGCAGGATCAGGGCCGGAGAGGCGGCTGCCGCACTCTCTGGAAAGACCTGAATACCAGAGAAATCGACTATGGCCTCTATGTGCAAGTGCTCACGCGAGCTCGCTCTGAACTTACTCCAGGCGTTCCCATCCAGGAGGCCGGATAGCCCCACCACAACTGCTCGCCCGTCGCCCGTCAATTTCTCTGACAACAATGCCGGCAAACTCTGGCTGAGTTCGGCATAATAGCGGGGGTTCTGAAAAGCAGGACCTTGAAGGTTGATAATTGCTGAGCCAAACTTGCGAAGCTCTGAGCTGAGGATGTCGTACAGACTCTGAGATTCGCTTCCAGCGTCAAACGCGTCAAATAGACTCGGTTGACGCCGAGACTCAAACGTGTCGAATAGACTCAGTTGACCGCTAAATCCCCACCCCTCGAATGACCGATCACCTTCCTCATAGAGATGGATGGATTCCCGCACTTGATCAAGGTCATCCACGATGAGAGAGACCATGAGCCGCAGGTTCTCTACTACCAGCGGATCGCGGTCCAGGGTCACAAACTCGACTTCCCCGACCCTGGACTGAAACCAATGGAGCACAAACCGGGGGACGAGGGTAGAGGCACCCCAGTTCAGGAGCAGGACAGGTTCGCCTGGTATGGCGAGCGAGACAAGGTCTTCAATCAGCCAGGCCGGCAACCGCCACGCTTCCGGGGACGGCTTGCCTGGTCCGGATACCCCAAAGACATCCCAAAACGCTACGGCGCTCTCTGCGGAGTGGCCGGCGTCGTCCAGATCGGACAGTAGCCCAGCGAGTTGATCTCTGTACTGCTCGTTGTCGGGAGCAGCGCTTATGCAGTTGATGTCCAACTCCTGACCGAGCCTGTCCAGGGCCTCACCCAACTCACAAACGTCGCGAGCCTGAAGCTTGTGAGCAGCAAGCAGCTCCAGCAAGATGCGCCGCACCAGGGGCATCTCCTCGCCGAAAGTGGTGCCCCGCTCTCCGGGCCGGCCGGGATCTGGCTGGACCATGCGCCGGATGGCCGGCGATTCCAGGAGGCCGGCCCAGAGCCGGGCGAAGTCGGGTGACGGATACGCTGTTGATTTCGTCATGCGATCACAGGTGCTGTTGGGTGGCGGGAAAGGCCGGCATCATACACGACTGTCTGAGGGCAGAGAGCCGTCGGCCTTGGTGTTGTTTGCCCACATCCCGTGCTTCTTCTTGCCGAGCCGCTCCATCTGCCTTCGATGTTCCTCTACCGACGTGCGATCCACCAGCCAGACGCCGGCGAATTTCTCACCTTTGATCACGCCTTTGCCCAGCAGGTTACGTATGTGTGAGCCAGAGTAGCCGTACCGCTCGCAAGCTTCTTTCACCGAAATGAAGTTGTATGGCATCGTTCGCTTCTCCTCTCAGTGCCCGATTGTACTTCGGGCGAATCGCATTATATCATCTCTGACAACTTGTGGCAAGGCTGTCACAACTGGGCGGTTGGGTGGGGCCGGCTTTGGGAGGGGTACACTGGCGGTCACCCGTTGAGCATTTGTCTGAGTTGCGCAGCATATTGCGCCCCTTGTGGATCACCAAGTTTCTCAGCCTTATCCAGGTAAGGTAATGCCTCTTCCAATGAACCACGCCTAGCCAACACAACACCCATGTTCAGGTAGGGATCCGAATAGGCAGGTTCAAGCTGTATCGCCCGGCTGTAGTCGGCCATGGCTTCCTCGTACCGATGCAACTGGGCGTACGTGGTGCCGCGATTGTTGTGGGCCTGCGCATCAGTGGGGTCAAGCTCGATGGCACGGGTCAAGTCGGTCAGGGCTTCTTCAAATCGCTGCTGCATGACATGGACATTGCCACGATTGTTGTGGGCTTGCGCCAGGGTTGGGTCCTGCTGGATCGCACGGGTGTGGTCTGCTATAGCTTCATCGTACTGTGCCAGTTGTTCGTAGATGTTGCCGCGATTGGTGTAGGCTTGCGCAAGGGCGGGGTCAAGTTCAACGGCCCGAGTGTACTCTGCTAGCGATTCCTCGTACCGCTGCCGCCTGGCGTAGGTAAGGCCGCGACCGAAATAGGCCATGGCGTCGGTGTGATCAACCTGGACGGCCTCGGTGTAGTCCGCCAGAGCTTCATCATAGCGCTGCAACTTGTAGTAGACGTTGCCGCGATTCGTGTAGGCGAGCGACGCGGTAGGGTCGAGCTGGATCGCACGGTCATAATCTGCTAACGCTTCGTCATAGCGCTCCAGGCCCTCATAGATGGCGCCACGATTGGTGTAGGTTTTCGCATTGGTGGGGTCAAGCTCGATGGCTTGTGTGTAATCTGCTAGCGCCTCCCCGTACCGCTGTAGTTCTTCATACGTGACGCCCCGATTGTAGTAGGCTCCTGCGAACGTAGGGTCCTGCTCGATAGCCCAGACGAAGTCGGCGAGAGCCTCATTGTAGTCTTGCAGTTCGTAGTAGGTAGCACCGCGATTGGCAAAAGCTCTCGCGTAGGTGGGATCGAGCTGAATGGCGTAGCTATAGTCTTGCAAGGCATCATCGTATCGTTGCAACCTTGCGTAGGTGACGCCGCGATTTGTATGGTCTATTGCTGTGAACTCCCCACTGGTTGCGGCGGACCTGGGCACTTCTGCAAACTGTTGCTGGTAGATCTCCGATACTTCCCGAAGCAACTCGTTCACCGCCGCAAAACGTTCGTCTCTCTGCTTGGCCAGGCAGCGTGCCAGAAGTGCCTCCAGGGCTGTAGGCAGGCTGTCACCATCTGTCACAGTTGGAATGGCCACTTCCAGGTGCTGGTGACAGAGACCATCCACCGTTGTCGCTTCAAAGAGCCGACGTCCCGTCAGCATCTCATACAAGATGCAGCCCACGGCATAGATGTCCGTGCGTGCGTCCAGTTCCTCACCCAGCCACTGCTCGGGTGCCATGTAGGCCGGCGTGCCCACGATGCCGCCGGCACCCACAAGGCTGTGACGCTCACCGGCCTCGGGCTCCTCACCGGAGATTTCCAGCTTCGCCTCCTGGACGATCTTTGCCAGCCCCCAGTCCGTGATCTTGGCCAGCCGGCCCTGAGCAACCAGGATGTTCTCGGGTTTCAGATCGCGATGCACGATCCCCGGCTGTTTCTGGCCGGCGTGGATCAAGCCACGACAGATGTCGATGGTAAAGTCCAACGCCAGCCGTAAGTCGAGTGGCTCGTGCCGGAGCCAACTGCGCAGGTCCGTTCCTCGGCTCTCGTCGCCGGCGATCCACTCCAGGAACATGAACGGCTGGTTGTCGATGATGTCCATGTAGAAGCAGCGCACGATGTTGGGATGCTTCTCCAGCGCCACCCAGGTCGCCACTTCTTCCTTGAACAGTTCACGGACTTTCGGATTGGTCAGGTAGCGCTGCTGGAAGGTCTTGAGGGCGTAGGGCTGGATCGTTTCCAGGTCGAGACACAGGTACACTTCGCCCATGCCGCCCATCAGGGCTTGATGGACCTGGTAGCATCCGCCGATTTTGTCGCCGGGTTGGTAGCGGGGTTGGGGTCGCATAGTTTACTCCTCCATACCTGCGAATTAGTCTCCTATCGCTACTGCCTGCGGAGATGGTCGATCAACTGCTGAGCCTTTTGGGCATCCTGCGCGTGCCCGGCTTGCGCGTATGCCTGTGCCGCAAATTCGGCATAGCGTAGCGCGCCGGCCTGCCGACCTTGGTTGAACAGTAGTAAGGCAAGATTCAAACTGATCCAAGCCGCACCCGTCATGTCGCCAATTTCCCGCGCAATGGCGAGAGACTGCTCAGAGAACCTAATCGCTTGATGCGCATCACGCAAATCGCGATAGGAAACCCCCAGGTTTCCCAGGGCAAGCCTTTCCCCGACCCGATCCCCGATTTCCCGTGCGATGGCAAGAGCCTCCTCAAAGAACCTAACCGCTTGCTGCGTATCACCTAAACTGTAGTACGCATCTCCCAGATTGCCCAGAGCAATCCCTTCCCCATGCCGCTCGCCGATTTCCCGCGCGATTGTAAGAGCCTGCTGAAGAAACCTAATTCCCTGCCGTGAATCGCCCAACTCGCGGTAGGCCGCTCCCAGATTGCCCAGGGCAGCCCCTTCCCCATGCCAGTCACTTATCTCCCGCGCGATGGTCAATTGCTGCTCATAGAACTCAATTGCCGGCCGCATATCGCCTAGCTCATGGTAGGCAGTCCCCAGATTGCCTAGCGCAACCCCTTCCCCGTATCGGGCACCAATCCCCCGCTCGATGGCAAGACACTGTTTATGGAATTCAATCGCCTGCCGCGCATCGCCTAAGGCGCGGTAGGCAAGCCCCAGACCCCCCAGCCCCGCGGCTTCAAGTTCACGCTCCTTTTCTGCCTGCCCAACCCATATTGCCCGCTCATGGTTCCGGACAGATCACCAATAATACCAGCCAATCCAAAGTCCGTCACCCGGGCGTTCTCATCGTGTCCGACTAGGACGTTCTCCGGTTTCAGGTCACGATGAACCAGACCGCGCAGCTTCATCGTCGCGTGTTTCATCCCGCGCGCAATGTGCAGGGCAAAGAGCAATGCTTGCTCGACCGGCAACGGCTTGCTCGGCCTAAGCCACGCCCGCAGCGAAGCATCGCGCTTGCCTTCAGCCTCTGCCACCCACTCCAGCACAATATACACTTCAAGCCCATAACTGATATACTCGATGCGATAGGCTCGGACGATGTGTGGGTGGCGGCCTAGTTCTACCCAAGCGGTTCCTTCCTGCAGAAAACGTTCGCGGGCGGCGCGGTCGGGAAGGTACTCGGGTTTGAAGGTTTTGAGCGCGACGGGGCGGCCCTGCTCAGTCTGGTCAGCGCAGAGGTAGACGATGCCTATGCCACCAGCGAGGCTAGGTTTTTCGCGCGGGCCTTGTACAACTTCGTAACGGTTGGCAATCAGAGTACGGGAAGTGTAGATGGACATGGTAAGAGCCCTTTCGTTGTCAGCTCTCAGTCATTCGCTCATGCGCCCATGAAGGCTTGATAGAC
>JBHIAO010000035.1:0-23291 GCA_046758565.1 Anaerolineae bacterium
GTTATCGACATGGAAGTCCCCGACGCCGATACGCCGGGCTGGGACGATGGCGACACGACTGCCGGCCGCGTCGCCGGCAGCCTGTGGGATCTGTTCGACGACATGGATGACGGGTTTGACACACACACACCCGACGGCGACACCCCACAGGCCAGGTTTGCACCCATGTGGGATGCATACATGGCCGGCAAGCCGGCTACGACCGCAGCGTTCTGGGACGCCTACCTGGCTGCCGGCCACGATGCCTGTTCAGGGGTCCGGGCCTTCTTCCAGAACACCATAGACTACAACGAAGCCCCCACGGTTCAGGCGCTGCCGGACATCACCATCGACGAGGATTCCAGCGCGGACGATGTCGTGGACCTGTGGGCATTCAGTAGCGATGTGGAATGCGCCAACGACCAGTTGACGTACAGCTTCGTTGAGGAGATTCCGCCTGAGTTCGGCATCTCCATCGACAACAACCGGCATATTGATGTTGAGCCGGCTCCCAACTGGTTCGGTTCCATCGAAGTCGGGATTGAGGTCAGTGACGGGCTCGAGAGAGCTCGACGGTTCTTCCTTTTGACAATCGGAGATGTCAACGACGCCCCGAGGCTAGGCAATATTCCGCGGTTCGAGGCCCTGATCAACACCCCCATCGAAGTGGATCTCGCGCCGTACGTCGACGATGTAGACAACCTGAAGGAAGAGCTTACCCCGGTGGTGGAGTTTCTGGACCATGCCACGGTTGACGTGCAGGGTCTGAAGCTGATATTTACACCCGAGACCAACTTCGTGGGGACAGAAACGGCACGCGTTCGCGTGGACGACGACGCCGGCGGTTCTTCCCGCGTGGCCGACCTGGTTCTCATCTGGAGCCGTTCGCCGAACCATCGACCGGAGATCATTGGTCTGCCGCCGGTGTTCCAGCAGGACGTCGGGGTTTCCATCGAGATCGACTTTGCAGCGTATGGCCACGACGCGGAAGACCCGCCGAAGGACCTGCGCTGGGATGTGGAAGCGCTGGGTGAGCATGTGTCTGTGCAACGTCGGACTGACACCGTTCTATTGTTCAGCCCAGAGCCGGCCGGCTACCTGGGGTCTGAGTCGGTGACGGTTGTCGTCACGGACAGGGACGGTGGCCGAAGCGATCTGGCCGAGATTCGGTTGCTCTGGACTCTACCCACCAACCAGGCTCCGATACTACTCAAGGAAATAGGCGACAGGAAGGCTTTCCTCGGCCGGCCGCTGAGACTGGACCTGGAAGGTTTCGCGATGGATCCTGATGGCAATGACGCCGCGCTGATCTGGTTCCCGAACAAAGCAACCGTGGACTGCTGCCAGGTGAGTCTATTGGGGAAGCAGGAGCTCATTTTCTTCCCGCTGCCCGGTTGGGGAACCCAAACTGACGAGGTGGAACTGGTGGTTCAGGACCCGCAGGGCGCTGAGGTTCGTACAACCGTCGTTCTGACCTGGGACCTGTTCAGGCTTTTCCTCCCCTTCATAACGAAGGGCTTTTCAGGTCCGTAATCGAATCATCTTTAACTCCCCAGGTTCGGCCGCCGGCCCAGAGGGCCATCCGGCCTGGAGGGAGGAACTCTCTCCGAGCCGGAGGCCCTCTGGGCCGGAGCCTGGCCAGCTAAAGAGATCACGCCGGATTGACTAGCCCTCCCACGTGTGTTACAATGATGGCCGAGTCGGACCGAAGAGAGAGGACGCCATCATTGCCTGCCGATCCATCTCCGCTCATCGCCTACCTGCACGGTGAGATCTCCATCGACGAGCTGCCGTCCCAGATCCGTCTGCCTCAGACCCTCTGGCAGCAGATGAACGATCTGTGGCAGCGCAGCATTACTGAGATCGATCGCGGGGTAGTGCGCGAGTGGGGTGGAGTATTGATCTTGGATTCGCAGGGGCGTTTGCGATTGGTGAGGCCCGTTGCTGGAACAGCAGGCCAAGTGAGAATTGCCCGAAGCTCTGTCCGTGATGCTGTCGTAGGTTCCTTTCACACGCACCCGTATCCGGATGGTACGACCGGCATAGGTTTCAGTGGCCGGGACATTGCTGATACGATCAACGGTGGGAGAAGCTGTCCCTGTTGCAAAGCGGACCTGAGGTGTTTGCGCTGTTACGCACCGAATACGTACCTGCTCGCGTTGATCCACTACACTTGCAGGATCAGCATGATCGGTTCCTACAGCACTACGTCCTCCAGGAGAGCATGGACATCGAAAGGGCAGTGCGGTACGCCAACGCTGCCCTGTGTGAGTCTTACGGTCTTGCCCATTACTACGGTGTGGTTTTCGGCGAGCTAGAGGAGGTCTACCGACCATGAGTGAACAGATTTTTGTCAAGGATGATGAACACTTTTTTGCTATGATCGAACAACTGCGCGAGGCTCAGCACCTTCTTAACTTGCCAGAAACTGAGAGGCCACAGGCGCTGGATGCGCAGACACTGCGGGCCGAACTGGAGCGCCTGCGCCAGGAGCGCCGGCAGCTGGTGCGGGCGTACCACGTGATTATCGAACCGGTGGATGGCCGCTACCAGGCGTATGCGCCGGCGGTACCCGACGTCGTGGGACAGGGCAAGACGCCCCAAAAAGCCAAAGAGCACCTGGCAGCCGCCCTGCGCCTCCACCTCTTGGCCCGCCACGCCCAGGGGGAGACCCCTCCGGAGGAGAACCGCCTGGTGGACGTGGTGGCGGTCTCGCTGGCTTGATAATGAGCGGAGGTGCGGGGGAACTGGGGTGCAGGGGTGCATGGCAGCAGAGGGGACAAGGAGACCTCTCACATGACCGGAGAAAGATCAGTGTGAATTACGAGCACATGCTACGCCGTGGCGGCGACGGGATGCTCCGTGAGGCAAGTGCTTACTTTGAGGGTGGGGGGCAATTGCGCGGCACATTGCACCGCTTGACGCAACGATTGGATGCGGAAGAAATCCCCTACGCTTTGTTGGGAGGACTCGCCCTGGCCGAGCACGGGTATCCACGCCTGACGGAGGACATCGACTTACTGTTGACGCCCTCTGGATTGGAGCGCTTCCACCAGCGGCTTGTAGGCCTGGGATATCGGCCGGCCTTCAGCGGAGCCGAGAAAACGTTCCGTGACACGGAGACAGGCGTGCGCATCGAAATCGTGACCGCCGGGGAGTATCCGGGGGATGGGTTGCCCAAGCCGGTGGCTTTTCCTGATCCGACGGCCCCAGGGGTGACGGAGGAGATAGAAGGTATCCGTGTGGTGACGTTGGAGAAACTGATCGAGTTGAAACTGGCCTCGGGGATGAGCGCCCCCCACCGGCTGCGAGACCTGGCCGACGTGCAAGACCTGATCACTCGCCTGAATCTCCCGCTAGCACTGGCAGACCGATTGGACCCCTGGGTGCAGCCGGCATATCGGGACTTGTGGGAAAAGGCACAGGCCGGCAAGCCGGCGGGTCCGCAGGAACGATAACCTTCCCCTACCGTCACGACGCCCACTACCCCGACAATTCCATAACCCGGCGAGGTCAATCTGTTTCAATTTCGCCTTAATGTCCTCGTGCGCGAACGGACGATATCCTACCTCTAACGTTCTCAGCGATCATCCTGGATCTCCATCCGTCCCAGGTAGATGAGCGATTCCAGGTCATCCATCTCGGTGGGTGCGTAGCGGGCTACCGCCGCCCGCACCTGGTCCAGTTCCTCGTCCGAGGCCAGACCGAGCATGGTTGTTAAGTCACCGACATCACGACCCCGTGATGATTCCATTTTCATCAGCACCAGGTAGGGCAGGTCCAGCACCGGGTAGCCAGCCGGGTCCTGGCGGAGATTGGCCAGAGCCTCGTCCAGCCAGGGATAGTCACCCAGGATAACGTCTACCTCCACGCCTTCCGGGGAGCGAACCAGGAAGCCGGGCACAGCCAGAGAGGTGACGAAGGTGTAGTCGGCTGCTTCCAGCCGCTCCAGAACCTCATCGCCATCCTCGCGGCGCACCAGGATGTCCAGATCCTTCGTGGCCCGCTCGGGCATGTAGGCTCGGGTGGCCACTGCACCAACGATGATCCAGGGGATGCCGTGTAGCACCGGCCGCAGATCAGGCCATGAAATCATAGCTGTCCTCCGTCGCAAGAATTCCGGCGCGCTACCTGTACCTGGCCGGATACGCCGCCGGCACATGTCAATCAGAAAGCGTCGTCGCTGAGCCGGCGTGAGTTTTCCATCAGGCGCGATTTCGGCAATTGCAGGCGGAATACGCATAATTCCAGTATCCAGTGATCAGTATTCAGTGATCAGACTGCTCGGCTTTTACCTATTCTGAGTATAGCATGTCGATGTGGATGATGCAAAGCCTGGAGTGGACAGTGATCAGATTGTGGCTACTGATTACTGGTTACTGATCACTGAGTTGTTGCTACAACAGGCTCACCGGATCCACATCTATGCGCCAGCCGACGGGGAAGCGCAGGCCGGCCAGGAGCGCGTGAGGGTCGGGGGCGCGAATCAGGATCTGCCAGCGGGATTGACCGCGGAGCCGTTGGAGGAAGGCCGGCGCCGGCCCGATCAGCGTTGTCTCCGGCAGGCCGAGCCGGGCGATCTTGTTGGCCAACACCTCGGCCAGGCGCTCCGCCTCTGCCTGAGCCTTCTCCGCCTTCGGGTTAGCGTAGAGCAGCCTGACCATCTGGCGGAAGGGTGGGTAGGCGTGCTCACGTCGGAAAGCCAGCTCGTACCGGTAAAAGTCGGCGTAGCTGTGCCGGCTGGCGGCCTGAATGGCGTAGTGGTTGGGATCGTAGGTCTGGATGATAACCTGGCCGCCCAGGATGCTGCGGCCGGCCCGGCCCGCCACCTGGGTCAGCAACTGGAAGGTGCGCTCAGCGGATCGGAAATCAGGCAGGTGCAAGGCCGTGTCGGCGGTCACCACGCCCACCAGCGTGACCAGCGGCAGGTCCAACCCCTTGGCCACCATCTGGGTGCCCACCATGATGTCGGCTTCGCCCCGGATGAAGCGCCGCAGGATGCGCTCGTGGGCCCCCTTTCGCCGCGTGGTATCCCGGTCCCAGCGGACGACTCGCGCGTCGGGGAAGAGCTCGAGCACCGTGGCCTCGACACGCTGGGTGCCGATGCCGAAGTACTTGATCCGGGGGCTGGCGCACGCCGGGCATAGTTGAGATGGCATCTCCCGCTGGTTACAGTGGTGGCAAATCAGGCCGGCCTCGGTGGTGTGGTAAGTCAGTGGTGCCTCGCAGCGCCGACAGCGTAGCACGTGCCCGCAGTCGCGACACATCACAAATGTGGCCGCGCCGCGCCGGTTGAGGAACAGGATGGCCTGCTCGCCAGCGACCAGAACCTCGCCCAGGGCTTGCTGTAGCGCCCGGCTGAAGATGCTGCGGTTGCCGGCCCGCAGTTCCTGTCGCAGATCGACGATGCGTACGGGCGGCAGATCGGTGTACAGTGCCGTGTCGGTTTCGCCAGCGCGAAGCCCTGCACTGAGCCTGGCCGAAGCGACGGTGCGCTCGTCGGCGATGTGGAAGGCGGCCTTCTGCGCCTCGATCTGTTCGCGGTGGGCCATGACGCGCTGGGGCATCTCGACCAGTGTGTAGTGCCCCTGTTGGGCCTGGAAGTAGGACTCGACGGACGGTGTCGCCGAGCCGAGGATCACGCCGGCGCCCTCCAACTTGGCCCGGTGCAGCGCCACATCGCGAGCGTGGTAGCGGGGGATGCGATCCTGCTTGTAGGACCACTCGTGCTCCTCGTCGATGACGATGAGACCCAGCCGGCGCAGTGGCGCGAACACCGCCGACCGCGAGCCGATGACGATGTCAACTTCGCCGGCCCGCGCTCGCCGCCAGCCGTCGTATCGTTCCCCCAGCGACAGTGCTGAGTGTGCCACGGTAACCCGATCGGGGAACCGGGCCGCAAATCGCTGCACGGTCTGGGGAGTCAGTGAGATCTCAGGCACCAGGACGATGGCCTGCCGGTCCTGGTTGAGGATCTCGGCAATCGCGCGTAGGTAGATTTCGGTTTTGCCGCTGCCGGTTACGCCGTGCAGCAGTAACGTTTGGGATTTCGGATTTCGGATTTCGGATTTCGGATTTCGGATTGTGAGCCGGATGACGTTCCAGGCGGCTTGTTGGTCAGGCGTCAGCATCGGGGGCTCATCGGGGAGAAACGTCTTTCCTTCGAGAGGATCGCGCCATACTTCCTGATCTTCAAGCACGATAATCCCCTTATTTTCGAGAACACGGAGTGTCGTGCTGGAACCGCCGGCTGCGGCGTGGATTTCCGACGTTGGCAATGGGCCTTCTTCAGCCAGGAGCTCCACGATGGCCGTCTGGGCCGGCGCGCGAGATAGCTCTTCGAAGACGGTGTCGTCGGGCTCGACGGCCAAACGTGCCACGCGCTGCGTTTTCGGGCTGATGGGGGGTGCTTTCAACCCGTAGCGTTGGATCAGCGTTCCCCGATCCAGTAGTCGTTCAACGGCCTGCTTGCCGCCCTGGCGGGTGAGCCGGTCCAGGGGGATGGGTTCGTCGCGGCGAACGCGCTCCAGCACAGCAAGCTCTTCGGATGTCAGATGTCCCGGCAAGGGGCGCTCCGGGCCCAGTTCGATCAGGATTATGGAAGAGCGACTGATCCCTGGGGGTAGCATCAGTTTGACGCACTCGATCAGCGGAGCGACATAGTATGTGCTCATCCAGTGCGCCAGGGCGATCTGGGCCGGCGACAGTACGGGCTCCGGATCGAGGATCGCGTCGATAGGCTTCGTTTTTTGAACGGGCGAGGTCTCACTCAAGGCCAGAACGACAGCCTGCACCCAGCGCTTACCGAAGGACACACGAACCAGGTGTCCAGGTTCGAGACGGCCGTCCAACTGCGAAGGGATGTGGTAGTGAAATGTCAAACCCCGAGGCTCGGGGCCGGCATCGTCATCAGGGGGGATGTTGTGTGGACGAACGACGGGCCGCCGGCGGAGTTTATGGTTTACGACGACCTCTGCGTACCGCATCTACAGTGAGATTTGGCGGGGCCTGACACGGGCCTTCTCGGCCTGAATGATGCACGCGATCTCGTTCACAGCCTCGTCCAGCGCTTCGTCACGATTGATTACGACGTAGTCGAACATAGGCAACGCCTTCATCTCTTCTCGAGCTGTTTCCTTACGTCGTTCCAGGTCAATCCCTGTTTCGGTCTTGCGGGCTACCAGGCGGTTCATAAGTTCTCCCATGTTGGACGCAGCCAGGAAGATAAAGACCGCGTTGGGAACAATCTTCTTGATCGTCGCCGATCCCTGAATATCGATACGAAGGATGATATCTTTGCCGCTGGCCATTGCCTTGCGGATCTGCTCTTTAGGGATACCCTTGTAGTCACCGTAGACAATGGCCCACTCGAGAAGCTCGTCCTGTTCGATCATCTGCTCAAACTCTTCTGTGGAGACGAAGAAGTAATCCACGCCGTGGGCTTCTCCTGGTCGCATGGGCCGATCGGTGGTTGTCACCACGAAGTGGAAGGGCAAGTCCCGTTCCTTCATTCGATTGAGCGCTGCATCTTTCCCTACCCCGGAAGGACCCGAAATCACCACCAGAAGTGGATATGAGTTCAGGATATGGTCAGGCAGGCACGTTTCTTGCGAATCGATCACAGTTTCGGATGTTGAGCCCACATCAACCTCCTTTGTGAATTGTGCATTGTGAATTGGACTAGGGCATCAGTCGTTCGCTCAACATTAGCCTGCCGAAGCGAATGAGGCTCGTCCGCGCGGGATCTTCACCATTCTCCTCGATGATGGCCAGGACATCAGCCAGATTCGCCGGCTCGTCGCCCAGGTCGAGTCGCAGGACAAATTCGCGTCCGTAGCCCAGGCCCAGTTTGCGCTGCCAGGCGGTCATCGCCCCCCAGCCGGCCCGCTCTCCCAGGACATCCATGGTGTTGCGCAGCGATCGCCGGAAGGCGTTGTATCGCGCACCTCCCTTGTTGAATGCAAAGACGCTCTGCCAGGCTGTGGCGTCACGCTCGATGTGGTAAATCCGGTCGTACGTGCCAAACTGAACCCGGGACAGTTGCTGGACGTGATCATAGTGCGGCGGCACGTAGATTCCCATGAGGTCGCGGACGATGTGCTCGATGATGTCATAGCTGGTGGAGCCTTCGAAGATCATGACCGATTCCTGAATCGGCGGTGAACCGTCGTCTAAGTTCAGGCCGAAGCCGGCCAGGTAGTCGCGCCCCGTGTCCAGCTTTTCCGTGAGCTCTGGATGATCCTCAAGCCTGACGTGCAACGCGTACTCCGCCCAACTGATGGGGCCCAGACCAGGATGACCCTCCTTCTGTAGGTAGCCGTTGAGATCCTCCCAGTGCTGCCCGACGAAGTCATAGAGCTCTCGGAGGTGAAACCGGTATTCCTCGGGAGCGGTCCCTGGTTGTGACTGGTGTAGGACGGTGTAGGCAATGGTCGGCCGCTTGATACCCAGGATAGTGTAAACATCCATGTCAGGGCCTCCTTCGAGAGTCAGGCTGTGCTGGCGTGTCGTTTCGCCGGAAACGGTTGGGCTCCTACCCATTTCTTACCAGTCCGAGATGGTCAACCGGCCGGCGTGTCGCGCAGGCCGGCAGCGCACAAGACCTCGGTTACCCAGCCGGCATCCTGTTCGTCGAGATCCGGTGGCGGTGGCGGATCAGAGTAATCCAGCAGGCGCTCGTAACCCACCAAATCGAAACAGGCCTTGACGGCGGCCTGCAAATCGAGGGGCACATCGGGGTCCGGGGGCAGGAGGGGCACTGGCACGGCGGGTAAGGGTTCCCGCAAACCGATGGGCCAGATTTGAGTCCAGGGCCGGCGCTGCCAGCGGCTGAGGTAGACGTAGTAGGGGGCCGGCGGTGGCTCACCCGCCAACTGGATGCGCGCCCCCTGGCGCAGCAGATCGATCTCCAGCAGGTGGGTCCGGGTCTGCAGCAGTTCCGTCCGCCGTTCGGCGTAGTCGCGCACGCCCTCGCCGCGCTTGTTGACCGGCGACAGGATCTCGATGATAGTCACCAGCCGGCGGTCTGCCACGTCGCGAATCTCCACACCTAGCAGCGGCACCTCTTCGGGGAGGAGGCTGGGGAGTTCAACCGGGGGCTCGGCAATGACCATGTCTGCCCGGCGCGGTTCGGTGGCCGGTGGCGTGCCTGGGGGGGAGACTATGTGGATGTCGGGGTAGATGATTCGCTCCGGCGGCACACCGAAAATGCCCAGTGTTGGGTGGTCGATCACGTACCGTTTCGCCAACAGGGCCACGTACTTCGGCGCTAACAGTGGCATGAGTTCAGCGCGGATTGCGCCGGCCAGCGTATCGTGAAACTCCTGAAACATCTCGCCCTCGAGATACGGGTCCATGCCGGGGAACGGGGATGCCATCGTGTCCTCCTTTCAATAAGAGTATAATCCAAGGCAGCCATCCTTCAAAACTGAACCGTATGTCCCATCTCCGACGTATCATAACCCCCCAGAACTTCCACGGCAGCCCGGAATTCGTCGCTCCGAATCACGTCGAGCATGGACTGGACCGGTGGCCGGCCCCACGCCTCGTCGGGGATCACCAGATCGTAGCGCTCGCGGAGCAGAGGGATAAAATCCAGACTCAACGCCTGCGCGGCGGCCCGCACCCCCAGCCCGACGTCGGCTTCGCCTCGGGCAACGGCTGTCGCGACGGCCATGTGCGTTGTCGCCTCGCGGTCGTAGCCGGCCACCTCGCTCGACATAATCCCCAACTCTCGTAACCGGGCATCCAGCAGCACCCGCGTCCCGGAGCCGGCCTGTCGGTTGATCATTGTCACATCCGGCCGCGCCAGCTCCTCGATCCCGCTGATCTCTTTCGGGTTGCCGGCGGCCACCATCAACCCCACCGATCGGGTGACCAGGGTCACGAGCATTACCGGCCGGCCAGGCAGGATGTGGCGCACGTAGTCGACGTTGTATTCGCCCGTCTGCTCATCGCGCAGGTGGGCGCCGGCCACGTCAGCCTCGCCGCGTGCCAATGCCATCAGCCCGCCCAAGCTGCCGGCGAAGACGACCGACAGGTCAATCGTCTGGTCGCGGCGTCGAAGCTGGGTTGCCAGGAGCTCCACCGCCGGATCGTGGCTGCCTACGAAGCGCAGCGCGTTGGGGGACATTGCTTCGGGGGTTGATGGGGCGACACCTTCACGTAGCTCGCGCCAGCGGCTCAGTGCCAGGGAAAATGCAGCTTCCATCTCGGCCGGTGTGTAGCCGGCGCTGAGTGCCTCCAACAGCGGCCGTTCGACCAGGTTCACCAGCCGCGCCTGGCGCAGCGTTTCGTTGGCCGGCAGCGGTGGTCTGGCCACGTGCGTACCGGCACCCCGTTGGCCGACGATCACCCCCTCGCGAGTTAGCTCGGTGTAAGCGCGGGAGATAGTGCTGGGGTTGCAGCCCAGTTTCTCGGCCAGCCCACGCACCGTCGGCAGCGGATCCCCCGGCACCAACGCGCCACTGGCAATCCGCTCCCGAATCTGATCGGCGATCTGGCGATACAGGGGGGTGTCGCTTTCGGGGTAGAGTTGCAGTCTAAATCGTTTGTTACTCATCGCCTATTGCGAGCTAGAGGGGAACTCAGGGGAACTACATCGGCAAAGTGCAGGATGTAAACCGGCTCACCGTGCTCGTCTGCCTCGTTAATCAGCTCTGTGAATGTGGGACAAGCGAGTTCAGTTTCTTTCTCTAAGTTCCCTTTAATCCTCTCTAGCAGTTTGTCGGAGAGCCGGGTCAGGGGACCCGGGCTGTCCATATCTTGTGGTGAGCTCGGGTCCCCTGACCCGAAATGCGGCATTCTCCGACAAACTGCTAGTTCCCTTTAGTTCCCCTTCGTCTAGTACACCATGTCTCCCTGAACAAACGCCGCTGTCCGAGGATCGGCTGGGGCCTCGAATATCTGCTCCGTCGGTCCCACCTCGATCAGTTCCCCGTCCAGCAGGAAGGCGACGCGGTGAGCCAGCCGGCGGGCCTGGAAAATGTTGTGGGTTACCAATACGATGGTGGTTCCCTGCTGCTCGTTGATGTCGCGAATGATGGTCTCGATGATTTTCACGTTCATGGGATCCAGGTTTGCCGTTGGCTCGTCCAAGAGCAACACCTCAGGTTCAATGACCAGGGCCCGTGCCAGGGCGACGCGCTGGGCTTCGCCGCCGGAAAGCGTGCAGGCCGGCGCCTTGGCCAGGTCCGTCAAGCTAACTCGCTCCAACACAGACTGCACAGATGGGCGCACGTGGTTCTGACCACGGATGCGCAGTCCGTAAGCCACGTTGTCAGTTACACTTCGGCTGAGCAGCACCGGGCGCTGGAAGACTGTTGTCACCCGCCGGCGCGCAGCGAGCGGCGTCGAGCCATTGGTGGGGTACGACCCAAACGTGATCGTCCCCGCGGTGGGCAGTTCGAGGAAGTCTAGCAGCCGCAAGAGCGTGCTCTTGCCAGCGCCGCTGGGTCCGATGACGCCCAGAATCTCCCCCGGATACACGTCAAGGTGGTCGATGTGCAGAACACAGCGGCCGTTGTAGGATTTGGTTACGTCGTTTAGATGATAGATTGGGTTCATGTTGTGTACTCCAGTGAATGTTGCGGGCGTAAAACGTAAAACGTGAAACGTGAGGCATTACAGAGTCAGTCACAATCATGTGCATCACGTTTCACGTTTTACGTTTCACGCCGCCCGTATTCTCCCCCCCTGCAACCGCAACATCATCACATTCGCCATAAACGTCAGCCCCAGCAACACAATGCCCAACGCCATGGCCGGCTCAAAGTTGCCCTTTCGGGTCTCCAGAACAATCGCCGTCGTCAGTACCCGGGTGCGGCCCTCGATGTTGCCGCCTACCAGGATCACGGCCCCGACCTCGGAGATGATGCTGCCGAAGCCAGCGATCACCGACACCACGACGCCGACGCGGGCTTCGCTCAGGATCGTCAGCGTAGCCTGCCGGCGCGTGGCGCCCAGGGAGAGCACCTGCTGACGCAGGTTGGGATCGACGCTCATGACAGCCGCCATGGTGAAGCCGGCCACCAGCGGAAAGGAGATGATGGTCTGGGCCACGACCATGGCCGGCGGTGTGAACAGCCAACCCAGAAAACCCAGTGGTCCGCTCCGTGAGAGGAGCAGGTAAACCAAGAGACCGACAACCACCGGTGGGAAGCCCATGCCAGTGTATAGCAGGGCCATGACAAACCGCCGGCCTGGAAAGTCGGTCAGGCCCATCCAACTGCCTAGGGGGATACCGACGATGGTGCTCAGAAGCAGACCCAGCCCAGACACCTGTAGGGACAGGACGATGATCTCGATGAGAGCCGGGTCCTTGGTCCATAGCAACCGAACTGCCTCTTGGGTTGCGTTTGCTAGATTGCTCATTGGCTAGATGGCTCATCCGTGCGTTGCATTGACCGGTACGCTTCTGAATTGGGATAGAAGAGCGGTTGATCGAATTGGGCGACGCCGTACTCCGCGATCGTCTCCTGGACCGAAATTGACGTGAGCCATTCGACAAACTTCATCGCCAACTCGTAATTCACGCCGGGGTGCGTTTCCGGATTGACGGGCATGACGCCGTACGGGTTATAGAGCTTAGGGTCCGGATTTCCTGCTATGCTGTCCCCACCGACGAGAATGGTCAGGTTAAGGAGTTGGCTCTTCATCGACAGGAAGGTGCCACGATCGGTGAGGGTGTAGGCCTGTTGTTCGTTGGCGAAGATCAGCGTATTCCCCATACCCTGGCCCAGCGAGTTGTACCAGCCGTTGTCCGAACCGGGTTCCAGGCCGGCATCAGCCCAGGTGCTCTTTTCCTTGCCATGCGTTCCGGAATCGTCGCCCCGGGACGCGAAGGGCGCACCGGCGTCGGCGATACTCTTGAAAGCCGCGGCCGCTGTCTGAGAACCCCGAATGTCGGCCGGGTCATCCGGCGGGCCGACGATCACGAAATCGTTGTACATCACGTCGTAGCGGGCCGGCGCATGACCATCGGCGACGAATTTGTCCTCCCGCGCTCGTGCGTGAACCAGCACCACGTCGGCGTCGCCGTTGGCGCCGATGGCCAGGGCCTGCCCGGTGCCCACGGCCACCACATCGACGTCGGCGTTGTATTGCTGCTCGAAATGTGGAAGTATCTCATCGAGCAGGCCGGAGTCGGCGGTGCTGGTCGTCGTGGCCAGACGCAGAATCTGCGGGCCCGCTTTGCTCTCCGATTGGGATGACGATGGAGAGGCCGGCAACTGCGTACAGCCAGTGAGTAACAGGGCCGCCACAAAGCCCGGCACTATCCAAATCCAAGCTGGTTTCCTCGCCACAGCCTTCACCTCATGATGATAGATTTGTATGATTTGTATGCATACAAGATACACCACTTATGTGGATTTGTCAAGTTCGACAAACGAGTTTTGTGTCTTAGGATGTGCTGGGGTACAATTCATTCGTGTGGAACGTCATCACATGTCGTCGACTTTGCACTACATGACTGAGACTACGCACCACGAAATGGCCAGTTTGCCTGACCAGGTGTGTGCGCTATGCGGCCGGCATTCGCGCCTGATCTCTGCCACGCTAGGGATATGCGGTGACTGCATCCGCGCAGACCCCGACGCGGCATTGCGCATTACGCATGCCGTCCACGGCGAGACGCGACAGCTTTTCAGCCTGCCAACATCCCCGCCGCAGACGGCCGATGGTGTACAGTGCCCGCTGTGTGCGCGGGAGTGCCTCATCGGTGAGGGCAGGCGCGGGTTCTGCGGGCTGCGCACCGTGCGCAACGGGCGGCTGGTACACCTGGCCGGCACGCCCCAGCGCGGCATCCTACACTGGTACCGCGACCCACTGCCGACCAACTGTGTGGCCGACTGGGTCTGTGCCGGCCATCGACAGGTAGGTTGTCATAATCTTGCTGTGTTTTATGCCAGTTGCACTCTGAACTGCCTTTTCTGCCAGAACTGGCACTTCCGCGAAGTCTCGCCCACGCGCCGGCGCGGCATCAGTGCGGCTCAACTCGCCGGCGTCGCCAATCCGCGCACCTTTTGCGTCTGCTACTTCGGCGGGGATCCGGCATCGCAAATGCCGCACGCCCTGGCCGTGTCGCAGCGCCTGGCGGAGCAGGGGGTCGTGGTATGCTGGGAGACAGCCGGCACATCCAACCCCAAGCTGCTGGACCGGGCAGTCCAGCTATCGCTGGAGACAGGCGGCTGCATCAAGTTCGACATCAAAGCCTACTGCGAGGCGCTCCACACCGCTTTGACTGGCGCATCGAACCGGCGTACACTAGGGAACTTTGCCCGGGCGGCACGTCGCTTTGACGAACGTCCAGAACCGCCCTTGGTTGTAGCCAGCACGCTGCTGGTGCCCGGCTACGTCGATGCCGCTGAGGTTGGGCGCATCGCCCGGTTCATCGCTGATCTGAATCCGAGCATTCCCTACGCACTGCTGGGCTTTGGACCACACTTCTACATGCCGGACCTGCCGCGCACATCGGTTCGCCACGCTGATGCAGCCGAAGCCGCAGCCCGCGCAGCCGGCCTTACCAATGTCCGCGTTGGCAACCGCCATCTGCTCTCGCGCGACTACTGATCCGTGATGCGTGATGCGTGCCCCGGCGTTTTCACGTATCACGATTTTCGCACAACTCCTGTGGGCGGACTGGCTGATCCGGCAAAGGTCGGATAGATAATAAATGCACGACCTTGACGAAAATCGGTCTATTCAATATAATCTATGCACCGTCTGCCGAACGCCGCTCATGACGCGGACCAGTCGAAGCTGGCTGCGGTGGACACCGAAGGTTCACCCCCTACAGTTTAGGTTGTTTTCCTCGATTCATACCTAAGCCGACTGAAGCCTAGGAAAGCATGTCTTCAGAAGGTTGGCGGAGGAGGCTAGCGGAATGGCACTCAAATCCTTCGACGAACATTGCGAAAATCTGCGCGACGGGCGCGAAGTCTACTACGCCGGCCAACGAGTAGAGGACGTGACCACGCATCCCGTGCTGGGCATCGGCATGGCCCACGCAGCCATCGACTACACGCTCGCCCAGGACACCGAACATCGCGACTTGGCCACCTACACCGATCCAGACACCGGCGAGGTGTACAGCCGGTACTACAAGATTCCCCAGAGCGCCGATGATCTGCTCAAGCGCCGGGAGCTAATTGCCGCCGGGACTCGCGCCGGCAAGGGCGTCGTCCTGCTGATCAAAGAGATTGGCACTGACGCCCTTTTTGCATTGCACATCGTCACGCATCACCTGGACGAGCATCGCGGCACGGACTATCTCCCCCGCGTACGCGAGTTCTACCAGTATTGTCGCGACCGTGACCTGAGCCATGCCGTGGCACAGACCGACGTCAAAGGCGACCGCGGGAAACGACCGTCGGAGCAGCCCCACCCGGATTACTATCTGCGCGTGGTCGAGCGGCGCGATGACGGCATCGTGGTCCGGGGAGCGAAGGCGCATACGACGGCATCACCTTTCGTTGACGAGCTCATTGTGTTGCCAACACGAGCTATGACGGAGGTGGATGCCGACTATGCTGTGAGCTTCGCCGTTCCGGTCAACACGCCAGGCGTCAAGCTGATCGCCGATCCGTCGAGTGACGTGGTGAACGATCCGTTTAGCTACCCGGTCAGTTCAGAGCACAAGATGGTGGACACGCTGACCATCTTCGACGATGTGTTCGTGCCCTGGGAGCGGGTCTTCCTGTGTGGTGAGTGGGAGTACGCCGGCGCGCTGGCGAACACCTTCGTCCAGTTCCATCGGTTCACCGCCATCGCCTACAAATTGCCGATGTGTGAGCTGTTCGTGGGTGGAGCAGCACTCATGGCCGAGTACAACGGCATCGCCGGCGCATCCCATGTGCGCGAGAAGGTGATGGAGCTGATTGCCTGGACGGAGACGACGCGTGGGCTGGCTGTGGCAGCGGCGGTGGAGCATGATACGGTGCCGCCAGGGATAGCAGTGCCCAACACGACCTTGACTAACATCGCCAAGTATCACTTTGCTCGCAACTACCACATGATGGCGCAGAACGTACAGGACATTGCCGGCGGGCTCATCGTCACCGGCCCATCGACGGCCGACTGGGACAACCCGGCCACGCGGCCGTACCTGGAGCGCTACCTGGGTGGCGCCGAGGAGGTATCGGCGGAGACGCGTCTACGGCTGATGAACCTGCTGCACGACATCGCGGCCTCCGGCTTCGGAGGTTATCAAGAGGTGCTGGCCATCCACGCCGAGGGCTCCCTGGCCGCGCAGCGCATCACGGTGGTACGGGAGTACGATGTGGAGCGGTGCGTGGAGTTGGCCAAGGAGGCCGCACATATTGACGGCGAGTGAGATGGGGATTTTGGGCATTGGGTTATTAGATATTGGGTATTGGATATTGGAGATTAGGGGTTGGGGGAAGGAGGTGATGCACGGACGAGGCGAGCAATGAGTTGCTCGTCTGGCATGGAAAACCTGTGAAACAGGTTAACCAAGCAGCGAAGCAGTGCGTTTTTAACGCACTTTTGGTATCAGCCGGCGAATTATGAAGTTTGAAATAATAATCAGGTAGCCGTTCAAACCTGCGGCGTTCTAGCCGTCAGGTCCGGTGCTCGCTAACCAAGGCTCCTGAGCAAGCGAGACCTGTCCTGAGCCTGCCGAAGGGACGGTTCCCGGCGTCTAAACGACGCGGGTTTTAGGTCCGCAAATTGGGCGGTGTCGTTACCGGATTAAATTCTCAAAGTTCATCATACGTCGGCTGGCCGGGAGGCGAGATAAACTCGGACCGACAGTCACGTACTCAAAAAAGGAGGAGATCAAATGAAGAAATCACGTATGTTTGTGTTCAGTGTATTGCTGGCGGCCTTGATGGTAGTGACGGCCTGTGCACCGGCCGCTGCGCCGGCGCAGCAGGTGATCGAGAAAGTCGTCGAGGTGACCCCCGTGCCAGAGCCGGCGAGGCCGACGATCAAGCTCGGTGGTCAGGCCATCATGTCGGGTTCCCACGCTGACTACGGCCGCCAGATGGTCATGGGTGCGACCATGGCCATCGAAGAGATCAACGCTGCCGGCGGCGTGGACGTCGGTGGTGTGGCTCACGACTTCGAATTGATCAGCTTCCTGGATTCTAAACTGAGCGGGGATCAGGGTGTGGCCAACGCCCGCAAGCTGGTTGAACAGGGCGCTGATTTCCTGATCGGTACCGACTCCAGCGGTGTGGCAACGACCATCGGCCCGGTTCTGCCGGAGCTGGACACCCTCCAGATCTTCACCCACGCCGCCACCGAGAAGTTGACCGAAAACCTGGTGGCTAAGGAGGGCAACCAGCACATCTTCCGCATCAGTGTGCCCGTCTACCAGGACGCGGTCGTCGCGGCCTTGATTTTCTGTGACTCGGAAAAATATCCGGACCTCAAGGTCTACGGCAGCATGATGGCCAACTACTCGTATGGTAAGACCGCCTGGTCCATGTTCATCGACAAGTGCAGCCAGATGCGGGACGACGCCACCTTCCTGGATCCACAGCCCGTCCCCTTCTTTACGGCTGACTTCACCCCCTTCCTGACGGCGCTAATGGCCGAGGAGCCGGACATGATCTTTGCTACGCCGTGGGCCGGGGAGGCGGTGGCGATGCTGCGCCAGGCGCAGGCGACGGGCGTCTTCGGCGACGAGGAAGGCGTAGGCGGGATTGACATCTGGTGGCAGGCCATGGGTGGCTCGGTGGATGTGTTGGAGGGTATCACGCGGGACGTGCAACAAGACAAATTCCACGGCAAGCTGTGGGCCACGGCGCGCTACATCCACAACTGGCCGGACACGCCACAGAACAAGGACTTTGTGGCCAGGTTCCGTGAGCGCTGGGGCAACCGCTACCCCAATTACTCAGCCGAGACCACCTACTCGGCGGTCTATGCGCTGAAGGCGGCCATCGAGAAGGCCGGCAGCCTCGAGACCGCAGCGGTGATCGAGGCGCTTGAGGGCCTGTGCCTCGACAGCCCAGGTGGGCAGCGCTGTTTCCGGCCGGAGGACCATCAGGCCGTGTACAATGTGCCGGCCGGCCAGGTTGTCTGGGACGATGCCTATGAAATCGCCACGCTGGGCAATCTGGTCGTGTTCTCGGCGGAGGACTACTTCCGCGCCCCGCCCTTCGAACCCATCACACCGTACGATCAGCGGTAGGCACACCTGTCTGAGCAAGGGTGCAGAGGTGCAGGGGAGCAAGGGAGCAGGGGTGCATTCTCCTCCGCTCCTCAGCACCTCAGCACCTTCGCGCAGAAACGGAGGCTACGATAATCTGAAATGAATTTGCTCGATCCCCAAATCCTCATCTTTCAAGGGCTGGTCGGGTTAAGCAGTGCCATGTACCTGTGGCTCGTCGCCGCTGGCCTGACCATCGCCTTCGGCGTGCTGGGCGTGCTTAATTTTGCCCACGGCAGCCTGTACATGCTTGGCGCTTACATGGCGTTCACCTTTTACAACAATCTGGGGTGGAACTTCTGGCTGTCGCTAGCCCTGGGAACGGCCTCCATTGGCCTGGTCGGAGTGGTGCTGGAACGATACTTTTTTAAACGTATGTACCAGTTGGACATCGCCTACCAGCTCATTTTGACCTTCGGTTTCATACTGATATTCTCTGATCTTGCCAGGCTGATCTGGGGAGATGTGTTCCTGCTCCCGCCTGTGCCGGAGGTCTTCGACCGCTCGGTGAAGATCCTGGGAAGGCTATTCCCGGTCTACAACCTGTTCGTCATCGTGGCCGGTGCCGCGGTTGGCCTGCTGGTGTGGTTGCTGCTCGATAAAACCTGGTGGGGCAAGACGGTGCGCGCCGCGGCCTCCGACCAGGAGATGGCCAGTGCCATTGGGGTCAACACCCCGGTACTGTTCACCACCGTGTTCGTCTTCGCTGCGATGCTGGCCGCTTTGGGTGGGGCATTGAGTATCCCGATGCAAACGGTGACCCCCGGGGAGGGGACCGCGAAGATCATTCTCGCGTTTATTATCGCCGTCATCGGTGGCTTAGGCGACCTGAAGGGCGCCTTCATCGGCTCGTTAATCGTCGGGTTGGTGATCGCCTATGGCACCTTGCTGGTGCCACGGTTTAACGAGATTTTCCCGTACTTACTGATGGCTCTGGTGCTGCTGTTTAAGCCGGAGGGCCTCCTGGCAAAGGGGTAAGAGGGGGAAGACGATTGTCATTTTTCGAGCGTCAAGATTCATGATGAACCGAACTCGTATGTGGTTAAGCTGGCAAACAGCCAGCGTCGTTCTGCTGTTGCTCTTCCTGGCCGTTTTACCGTTGCGCCCGGGGCGAGCGGAATACGACTATTTCATCTTCATCGTCATGCGCATGCTGCTGCTGGCCATGTTCGCCATGGGCTTCAACCTGCTGTTCGGCTACACCGGTCTGCTGTCGTTTGGGCACGCCGGTTTCTACGCCGTGGGCGCTTATGTGTGCGCCAAGATCCTGGTGACGATGGAGCACCCGTCGTTGCTGGCCGGCGTGGTCCCTGGTGTCTTGGCCGCTGGTCTGGCCGCGCTCGTCATTGGCTACCTGTGCGTCCGCAGCACGCGCATCTACTTCTCGATGCTCACGCTGTCCTTTGGGATGATGATCTGGGCAGTCGTCCATTCCTGGGATCGGGTCACCGGCGGCGACGATGGGCTGTCAGGTGTGCCACGCGCGCCCCTGTTCGGCATCGATATGTTGCCGCTGGAGCGCTACTACTACTTTGTGTTGGTTATCTGGGTTCTGGCCATCTGGCTTCTGTATCGCCTGGTTCACTCGCCCCTCGGTCTGACCTTGCAAGGCATTCGCGACAGCGAGAACCGGGTGGCGTTCACCGGCGTTTCAGTCCGCAAGTACAGGCTTATATCCTTCACCGTTTCGGGCCTGTACGCCGGCCTGGCCGGATCGCTGGCGGCACCGCTGTTCAGGTCGGTGACGCCAACGGCCTACGCCCACTGGACGAAATCGGCGGAGCCGGTGCTGGCCAGCTTGCTGGGCGGCATCCATACCTTCGCCGGGCCGATTGTGGGCGCTTTTGTGCTCGACGTTGTCCAGGATCGCATCATCGGCATCAGCGCAACGGTCACCTTGCCGTGGAGGGGAGAGGTGGTGATCGGAGAGTACTGGCCGTTGGTCTTCGGAACCATCGTGGTTGTTCTGGTGCTGGGCTTCCGAGGTGGGGTGGTGAGTGTACTGCAGGACCAGTTGATGCCTCGGTTGAGACTGCGCTTGCGCCAAGAGGTGGCCTCGTGAGCGCGCTGTTGCGCGTCGAGAGCGTGAGCAAGCACTTCGGCCAGTTCACCGCCGTCGACCAGGTCAGTCTGGAGCTGGAGGCAGGTGTACTGACATCCATCATTGGCCCCAACGGCGCCGGCAAAACCACGCTGATCAATGTGCTGACCGGTGATCTGCCGTGTGATGGTGGGCGGGTCTTCTTGAACGGGGAGGAGATCACCCGCCTGCCAACCGATCAACGCGTGCGGAAGGGCATCAGTCGCTCGTTCCAGATCACGAACATCTTCCCGCAAATGAGCGTGGAACAAAACGTTCTGCTGCCGCTGCTAGCGCGGCAGGGCCGGACCGGGCAGCCCTTCATGCGCTATGACAGTTACGCCGACACGCAGGCGGAGGCGGAAGGCCTGCTGCGAGGGCTCGGGTTGTGGGAGATGAGGGATTCGCCGGCCGGCGAACTGGCGCACGGCGATCAGCGCCGCCTGGAAATCGGCATGGCCATCGCGCCGAACCCTCGCCTTTGCTTCCTGGATGAACCAACCTCCGGGATGAATCCGCTTGAGCGTACGGAGGTGTTGGAGGCGATCAAAGGGTTGACCGCTGAGCGAGAGGTGACGTTTGTCGTTATCGAGCACGACATGGACGTGGTGTTCTCCATCTCCGAGAGGATCGTGGTCATGCACAGAGGTGAGATTCTAGCCGATGGGACCCCGGACGAGATCCGCGAGAACCCTGAGGTACGGGAAGTCTATTTGGGTGAGGCCGTCGTCGAATGATGTTGCAGGTTGAGAACATTGTCACGCTGTATGGCCTGAGCATGGTCATTCAGGGCTTGTCCCTGAGTGTGGAAGCCGGCGAGGTCGTCGCCTTGCTGGGCCGCAACGGGGCCGGCAAAACCACGACGCTGCGCAGCATCATGGGTCTGACTCCGCCTCGGTCAGGAAGTGTCCGCTTCGAGGGAGTGGACATCGCCGGCAAGCCGCCGCATCACATCGCCCGGCTAGGGATCAGCTACGTGCCGGACGACCGGCGTATCTTCCCGGATCTGACGGTGGAACAAAACCTGGAACTGGCGCGGCGGGTTGCGCCTCGGACGGAGGGGCCCTGGACAATAGCCGAGGTGTACAAGTTGTTTCCGGTGTTGGAGGGCTACCGGCATCGGGGTGGTACTCAGCTCAGCGGCGGTGAACAGAAGATGTTGGCTCTGGGGCGGGCTTTGGTCCAGAATCCGCGTCTGCTGCTCCTGGACGAGGCCGTCGAGGGCCTGGCACCGCTCATCGTGCGGGAGTTCATGCTCATCATCCGCGAGATCAGCGCCTCCGGGATCACCATCCTGCTGGCTGATCAGAATCTCAAGTTTGCACGGCAGGTCGCTCAGCGGGGCTACATCATCGACAAGGGGCGCATTGAGTACCACGACGAAATTGAGAAGATTTGGGCAAATGAGGATATCGTGCGCCGTTATCTGGTCGTATGATGGAGGAACGGTGAGGATGCAGCACACAGCCGTGCCACTGGCGGTTCCCGGCTGGCTCTAGGCATAACCAAGACGATCGTGAAGGCGCACGGCGGACGCATCGAGGTCGAAAGCACGCCAGGCGATGGAATGGGTTTCTTCCTCACGTTCACGCTGCCGGCGCCCGCGCTATCGCAATAGCGATGCTGGACGAGCTCCCCGAGGCGTTTCTGGCGCGCATGGAGCGGCTGCTTGGCAGTGAGTATGGCCAGTTTCTGGCCAGCTATCAGGTGCCGCCAGCCGTTGGCCTCCGCGTAAACACCCTGAAGGTCTCTCCAAGGAGATTTCTTGCGCTTACCCCGTTCAATCTGACGTCAATTCCCGGGTCACCGGCCGGATTTCTCGTGTCTGGGGGTGAGTTGCCAGGCCGACACCCCTACCACGCCGCCGGCCTCTACTACCTTCAAGACCCCGCTGCCATGGCGGTAACCGAACTGTTGAACCCTCAGCCTGGAGAACGGGTTCTCGACTTGGCGGCCGCTCCGGGAGGCAAGGCCACCCACATCGCTTCCCTGATGCAGAATGAGGGCTTGTTGGTGGCCAACGAGATTCATCCCAAGCGCGTCTGGGCCCTGGCCGGCAACCTGGAGCGGTGGGGAGCCCGAAACGCGGTGATCACTAATGAGGCTCCGGATCGGTTGGCTGATCACTTCGGAAATTTCTTTGATCGAGTCCTGGTGGATGCCCCCTGTTCGGGGGAGGGTATGTTCCGCAAGAGCGAGACGGCGCGCACCGAGTGGACCCCCGAGCTTGTCAGCGGGTGCGCGATGCGCCAATCAGCGATCTTAAATGAAGCTGCACGCATGGTGCGGCCCGGCGGCTGGCTGGCCTATGCAACCTGCACGTTCGCCCCGGAAGAGAACGAAGGGGTTGTCGCCCGGTTTGCGTGCGAACATCCCGAGTTTGAGTTAGTGGAGCCACCACGCCGACCTGGCTGCGAACCAGGCCGGCCCGACTGGGTGGACGAGGGCGATCGTCCTTCGACAGCCCTTCGACGGAGCTCAGGACACCGCCTTCCGGAGCTGCGCCGCACTGTCCGCCTTTGGCCACACCGGGGGCCTGGGGAAGGGCATTTTGTCGCGTTACTTCGCCGAAATGGCTCAGGAACAGGCGAGACACCTCGATCCAGGCTGCCGGATGAGGTGTCGGGGCAAGTTCGTCGACTCTACGAAGCCTTCTGTCGAGAGCACCTGATTGCGATGCCGGCCTCTGACCACCTGGCCCTTGCCGGTTCATATTTGTATCGAGTGCCGGCCGCGCTTCCGGTTATGAAGGACTTGCGCGTTGTTCACCCTGGCTGGTGGCTCGGGACAATCAAGAGAAACCGTTTCGAGCCCAGCCACGCCCTGGCAATGAGCCTGACAGTGCACGACGTCCACCGGGCCATCAATCTCGCGCCTGACAGTTATGAGGTGTTGGCTTATCTTCGTGGAGAGACGCTGCGCGTGGCCGGCGACGATGGGTGGGTGATGGTCGCCGTCGATGTGTACCCTCTCGGGTGGGGCAAGCGGGTGAGAGGGATCGTGAAGAATCGTTACCCGCGAGGGTTGCGGTGGCTATGAGCTCCGGATCGCAGG
>JBHIAO010000036.1:0-23178 GCA_046758565.1 Anaerolineae bacterium
CATCTGGGCCCTGCTGGTGCTGAGCAGTCTCATCGTTGCCGCGATGGCCGGCGGTGATTTTGGGTAGATCGGCCGTCAATCAGGAAAGACTGAAATTGCAGTATAAGGTGATCGAAGGGAAAACGTACCTTTGACAATACTCGGACTGTCGACCACTGATGACAAACCGCTGCGAATCCATGTAAACTGGGCCATTCCGGCGGTCGAGGGTCAGTGGTTGGTGGTCCGGGTATTGCTTTGTGTACTTGGGAAAGCCCTGTGCTGTGCGGGGTCCGGCGTAGCTATTCACCTGCTCCCGCCGGATTGCCAAATCCGGCGGTTCAATGGCTCAAATTTGCACAAAACGGCTGCCTGTGGCCTGGATTTGGCAATCCAGGCCGAGAGGTGAACAGTTACGGTCCGGCTACGTCTTCAGGCACCAACTCTGCAGGCAACAAGCAGGAACCGGTCGTTAGTGCCCATAAGGGACCTTTCTTCGAAGCTCCTTAACAACTCTTTCACACCCGATTCATACGGTTCATACGTGACCGATATGCCATCGTGATATAATTCAGGCTATAAGTCGCGAGCGAAAAGGCGAACCCATCGAGAGGCGGGGGCGCAAAGCCACGGGTCCTATGCTCAACGAGTCAGGATAGCCGGGTTGCCGACTCAGCGAATCGGAGAGCAGTACTCCGGCTACTTTGAGAGCCAGAGGCTGTTATTCACCTGATGGTTGGGAGCTCGACTCCCGATCGCATCTCAATGTGAGTAGGTCACACAAGATGCTGCATTGGCTCACGTTGGACCGACTGACACGATCTTGGGCGGCGACTAGGTCTTGGAAGACGACTCGGTTATCCAGGTTCGAATCTTTCCTGGTCCGTTGCCTGGGGCTACAGCCAGGGTGGAGCGAACTGACACGGTCAGCACGTATCTACCTGCTCTGTGTTTGGACTTCGGGTGCGATCCTGGTGTTGTGGGCAGTACGTGCTTTCACGTGGTCCAACCAGTCCGCCACCGTGGTTCTGTTACTTCCTTTGTTGTTTTGTGCTCTGGAGCTGTTCCCCATCAAGGTGCGGCCAGGCGAGTCGAACGTCACTCTTGGGGAGTCCGTTGGCATTGCGGCGGTCATTCTTTTGCCACCATACATCATTCCCCTGGTCACTCTTGCAGGCAAAGGTATGAGCCAGACGCGCGTCCCACTCGCGTGGTACAAAAAGACGTCGAACGTTGCTAAGGACATTGTCGTATATACCACGTTGTCCTGGACATTCCAGCACATTGCAGGCCATGACCCACTCGTACTGGCTTCGATGCCGGGCGTGGCGGTGATTGCGCTGCTGACGCTCGAATATCAGATATTCAACTATGGCCTGCTTGTCCCTGGTATCTCTTTGATATCGCGGGTTCCAATATCATCGATCTGGCGTTCAAATTTTCGCGACCTGATCCCCCAACTGATTTTCACAGCTCCCCTGGGCATGTTACTTGCCTTGCTAATGCAGCAGCATCCCCTAACCGCAATTCTCCTGCTACCGCCCGTGTACATGATGCATCGGGCTCTTGAACTGACCGTAGAGCTTCGGCGACAGACCACCAATGCCCTGATGGCCTTCGCCGACAGCGTGGATAAACGCGATCCCGCTACCTTCCAACACTCACAGCGTGTGGCCCATATGGCGCGGGCCGTCGCCGAGCAGATGGGCCTGCCACCTGATGAGGCGGAGACTATCTACCTCTCCGCGCGCTTGCACGACCTGGGTAAGGTCGGCATCTCTGATGCCGTCCTACTGAAACCTGGGAGGCTAACCGACGACGAGTACGAGGTGATCAAGCAGCATCCCGTCATCAGTGCGGATATCGTGGAGAGCTTTCCCACGTTCCGAATTGGGCACGACATGATCAGGCATCACCACGAGCGCTACGACGGCACGGGCTATCCCGATCGAGTAGCCGGCGAAGACATCCCCATCGGGGCCCGCATAATCGCCGTAGTGGATAGTTATGACGCCATGACATCCGACCGTCCATATCGGGCGGGGATGCCTCGCGAGAAAGCCCTGCGAATAATTCTGGAAGAAAGGGGCAAACAGTTGGATGCAAGAGTCGTGGATGCCTTCTTAGAAGTGATGGGGGTGACCTCTCTGGTTCCTACACCCAAAACCAATGGTCGGAGCAGTCCGGCAGTCCGCGTCTCCTCGGGAGAAAAGGTTTCAGTGACCATATGTTCATCTTGATACCTGCCCTGCTATCCCTGGTAGTTGCTATAGTCCGGGGTGGCCGGCTGATACGCCTGGCCCAGGTCCCCTTCCGCCACGCTTGGGTGGTGTCGTTTAGCCTGGCGTTGCAGGTGATCATGTTCACCCCACTGTGGCATGCGCTAGGGGGAGGCGAGCGGTGGATTCCCCCCCTGTACATCCTCAGCATGCTCGCCCTAACAGCCTGGTTTGCATTGAACTTTCGACTTCCGGGGATGGCAGTGATTGGACTGGGCCAGATCCTCAACCTGCTCGTGATTCTCTCCAACGGCGGCCGCATGCCGGCCTCGCCGGCCGCTCTCGAACGCTCCGGGTGGATCTCCCGATTCACCGCCCCCGGGCAGACTGTCTATAATAATCTCACTATCGCCACAGAGGAAACACGCCTTTACTTCCTGGGGGACATCTTCGCAATACCCAAAGAGATTCCGCTGGCAAACGTGTTCAGTGCCGGGGATGTGTTGATCGCTCTAGGTGCGATGTATTTTCTCCAACGCGTGTTGACTGACGAAGGCTTGGACCCTCCTGTCGCTGATGACTGAGCCCCTTGCAGTCGTATCAAAACTGGGGTAGAAGGCCAATCGTGTTGGACGTCATGTCCCCCGACCCCAAGCGTCCAACACGGTTGGGCTTTCTACCCCATAAGGATGTAGGTGCACTAACTTATCGGGTGCCCCTAATGTAACTCTCGAGCTGCTCGATAATGAATTCCTGCTGCGAGATGATAGCCTTGACCACGTCTCCGATTGATATGATACCAACCAACTGGTTATCTTCGAGGACCGGCAGATGCCGGATATGCTTGTCCGTCATCAGTGCCATGCACTCTTCGATAGTCTGATCAGGGCGGACATAAACCACTTTCGAGGTCATGATCTCCCGGACGGGCGTGTCCTTGGAGGATTTCCCCTTGAGGGCGACCTTACGGGCGTAATCCCGCTCTGAGAAAATGCCGGCCACCTTCTCGGCCTCGAGCACCAACAGTGCGCCCACATTCTTCTCGGCCATCAGTTGTAGAGCTTCATACACCGTTGTATCTGGTGCGACGGACCAGACAGCACGCCCCTTCGTGTGCAAGATGTGCCTAACAGTTTTCATTGCTCGACCTCCTCGTCTATGAGGTACCCAGGCGTGAGGATAAGTGTGATTAGGAGTGCGCAGCGACTTTCGGTTGTCGCAGATGGCAATTCTGCCATGGTCCCGCTTCCTTACCACTAACAAGCAGTGTTACATCCGTTGATTTACCAGCGCAAAGAACTCTCCTAGCGATCTTAAACCAAGATTGAGGATGTGCCCTCTTAAGCCATTAATCTTGTCATCAAACCCCCGTGAATTCTTCAGATCTTCCTGAATGACTTTCTCCTTGAACTCCGAGATGACCTGCGCGTCGGTGACTATAGCGACTATTTCTTGGTGTAATCGGTAACTCCAATAATCGAAATTGGACGAGCCAACGACCAAGTACTCATCATCGATAAGTATAGCCTTTAGATGAGTCATCTTCCGATAGAGTCTTGTTTCGATGCCGGATCTTCCAGACTCCCACAGTATATATTCCTTCATGAACGTTCGGTTATTTTCTTCCGGGGTCATTATGGTAACAGCAACACTTTTTCGCGATGCCTTTCTGAGGCTTGCGAAGAACGGAAATGTCAGATAAGGACTTGCCACGAAAACCCGTTCCTTTGCATCTTCGATTAACCTCAAGATTGCGTCAAACGTAATATTATTCGAATGTCCGTCAAGGGCGTGGATCTCAATACCTCTAAAACGCTCTGATGTACTTGAGTTGCATCCTCCCCATGTCGATAGGAAGTCTCGCTTTAGCATCTCGGCGACGTTGCGGTCTTCTATCCTGAGCATCATATCGTGCCACGAGAAGTTATGCTCGCTGAAATTCATTCCGCCGATGTAGGCTACTGTGTCGTCTATTAGGACGAGTTTCTTGTGATTCCGGGCAGCGAATTTTGGCAGTAGCAGCCCCACAGGATTCGTAAACTTCACTCTGATCCCATTATGCTCAAGCTCCTTGATCATTCGAACAGTTGCCCTAGCCTCACGGCGTAATGGCCCATCTAGCAGGTTCTTGGGAGCATACAGAAACTTGTCATTCAACATCCACCGTGTAAAGCAGTCCACGATGATCCTTGTGTTGACAGAGCCCGAAGATAATAGTAGATTGGATAGCATTTTTCCAATTCGATCCCCTTCGAAGGAGAAGGTCTGTATGAATACGTGCTCTTTTGATGAAAGTAAGTCTTGCCTTAAGTTCATCCAAAACTCGTCAGAGTCTACCAGCAGTTTCATTCTCATTGCGTGAAGACACTCCCTGTTGAGTTTGCGAGAGATCTTGGGCAGTAATCTGCACGTATCCGGCTGCAGGGGGGAGTTGTGCCTATTGTAACAGAATTCACCCCCCAGCGCAAGGGGCTCAACCGCGGATTGACACGAAGACGCGGATCAGATACAAAGAGGTCCGCGTTTTCCCCCAATCCGCGGTTCTACTGCTGGATCGCCGGCGTTAGACACTGTCACATTACCGGAATGATCGGGGCTCTGTCAGCTTCGGTGGGGATCATGGAACCCAGATGGACCCGAAGTCGGTGGCCGGATTGTTCGTCAGATTCGCCTGATTGCTGCCGTCGGCATCCATCACGTACACTTCCACGTCGCCGTCCCGGTCTGAGTGAAACAGGATTTGGCTGCCGTCGGGCGACCAGGCGAAATCGCCCTGTACTGACTCCTGAGCCGGGCTGTTCGTCAGGTTCGTCGGTTCGCTACCGTCGGCGTTCATGACGTATATCTCCGGATTGTCATCGCGGGCCGATAGGAAGGCGATCTTGGTGCCGTCCGGGGACCAGGCTGGGTAGCCGTCAAACCCCGGGCTTTCGGTCAGCCGGATGACGTTGGCGCCGTCGGCATCCATGACGTAGATCTCGATGTCATCATCGCGACTGGTCATAAACGCGATCTTCGCGCCATCTGGAGACCAGGCAGGTGCTGCGCTGGCGGAGTCGGCATCGGTGAGCCGCGTGGGCTCCCCTCCCTGAACCCTCATGGCAAAAATCGCCAAGCTATCATCCCGATCTGAGGTGAACAGAAGCTGCTGACCGTCGGGGGACCAGGCGCTGAAGTGGTCCTGGGCCGGGTTGTCGGTGAGATTGTGCACGTTCTCCCCGTCACGGTCCACCAGGTAGATGTCGGCATTCACGTCCCCACCACCGCCAAAGGCAAGCCACTCGCCTGTGGGCGACCAGCTCGGCGGGCCGGTGTCAGCCGGCGTGTCCACGCTCAAGGCCAGCAGGTTGCCGCCATCGGCGTCCATGCGGTAGACGGCCAGGCTGTCCGTGTCGCGGGTCGTGACGAAGGCAAGGGCATTGTTCTGCAATGACCACGTCGGCAGGCCATCGGTGGCCTCGTCGTTGGTCAGGTTGGTGGGGTTGCTGCCATCACGCTCCATGATGTAGATCTCGAAGTCGTCGTCGCGGTCGGTCATGAAGGCAATGCGGGGTGGCCGCTGCGGTGTGGGCGTGGGGCCGAGCGGAAGGTTTTGACAGGCGCCCAGGATCAGTGTCAGCAGGAGGGCAATCAGTACCAGAGGTTGGCTGAGTCGTCTCATGGGTACACACTCCTCGTGAAATAGCTCAACCCATCGCTGAGTTCGGGTCCGATATCTCTTGGGTAACGTCCCTAGATTGCCCGTTGGAGCTGAGCTAACCCATGGCGTCCCAACTACATCCTACCATGAGGCACGTGTTTTGGCAAGTTGTCCAGGTTACGGTTCTTCAGTTTTGCCTCGGCTGCCGACCTTGATCGGACAGCATTTCCGGCGGAGCCGCGAGAGGGATGAGCCGCCACGCCCACCCCCACCCGACACCCGTTGTTCCTGTTGCGGTTGAGTGGGTTGTTGTGGTTGCGATAGGCCGCGCGGGCGTTGTTCTGATTGTTGATGAACGACCTATGCGCTAACGTTCGTCACAATCATCTGCACCGTATTCAGCACCATGCCGGCCACGTTCTGCACCACGCTATCCAACTGCGCCTGGGACACCAACGCCCACCTGCGGTTGATGAGTATCAGGGTGATCAGGACCGCGTAAGCCTTCAGCAACTCCATGCGAAAGCCACTCTCACCGGGGCTAGTCTTGTGCTGAAGCAGGTACATTGCAGCCGTTGCGCCCAGGATACCCCCCGGGAAAGCAAGCTCCCACACGAGGACATCCTCTGGTACACGCAGGCGCAGTAAGTTCAACGGTCCGACGAAGATCTTGTCAAAGGCATAGAAGGCAAACGCAACGACGTTGATCGCAATCAAGTACGCGAGGGTCCATGCGACACCGAACGTGGCCTGAACCTGCACCGTCGCGTATGCGACAGTTGCGGCAGCCGCTGGCCCATAGATCAGATGCGCGATGGATATGCCCATGGCTACGCCCCTCTCAGCCTACTCCTTTCGGTGCGAGCAGACACGTATTCATGAGTCGTCATCCGCCAAGTGGGATTACAACATTGCCATCGCCATCGAGGCGGCGGGCAAGGGTTTCGACGAGATTCAGTTCGACTACGTACGCTTTCCGACAGATGGTAAAGTGAAAACGGCTCAGTTCTCGAAGGAGAACAACCCTATTGGTCAGCGACGACGTTTTCGCTGGCGACGCCGGTGACGGGGTCCAGGGTGCGATACCTTGCCGTTTGCTTCAACCACCGGTTTTCCGCAACCCGGGCACAGGAGCCGGCCCTGCTTATCTCGCCGCAGCGGTTGTTCGCGTCCCCAGCCGTTGTATAGCCGTTCCACAATTCTCTCTTTCCCGCCAGGGCCAGTCACGTGGGCCGTCACAAGGAATAGGTCCCCTCGTACGGAGGGGTCTATCAGCGCGTGAAGGAACATCTTGAGTCGAACTATCCAGGTCATTGTTTCGCACTCCGACGCAAAGTCAGTGAAATCAGGATTGTGCAGCCTACTGCGTCCTGCGCATGGCGTGAATGTTGCTTTGCAGAGTGTGGAGTACGCAATACGCAATACGTTGCCTCTGCACAGTCAGTTTTGGTCTGATGTTCTCTACGTCCACACGACGCCACACACCGAGACAATCGACCCGTTGTGGGGATCGGCTGGGCAGCGGTCATAGCCGGCCCGCGTCCCCTGGGTGCCGTTTAGGTAACGCAATGCCAGGTAGATTGGGGGCAGCCCGCAGATGCGCCGGCGGTCCCCCTCGGCACGGATGAGCTCGAAGAACCCTTCAGCATCCCCGTCGCACATGGCGTCGATCAGTTGATCGTCGGCCGCCTGAATCCGGGCGCGTTCGACCCAGTCCAGCGGTTGGGGGTCACCGAAGGCCGGCCCCACGTGTGCCAAATCGCCGGCTGCGATCACCAAGACCTCGCGGCCGGCGGTTGCCTGTTGTAGTGCCTCGATTGCCGCCGCGAACACGGGGTCCTCGCCTGGTGTCCCAAGGCCCACGACAAAGTGGGTAAAGGACCCGCACAACACCGGCACCACTTCGACGGGCTGCCCCTCGCGTACGTGGTGCAGCCACACCGCGGCCAGTTCAATGGAATGCTCGTGGCGATGGTGGAGTTCCTCGTCGAATGCGGCTTCAATTCCGATGGCCTCGACCACAGCATCGACGACATCGGTGGCCGTGGGGAGTACCCCGAAGGGTGTGGCGTAGCTCTGGCGTGTGAGCGTCAGGGTGCCGAGGCCCCCGTTGTGGTCCGTGCCGAAGATCACGGCCAGGTTGGCATCTCGAGCAATCCCCGCCGCGGCTGACCAAACGTGGGCGTAGACCGGCCCGCCTCGCCGGTAGTCGACGTGAGGGCTGACAATACCACGGCCATGCGGTTGCACCTGGTCGTCGTAGGACAAACCGTCGACGAAGTCTTGGAGGTACTCGCTTAGATCGTCCGGTTCGGCCGGATAGCCCGCGCCGGCCAGCGCCGGCGGGCGATAGGGGGCCGATCGATAGCCGTCCAGCACAGTCGCTCTCGCCTGTGCAAACCGTTCGTTTTCCAGCAAGAGTGCCTGGTCCAGTTGATCAATCAGGTTGGCGACATTGTCCGGGGACATGACAATCCCGGAGCGGACTGCCAGGCCGGCCCGGAGACCCGCCACGTCGCGGGTGCCATCACAGAGCATCAGTAGTGGCGCCAGCAGTTGTGGCACAACCACGACCCGGTCGCTGAGTTGCAGTGGATCGCGCAGCATGATGGCTGGCCGGCCGTTGTAGTTGATCACATGGGGCTCGACTGGACGAAGTCTTGGATACGTTGTGCCTGGCATGGAGATCGTCTCTGTGATGTGTCGTTAGACGTACTAATAATAGTATACCACAGTTTTTGTCTGAGGCGTAAATCCTCACACGTGACCGCTGACAGCCGATCGTCGACCGTGGTTGGACCCCGAGTCCTGCCATCGCGGTTCATGGTCGGTGGGTCGGCGGGCAGACATTGAAACCTTGCCGCTCCAAGGCCCGTCCCCGGGCCGTCTCTGTATGCTCCTGGCAGGTCATGCCGGCCCGAGGACGGGCCTTGGAGCATTCGCTGCGCAAGCCCTCGGCGGGCAGACATTGAAACCTGCTCCAAGGCATGCTATAATTCAGGCGTCCCGTCCTCAGCTTTGTGAGTTCCCTCGAAGGGTTATGGTTCGCATCTTCGTAAGCCTCTCAAACAAAGGAGGGAGACATTGAACATCCACGAATATCAAGCCAAACGCCTCTTCGCGAAGTACGATATCCCGATTCCTGGCGGCGACGTCGCCGAGACTCCCGGAGAAGCGCGCGGCATTGCCGAGACACTCGGCGTGCCCGTTGTTGTCAAAGCCCAGGTTCTCGTGGGTGGGCGAGGTAAGGCCGGCGGCATCAAGCTCGCTAACAACCCCGACGAAGCAGCCGGCCGCGCCGAAGAGATTCTGGGCATGAACATAAAGGGGGTGACGGTCGGGAAAGTGCTCATTGACGAGGCCGCTGACATCCAGGATGAGTTGTACCTGGGGGTCGTTCTGGATCGCGGCAACAAGCGGGTCGTACTGATGAGTTCCTCGGAAGGTGGTGTGGATATTGAAGAGGTGGCCGCCAGGTCACCGGAGAAAATCATCCGTGTGACGGTGGAGCCCCTGCTCGGCTTGCGGGAGTATCAGGCGCGTGAACTTGCCTATGGGATGGGTTTGGATAAGAGTCTGGTGCGATCCTTCGGCGCCATCGCACAGGGGTTGTACCGCGCCTTCGTGGAAAACGACGCGTCTCTGGCTGAGATCAATCCGCTGGTGATCACCGGCGATGGCCGGCTGCTTGCGGTGGATGGTAAGATAAACATCGACGACAGCGGGCTGTTCCGGCATCCAGAGATCGAGGCCATGCGCGATACGGCGGCCGAGGATGAATCGGAACGCCAGGCGCGAGAGGCTGATCTGAGCTACGTCGATCTCGACGGCGAAATCGGGTGTATGGTGAACGGTGCCGGCCTGGCCATGGCGACCATGGACATCGTCAAGCTGTACGGCGGTGAGCCGGCCAACTTCCTGGACATCGGTGGTGGCGCCCAGGCCCATAGGGTTGCAGCCGCGCTGCGCATCATCCTCAGCGATCCCAAGGTCAAGGCGGTCCTTTTCAACATCTTCGGCGGTATCACCCGCGGAGATGAGGTGGCCCGTGGGATCCTCGAGACTCTTGCGGAATTCGATACCGACGTGCCGATGATCGTCAGGCTGGTTGGGACGCGTGCCGAAGAGGGCCGGCAACTGCTGACCGATGCCCAGATGATCACGGCCGACGCTCTGAGCGATGCAGCTCAGAAGGCAGTGGCGGCAGCGCGGGGGGAACTACCGTGAAACGCAAAACGTGAAACGTGAAGAGTCAAAGCTGAAACGCAAGGGCCTCACGTTTCACGCCTCACGTTTCACGCGGGCCTATTCCGTCGTTGGCTGCTTTTGCTCTGAGCACACGTACCTTTATCAAGGAGCTTCACATGAGCATTCTGGTTGACAGCAACACGCACCTCATGGTACAGGGCATTACTGGGCGAGAGGGCGAGTTTCATACACGACAGATGATCGACTACGGGACCAACGTCGTAGCTGGCGTTACACCCGGTCGTGGGGGACAGGAAGTGGCCGGCGTGCCCGTGTTTGACACGGTCGCCGCAGCGGTGGAGGGGACCGGCGCGAATGCTTCTGTGATTTTCGTGCCGGCCCGCTTCGCACCAGACGCCATTCTCGAAGCGGCGGCACACGACGTCCCCCTCGTCGTGTGCATCACCGAGGGGATTCCGGCCCTGGACATGATCGATGTCGTTGTATTTCTGGATGAGACAGGGACTCGCTTGGTGGGTCCCAACTGCCCCGGACTTATCACGCCTGGCGAGTGCAAGGTAGGTATCATCCCCGGTAACATCGTGATGCCAGGCCCTGTGGGCATCGTCTCGCGTAGCGGTACACTCACGTATGAGGTAATCTGGGCGCTGACTGAGCGCGGCATCGGCCAGTCGACGTGCGTCGGGATCGGCGGTGATCCGGTGAATGGATTGCGGTTTATTGAAGTATTGGACCTGTTTGAGAACGACCCCCAGACAGAGCAGATCGTGCTCATTGGTGAAATTGGCGGGACCGCTGAGGAGAAGGCGGCTGAGCACATCCAGACCAACATCACCAAGCCAGTGGTTGCCTTCGTGGCCGGACGCACGGCACCGCCCGGTAAGCGCATGGGCCATGCAGGAGCCATCATCTCCGGTGGCGAGGGTCGCGCAGAAGACAAGATCGCGGCTTTCGAAGCCATCGGCGTGCCTGTCGCCGAGCATCCGGAGCAGATTGCCGATATTATTGAGAGACTGCGGTCTTAGTCTTTGCTCGTGACCACGTGGCCAAATGACCAATCGACTGGATAACTGCTTGGATAGGGAGTTGCTGCGCCGAATTGCCGGCTTTTTCCGCGAGCGCAGGGTCGATGCCTACCTGGTGGGAGGGATCGTTCGCGACTGGCTGCTGGGCCGGCCCAGCCAGGACCTGGACCTGGCGGTTGCCGGCGACGCTCTGCGTCTGACACGTGCGCTGGCCGATGAACTTGACGCGGCCTACGTACCACTGGACATGGAGCGGGCGACGGCGCGGGCCGTTCTGCGCTATCCCATCGAACCGACACATTACATCGATGTGGCCCAGTTGCGTGGCGACAGCCTGGCAGCCGATCTGGCCGACCGTGATTTCACGGTCAATGCCATGGCGGTCAGCCTGGCAGATGCGGCCATGGGACGGCTCAACGTCGTCGATCCTCTCGATGGTCAGGTTGATCTCAGCGCCGGCCGGCTTCGAGCACCGTCGGAATCGGCGTTTCGTGACGATCCACTGCGCCTGCTGCGGGCAGTACGCCTGGCGGCGGAACTGGACTTCGCCATCGAACCGCGGACTCAGGAATGGATTGCCGAGCAGGCGAGGGCGATCCGTGAGCCAGCAGCCGAGCGTGTGCGAGATGAACTGGTGCGGCTCTTTGCTTGCTGGGGCACGGCTGAGTATCTCCGGCTCATGGACGAACTCGGGCTGCTTGGCCCGCTGTTCCCCGAACTCGTGGCCGGCAAAGGCGTCGCGCAGCCGGCGATGCACCAGTGGGACGTGTTCGACCACTCGTTGGTGGCCGTTGGGCGGATCGACCGCATCTTCGGCGTGCTGGACCTGCCGCCCTTCAACGCGGCCGATGCAGGCTATCCATCTCTGGATTCGGCGTACGCACAGGTGGGAAGCCAGCTTTCGCCCTTTGCTGGGCGGATGCGGGCTCATCTGCAGTCCGACGTTGTGGGGGGCCGGCCGCGTTTCGTGCTGCTCAAGTTCCTGACGTCGTTGCACGATGTGGGCAAACCCAGGACGCGGTCGATTGACGAGGCCGGCGAAATCCATTTCTACCGCCACGAGCAGGTGGGCGCCGACATGGTAGCTGCGATTCTGAGCCGGCTGCACTTCGGGGCCCTGGAAGTGAAGATCGGGCGTACTGTCACGTTGCACCACATGCGGCCGAAGTGGCTCGCCGGGTCAGAGAATGTGACGTCACGGGCCATCTACCGTTTTTTCCGCGACACCAGCGTCTCGGGCCTGGACGTGATTCTCTTGTCCCTGGCCGATACTATGGCCAGGGGCGACGGACCGATAGACGAAGGGGCCTGGGAAGCTCAGCTCGACATAACAGAAAGGCTGCTGAGTGCCTGGTTCGAGCGTCGCGACAGCGTTGTGGAGCCGCCGGCGCTGGTCCGTGGCAGTGACCTCATGGAAACATTCGACTTGGTGCCAGGGCCGATCGTGGGTGAGCTCCTCGAAGCTATCCGTGAGGCGCAGGTGGTCAATCGCGTATCGGACCGGGACGACGCCCTCGCCTTCGCTCGGGAATGGCTTGCGTCGGATGACCGCCGACGGACTTCGGACTAAATTGCGGTCTGCGGTCGACCATCGGTGGTCGTGAGCGAAGGCGAGGGCCAGAAATGCCCGTGGATTTGCTGATTGAAGACGGAACATCTGGAGTCTAACTGTCAGCCACCCGATGAACAGTTGCGTCAGGAGGATCGGAGTTTGAGCGGGACAAAGACGTTTAGTGATGAGCTTCTGACTTGTGAAACGTGTGGGAAGACCTTCGTGTTTCGCGTTTCTGAACAGCGACGAATGTACGAATCCCAGGGGTTAGTCACGACTCCCACCGAGTGTCCCCTATGCCGGCAACTAAACAAGGAGACCGGCGAGGAGCAGGGCGAGGTCAAGTGGTTCAATGTACAGAAGGGCTACGGTTTCATTCGTAAGGCGGACGGAGAAGAGATTTTCTTTCACCGCAGTAGCCTCGTATCAGCCAGCCCATGGGACATCTTTGCGGGTCAGACGGTACGATTCAAGGAGCAGGAGACTGTAAAAGGACCTGAGGCCATTGAGGTCGAGCCCGTCGACTAGCAGCGCCATCCGTACAGAGCTTGACACTACGACCAGCTCATATTAGTATTCATGTTCAACAGTCACGACTTGGGTATCTCCGTCGAAGGAGATCGCCATTGTGGGATGATTGGCAATCCCGTTTCCCACGGTGAGGAGTAACGTGTCAGTGTCTGAAGCACTTGATGAGGTTGCACTTTTCCTTGACTTCGACAACGTGCGGTATGGCTACCTGAATACCTACCGACAGGAACCCGACGCTCAGGATTTGATGGCCAAGGCTCGCCAGTATGGTCGGGTCGTTGTCGCGGTAGCCTACGCCGATTTCGCGGAGCATCCGCTTCCGTATCGGAGCGGTCTTGAGGTGGCCGGCATTACGCTACGGGACGTTCCCAAGCGGGGTGGCCGGCGGCACGCCAGCTCGTCAGAGATGGCGATGCTGATGGACATCATCGATTGTCTACTGGATCGGCCATCTGTGCAGACATATGTCCTTATGACAGGGGACAGCGATTTTGTACGTGTCGTTGCGCGTGCGCGTCATCGGTTTGGCAAGCGGGTCATTGTTTCGGGGGTGCCGGGTACCATTAGCCAGGATCTCATCGCCGGCGCTGATGAGGCAGATCTCTTGATACCCGAAGGCGTTGAGCTATCAGACGAAACCGGTCTTCCAGGCGCACTTCGGGCAGTCAGCGAGGTTGAAGTCGGCCTGCTCAAGTTGATCAACTACCTCGAAGAAAACCGGCCCTACCTGACCCTCAACTTCATTCACAGCTATGCTGTTAGTCCAACCGGCCGGCTGCGCCTCAGCGACGCTGAAGCCAATCGTCTACTTGATATGTTCATCGAAGATGGATTGTTGATTCCCTTCGAGAAGCGATTAGACGACGGCCGGGTTGTCGTGAATGTTCGGTTGAACTACGATCATCCCCTGTCGCGCCAGATTCTCGATCACGACGGCGCACCATTGAAAGCGGATATGGACACACCATTCCAGGAGTAGTTGGTGGTACAGATCTGGGATAAACTGGCAGAAGAGAACGAAACCAAGATCGTCTATTTGATTATCGACGGTGTGGGCGGCCTGGCGCCCCCGGAGCGCGGTCAAAGTGAGCTCCAGGCAGCTCATTTACCTAACCTGGATGATCTGGCCGCTCGCTCGGCGACTGGGTTGCTGGAAATTGTCGGGCCAGGCATTACGCCCGGCAGTGGACCCGGACACCTCAGCCTGTTTGGCTACGATCCATTGCAATACACCGTCGGACGCGGCGTGCTCGCTGCACTGGGCACCGAATTCCCACTCCAGAACGCTGATGTGCCGGCTCGTGTCAACTTCGCAACCATCGATGAGCAGGGCAACCTTGTGGACCGGCGTGCCGGTCGCATCAGCAATGAAACCAACGAGCGGCTGTGTGCAAAGGTTCGCGAGAACATCCATCTTGATTTCGACGGCGAGGTATTTTTCCAGAAGGTTAAGGAGTATCGGGCACTGCTCGTCCTGCGGGGCGAGGGGTTGTCCGGCGACGTGGCTGACACAGATCCCCAGCAAAGCGGTGTTCCCCCGCTGGAGCCCCACGCCACGAGGCCGGCGGGGGAGCGCACCGCTGCGGTCGTCAAGGCGTTCGTAGATCAGGTGCGGGAAATCCTGGCTGATGAGTATCCTGCGAACATGATCTTGCTCCGTGGGTTCGACCGCTATGAGAGCTTCCCGTCCATCACCGAGCGCTTCAAGCTGCGTGGCCTCTCAATTGCTGACTATCCGATGTATCGAGGCGTCTCCAGGTTGATTGGCATGGAGCTATATCCGTTGATCGGAGACATGGCGGGCCGCTTTGATGTTTTAGAAGCCGAGTACGGGAACAAGTACGATTTCTACTTCCTGCATGTCAAGCAGGCCGATGCCCGCGGTGAGGATGGAGATTTCGACGCCAAGGTCAAGGTTCTGGAAGAGGTCGACGCCCTCGTGCCACGGCTGACAGCGCTGGATCCGGACGTCCTGATCGTGACGGGCGATCATTCAACCCCCTGCGCCCTGCGCTCCCATAGCTGGCATCCGGTTCCGGTGATTCTGCATTCGCGGTATGCCCGTGTTGATGACGTCGAGCGCTACGACGAGTATGCGTGCGCACGCGGTAGCTTGGGATTGCGTCCAGGCGTGCATCTCATGGCGCTGGCGTTAGCACACGCCGGCCGGCTGGCCAAATACGGTGCGTGACGCCGCTTTCGTTGAAGAGCTTGAGTGCCTATATCCAGACCGATGACGGGTTCATACCAGTCAGGACCTTCTGGGCGGAGATAGGCATTTTTCAACTGTTCTGGAAGAACCTGTACACCTGGTGCCTGATGTGGACTTTCCAGCCCACAAGCTTGCGTGGGAGATCCTCCGGCCGTGTCGCGCGATTCCGCGTATGGATATCCTGTGCTGAGCTGCTGGCGAGGTATGGAGAAGGGGAGTGACGGTAGTAAGGCACCTGGCGTGCTAACTGGTCGGCGTCCTTACGCCGGATGAAGAAGTGGCGGGCTGCTGGACACCCCCCTGTGGTCCGATAAAAGGACCTGACCAACAGCCCGCCTATTTGTTAAACGTGGACTTCGGGTTTTAGATACGCGGTTGTCCGATTTAGTTGTGGATAGCGAACTGGTATCCACGTCCGCGGATCGTTCTCAGATACTGTGGACGACTAGGATCCGGTTCGATCTTCTTCCTCAACCAGCACACGTGCACCTCTAGCGTCCGAGTGTCTTCAATGAAGTCTGTCTGCCAGACCTCTTGCATGAGGTATTTGCGGCTGAGAACTTCGCCGGCATTTCGCATAAGAACGAAGAGCAGCCGGCATTCCATGGGCGTCAGGCGATAGGTGTCGCGCTTCGTAACGACTTGACGATTCGCGACATCCAGCGAGAGACCGTTGATTCGGATCGACGTTGACGGTCGTGCCCCGGTGGGCAGGGTGTTCCGTGGCACTGCTCTTTCCCCCTTTTCTATTGAATTGAGTCGCTATCAGGGAGGATGAAAACGACATGCTCGGGCAGCTACAGTACATAGGTAGTAACGCAAACAGACAGCAAAAGTTGCGGTCAACTTTAGAGATTTCGCAATTTTCGAGACGATTCGACTTGCTGTTGAACCCTCAATCCGACTTGCCTCGCCCTTACAACCGCTGTCAGTGCCGGTTTCATGTACTCAGGATACGGCCAGTGGGATCATCTCGCGCTGAAGCAGCACCCGTTGTGGATGTGCCTTCTCCACCAACTCGGCTTGCATGGACCAGGGTCCAGTCCATGTGATCCGGACATCCACACGCTCGCCGTGCCAATCTCGATTGTCCTCGAAGAAGACGAGTTTGTTGGTACGCGTTCGGCCGCGCCACTTGTCCTTGTGCTTGTCTTCCACCAGGATTTCGATGGTTTGACCCAACAGCCGGCCGTTTATCTCGCCCACGATCTGCTCCTGCAGCTCGTCCAGGGTCTTGCGCCGGCGTTCCTTCTCTTCGGGTGGTACATCGTCGTCCATGATCGCAGCCGCAACGGTATTGGGCCGCGGCGAGTAGCAGGCGACGTGGGCTTTGTCTAGCTTCAAATCGGCGAGAACGTCGTAGGTTTTCTGGAACTGCTTCTCGGTCTCGCCGGGGAAACCGACGATGATATCGGTGTGGACCGCGACTCCCGGGATCTTCTCGCGTATCCTATGCACCAGCTCGTCGTATTCCTCACGGGTGTATCCACGCTTCATTTGTTTCAGAATCTCGTTATCGCCGGCCTGGATGGGCACCTCAATGTGCTCCATGACCTTCGGCAGCTCGGCAACGGTGTCCAGCAGCCTGTCGTTTATGTAGTTGGGGTGCGAAGTCAGAAACCGAATGCGCTCCAGCCCATCGATCTCGTGGATGACGTGGAGCAGGTCGGCCAGGCGCGGGCCATCGGGAACGTCGTAGCCGTAGCGGTCGACGATCTGGCCGAGAAGCGTCACCTCTTTCACCCCCTGGGCAACCAGGGCCCGCACTTCGGTGGCAATCTCGCCCACGGAGCGGCTACGCTCGGTGCCACGGCGGTAGGGGATGATGCAGAATGTGCAGACGTGGTTACAGCCGTAGATGACGGGAACGTGGGCCGAGACCAGCCGGCCCCGCTCGTGAGCCGGCAGCATCAGGTCGCCGTTTTGAACCCCGTAGCGCCGGCGTACCTCCTCGAGCTCACTCTGCCGGGCGATCTTGTCGAACTTCTCGGCCTTCAAGAAGTCGATCAGCGGCTTGGGTTCCGAGGGTGGAATGAACACGTCCACGTAGGGGAAGTGTTTCCGCAGCGGCGCCGGGTCTTTCACGCCGACCAGACAGCCCATCAGTCCGATGACGGGGGGATTTGCGCGATCTTTGAGGGGTTTCAGGGAGGTTAGCCGGCCATAGATCTTGTCCTCCGCCTGCTGGCGAACCACGCACGTGTTGAGGACGATGACGTCGGCGTCCTCTGCGCGGTCGACCCACCGATACCCCAACTTCTCTAACGCCGACCCCATTCGTTGTGAGTCGGCCACATTCATCTGACAACCGATGGTCCAGATGTGATACTTCATGAAATCGTGAACTCCTACGCCAGAGAATTGTCAGCAATTCGTAGCCCAAGAGTATACCACGGCCGGCCAAACCGGTCAAAAAGATGGCGCTCTTGCTTGACCTCGGTTGGGGGCCATGTTAGAATTAGGTTGTTCCCGGCTATAGGTTCGGGATTGCGTCTGGCAACCCGTAGCGCCTCCGCGGGAGCCCGCGCCCGCATGCTTCTTTTCATCTAAATCCATTTGGAAGGCTGTGTAAACCTCTCTAGGCAGGGGGGGGAGCCATGCATCCGCGAAACAGTCATGCCCGACTCCACATACAGACACTGGGTGATTTGCAGCTTTGGCGAGACAATGAGTCAATCCCGCCCCGGGCCTGGAAGACTCGGAAGACGCGCACTCTCTTTGCCATCCTCTTAACCTACCGCAACCGTGTTTTGTCCCAAGATCAGCTCATCGAGTGGGTGTGGCCTGACCTGACACTGGCCTCGGCGCGTAACAGCCTGCAAGTAGCCATTAGTCATCTGCGCCGTGTGCTGGAGCCCAAGCTGAAGCGATCAGCTAGCTCACGCTTCGTGCTAACCGAGCCGCCGGGTTATCGCCTGGACACGTCACGTGATTGTTGGGTGGACGCCGACGAGTTTGAGGCCCACTATCGCCGGGCCGTCGCTGCCGAGCAGCGAGGTGATCGAATGGCAGCCCTGGCCTGCTATCAGGAGGCGGCGGCCTGCTACCGGGGTGACTATCTGCCTGAAGAGGCCTACGCCGACTGGGCCATCGCTGAACGAGACCGGCTGTGTGATCTCTACTTGGATGTGCTGGAACGACAGGCTCAGCTACTGCTCGACGCAGGTGATTTTCCGGGGGCTATCCAGGCCTGTCATCAGATTCTGGCGCGCGACCCCTGGCGTGAGCGAATCTACCGACGGTTGATGCGGTATTATTATCTGAGTGGCGACCGGGCGGCAGCCCTGGCGGTGTACGATCGCTGCCGGCAAATCCTGGCCGACGAACTTGGTGTCGAGCCCCTCGCCCAGACCCAGGCTCTTCGGGAAGCCATTCTCAATGACACTCTTGATCTCACCCAGCCCCGTCCCTCGTCGCGGCCGGGTGCCTTCGACCCCGTTCCTGCTTTGCGATCCCCGTTTATGGGCCGGCAGCGAGAGATGGCCATCCTGCGTGAGGCCTGGGAGAGGGTGCTTGCCGGCCAGCCCCAGTTCGTGCTGATCAGTGGTGTAGCGGGCATAGGTAAGAGCCGGCTCCTGGCGGAGTTTCGGGCGCAACTTGTCGGAGAAGACATTCGGGTATTGCAGACATGCTCCTACGAAATGGAGCGCAGCCTGGTCTACCGACCGGTGTTGGAATTAGTCAATGAGCATCTGCCACAGCGGCCGAGGCGAGAGATACTGGAGCATTTGGGACCGTTCCTCTCGGTCGTTTCGCCATTGCTGCCGCATCTTCACGAGCTGCATCCGAACGCGACAACTCACCATCCTTTACCGCCTGAGCAAGAACGCCAGCGTGTGCGGGAAAGTCTTGCGCAATGTTTACGTCTGACCGTCGGACATCGACCAGCCGTCTGCATGTTCGAGGATCTGCAATGGGCCGATTCTTCAACGTTGGACCTGCTCCAGTATGCGGTCCGCAGTGGGGGTTTGGATGTTCCTCATCTCTTCGTAGCTACATACCGGCCCGAGGAAGTTGAACGCGGTCACCCGATTTATGCTCTGCGGCGTGACTTATATCAGTCAGGATTGTTAACCGAAATTATCGTGAGCCCCTTGTTGCCAGGCGAGGTAACCGCTCTGGTGGGCCAGCTGGCTGGCTCTCCCGAAAGAGGGCTGCGATTGGGTCGACGGCTATTTGACGAGACTTCAGGTAACCCGTTTTACCTGATTGAGATCCTGCGGGCACTCTTTCAAGCGGGTGTGATATGGGTCGATTCGTCAGGTCGGTGGCGCACGGACTACGATGAGATCACAGAGAACTACCAGGAATTGATGTTGCCCGTTACGGTACGTGAAGTGATTCTGGATCGCGTCGCGCGGCTGGACCGCAATCAGCAGGAGTGGCTGGCCGCGGCGGCAGCCATTGGTAGACCTTTCGATTTCGAACTGCTGCGGGCGGTGACTGGTGCTGAGAGCGACGCTCTGCTTACGGCCGTCGAGACGTGGGAACGACGCCAGTTGATCCGGGAGCGGACAGATGGGCGTTATGACTTCGACCATGACAAAATCCGCGAGGTATTGTACCAGAAGTTGAGCAGCGCCCGCCGCAAGCGACTGCATGCTCGAGTGGCAGAGAGCCTGGAACAGTTGAGCATGGGGGCCGTGGAGGACCTGGCGCGACACTGCCTGCAAGCCGAGGTCTGGGATAAAGCTCTGACTTATCACATTGAAGCAGGCCGGCGCGCAGCCAATATCTACGCCTTCGATCAGGCACTGGACTTCTTCACCGTCGCTCAAAGCCTGGCAGAGCGGTTGGGCGACCGGGCCGCTCTGGCCAATATTCTCATCGACATCGGAGGCATCTTTTTCTTGAACCGTAACGACGAGGCCGTTCAGCAGCTACGGCAGGGACTGGCCATAGGCAACGAGCTTCTGGATCGAACGCAGCAGGCGCGGGCCGTGCATCATCTGGCCAGACTGCTTGAGTTACGCGGAGATTTCGATGCCGCCCTGGCGTATCTGCGGACCTGTGAACACTTCCTGGAGACGACGCCGGCCGAGGAATTGTCAGAGGATATCGTCCGAGTGTACGACATGATTGGCTGGATGCACCGCCGGCACGGCGACTACCAACAGGCTCTTGATCATGCCCGGCGCGGGCTCGACATCGTCCGCCAGCGTTCTTTGAGCCCGTCACTCGAACGAACGGCTGTCGGATTGTTGGAAAAGACCTCAGGCATGACGTACTGGAGTCTGGGGGAGCCCCGCCGTGCCCTGCAGCATTTGGAACACAGCCTGGCTGTCTGGCGTCAGGTAGAGTCAACTCACTATATGGGTCTTGTTTACCTGGGTGACGTCAACCTTGATGTCGGCACAATTCTGTACCACTTAGGCGAGTTTGATAGCGCACTGGATCATCTGGAGGAGGCTGTGCGTTGCCATCAGCGCGTGGGGGACATCGACGGCATTGCCCTGTTTCACAACAACGCCGGCCTGGTGCACTATGCCCGGGCCGAATATGATCAGGCACTGGTGTCGTTCCAGGAGGCGCTCCGACTGTGTGAGCAGACTGGTTCCAGATGGTACCAGCCAGAAACGTGTAGCATGCTGGCATTGACCCACCTGGCGTTGGGTCATGCGCAGGAGGCTCTGAACTGTGCGTCGCGGGCACTGGAGATCGCTCGAGAGTTGGGAAGTCAAACCCATCACGGTTTCGCACACCGTGCACTGGGTGAGGTCTACGCAGCTCGCGACGAGGGACGGGACCAGGCTGTGGAGCACTTTGAGCGCAGCATCGCGCTGCTAGAAGAGGCCGGCGCGTATTTTGATTTGGCGCTCGCATACCTGGCCTATGGCCGCGCCCTCCGTCGTTGGGGCCAGACCGAACAGGGCGAGCGCTACCTGCACCGGGCACGCGAGATTTTTACGACGTTGGGATGTGGTCAGGCGTGGCTGAAGGCAACGTCCTGAGTTTATCGAAGGGTACGTCCTGAGTTTATCGAAGGAATGAGTCAGCCGAGATAGTAAAATCAATAAGTAATTTAAGTGAAAAATAAGAAGGGTATGTTATAATACTGCCATCTGAATGATCGATGGCAGTTTTTTTTGTCGGGTCGCATCACAGTGGCTCCGATGGAATGAGAGGTTACCGTCTTACCTATGGAAGAGGTTAGCAACGGGTTCCCGATCTTGTGGGGACATTTACGAGAATGTGAGGAGTGCGCCAACGCTGTCCTGGAGCTCATGCATCTGGCGCGCGAGCGGGGCTATCAAGAGAGGCATTCGGACGACTCAGAAATGCCTCAGCCTGTCGTTATGTTTGGCCTGGCTGGTATTCTGGCCGTCTTTATAGCGGTCGTCGGTTTCTTCCTCTGGCAGCCTCGGACCCCGGAAGGATCCGTCAGTCGTGTCTACCAGCAGGTGGCTCCAGCCGTCGCAAATATCCAGGTGCAACCAGCCGGCACCACCGGTTCGGGGATCGTCTTCGACAGAAACGGCTACATCCTCACCAACTATCACGTGATCGATGCGGCTCGGAATGATCAGGAGATCATTGTCCAGTTGCCTGGCCCGGGTCAGGTGCCTTTAGAACTCGTTGGTTATGACACTGCGACAGACCTGGCTGTCCTGAAGGTGGATGTCCCGCCCGATCACCTGACAGTGGCGAACTTCGGCGATTCGACTAGGGTGCAGGCCGGCGACCTGGCCATGGCCATTGGCAACCCCTTCGGTCTTTCTCAATCCTTAACAGTTGGACACATCAGTGCTGTGGGGCGGCGATTAATCAGCGACGACTCCTACGCTCCTGAGATCGAAGGCGTACTACAAACCGACGCCGCGATCAATCCTGGAAACTCGGGTGGCCCGCTGTTGAATGCCAGTGGTCAGGTAATCGGAATCAACACGCGCATGGAGTCACCATCGGGGGGATCAGTCGGTCTCGGGTTCGCCATTCCTAGCAACACCGCCATCCAGGTGGCACAAGAGATCATTATGCAGAGCTACGTCCGCCGGCCATGGCCAGATAGGCGCGGTGGTGCTGCCTACACCATCGTAGAGCAGCGGGTGTTTCAGGGCGGCAGTGGAACCGGTTATCCATTGCTCACCATTGTCGGCAACCAAATATGCATGAAATCTGCTGGTTTCTTCGTTTATGGTAATGAGATCTTTCGGAACCACGAGTGGTGAAAGGAGTCCCTGATGAGCATCCTGCGGATTTCGTTGTTTGGGGACGTTCGAATAGCCCGCGACGACTGGTCATCCGAAGTGAGAGTGACCCGAAGCGTCCAGGCGTTGCTGGCATACCTGCTATTGCAGCGCCATCGTGTCCATCCCCGGGAGGTGCTAGCCGGCCTCTTCTGGGGCGATCACAGCGAGAACCGGGCACGCAGTTGCCTGAGCACCGCGCTGTGGCGGCTGCGCAGCGCACTGGAGCCGGAAGGCATCCCCCGAGGGACCTACCTGGTGAGGACGCCGGCCGGGGAGATCGGTTTCAACCACGAGAGCGATCACTGGCTGGACGTGGCGGTTTTCGAGGAGCAGGCTGGCCGAGTCCTGGCGCAGCCGATCGATGTCACGGAGAGCGCCAAGGTTCAAGAACTCGAGAATGCCTTGCGGCTTTACACCGGCGAGTTGCTGGAAGGTTTCTACGACGATTGGGCACTCCGGGAGCGAGAGCGTCTGCGTTTCCTGTACCTCAACAGCCTGGCGCACCTCATGCACTATCACAAGTATCAAGGTGCCTACGAAGAGAGCCTGGCCTACGGCCAGCAGATCCTGCAGCACGACCCGCTGCGAGAAGAGATTCACCGCGAGATGATGCGGCTGTAT
>JBHIAO010000037.1:0-22934 GCA_046758565.1 Anaerolineae bacterium
CGAAGTCGTCGACCGGCATACCCCCACCGAGATCTTCGCCCAGATCGGGCATCGCTTTTTCGATGTCCTCCGGGCTTTGACCTGACTCCAGACGATCAATCACCTCATCAAACTCTGCTCCCAGGTCTTCGCCCATTTCCTGGCTCATCTTCCGCATGAAGCGGCCCAGGCTCCGCGGATCGTCCTCATCCAGGCCGGCAAAGGCGCTGGGATCAGCCAGAGACTCCAGCCGGCTTTCTTCAGATCGAACCACGGCTACCCGAGAGATGAGCCGGCGCACGTTTTCACTACCGCAGGCGCTACACACCGGATTGAGCTCATCGTTCATGCTACGGGTAAAGACGCTGGTTCGGCGACCACAATCTGCGCAGCGGTACTCATAGATTGGCATAACGGTGCCCTCCCTAAACAGAGTTCAGACTTCGGAAGTCTCGGCAGTGGCTTGGGCTAGCGAAATTCAAGTCCATTTCCAGCCATCTGCGTCTTGAAAACACACGCCGAAAGACTTCCGAAGTCTTCTCAGACATCCTCATGGCCCCAGATTCGTTCTTGGTGAGCAAATTATAGGAAAAAGCCGGCATCCATGCAACTCGGCGGACGCACAGAGCCTGCGCAGCAGGTCGTTCCTCATTTCCGGCACAGTATCTCTGGGCCGAGATGGAAACACTCCTCAACAAGCTGACAATACTTGGTCGCGTTTTGCTAACGGTACCGTTGACAAACCTCTCCCGATCATGATATAATTGTCATATGTATCTGTACGCCCGTCATGCACCCAGTTTGATCCAAACGCCAAACGGGTCGCGGTGCTGAGGGTCACCCTATGGTGGTCAACTCTAGGCAAAGAGGTGAGAACACATGGCGCATAAAGTTACGGGTAAGATCTTAGAGACCGAGACCAGCTGGGGCGTGCCCAATGTCGTTGTCGAAGTCTGGGACCAAGACGAACGTGGTAGTGATGACCGCCTGGGCTCATCCGTAACCCTACCCGATGGCAGTTTCGCCATCCTGTTTCGGGAGGAGGATTTCCAGGAAGCTTTCCTCGACCGCAAGCCAGATCTGTATCTGCTGGTCAAGAAACCCGACGGAACGCTGCTGCACTCCACCGAGTACGATGTTCGAGAAGAAGCCGGCCGGCGAGAGAGCTTCGTCATCCAGATCCCCCGGGAGCGGTTGGGCGAGCTGGTACCGAAGGAGGGCGTCACGCTCGAGGACGTAGCCCGAGGAGTCGATCTCCTGAGCATCGAGGAAGAGGAATTCGTCGAGGAGGCCATCGGTCAGGAGCGGACTTCGCGCCGGCGGGCGCTTCTGACTACCACCGCCGTCGTCTTGGTCGCCGTGGCCTTCGTGGCCTGGCGCTTCCTGTGGGCCAGCGAGTCGCGAGTCGCCAACCGCATCTTCGATAAATGGGGACCCGCCGTCGTCCAGATCAAGACACCGGACGAAACTGGCTCCGGCGTCATTTTCGACAGGGATGGCCACATTCTGACCAACTATCACGTCATCGACGATGGCGGGCCGTACGACATCCGCTTGGGCAGCGGACGCACGGTTCAAGGAGAGGTCATCGGCTTCGATCCCAGTACCGACCTGGCTATCGTCAAAGTCGATGCTGCCCCGGCCGAACTCATTGTTGCGCCCCGGGGTGATGTCAACGGTGTCAAAGTTGGCGATCTATCCATCGCCATCGGCAATCCCCTGGGCCTGGAGCGCACCCTGACCGTTGGACACATCGGTCAGATCAATCGCTCCCTGGAGACCTCTGACCCCTTCGGCGCTGTCATCGATGGCGTCATCCAGACCGACGCGTCCATCAACCCTGGTAGCAGTGGTGGCGCTCTCTTCAACGCAAATGGCGAGGTCGTCGGCATCAATACCCAGATCGTCACCGTGGGTGGCGGCAGCATCGGACTTGGCTTTGCCGTACCTATCGACCTGGCCGAGGATATTGCCAGGGAGCTTATCGCCAACCGTACCGTCCGCCGGCCTTTTCTGGGCGTCAAGGGTTCCACGACCCCCAGCGGTCAAGGCGTGCAGGTTGACCTCATCGCCGGTCGCTCGGCCGCCGAAGCGGCCGGCCTGCAGGTGGGCGATGTCATCCTGGCCGTCGGTCAGCAACCGGTGACTTACCCGGCCGATCTCACCCGCGTGATGGACAAATTCGCCATCGGCAACACGGTCGAAGTGGTTGTCTCACGCAATGAACAGCAACTGACGATCCCTGTTGTCTCGCAGGCCCGTCCGGAGCCCGGTCAGGACGTACGGATCGTGCATGTCGAATCGCCGGCCGACGCGAGTGATCCCTCGCAAGAGTGGGTAGAGATCGAGAACCAGGGCTTTCGGACGGTGAACCTGGCGGGCTACACACTCCGCGACAGCCAGGGCGACGCATACGTGCTCCCAGATTTCTCGCTGTCCCCACTGCGGCGTGTGCGGGTGTACACAGGACCGGGGACTGATGATGACACAGCACTCTACCTGAACGCATCGGCGCCTGTCTGGCAACAGGCGGACTCCGCTGAGCTCCTGGATCAGAACGGCAATGAAGTTGACCAGCTCCGCTTTTAGGCCTTGTGGTATCGGAGTGAGAGTTACTGGCAACACCTGTCAACCTGCTGACTCGCCCGTCCCGCACACGGTGTAGTCACGCATAACACGAATAGTTCAGAATCATGCCACTGCCCGCCGATCAAGCCAGGATTCTCGTCGTTGATGATGAGCCGGCCATACGAACCGCTCTCTCAACCGTACTCGATGCGGCCGGCTATGCCGTGCACACGGTCGAGAGTGGCGAAGCAGCCCTGGAGTACCTGGATGATCACGACATTGACCTTGCACTGCTGGATATCCGAATGTCGGGCATGAGCGGTGTGGACCTGATGCGGAAGGTCAAGGAGCGCTGCCCCCACATTGCCGTGATCCTCTTGACTGGCTATGCCAGCCTCGAGTCAGCCATCGCCGCCGTGCGGGCCGGTGCCGACGACTATTTGATGAAGCCCAGCGGTGCTGAGATTATCAAGACGAGCGTCACTCGGGCGTTGGATCGACACCTGCGGGAGCGCCGGCGTGACGAACTATTGAACCAACTCCGTGAGACTTTGAGCCAGGTCGAAGACAGTCTTGGTCCACCCGGCAGAGACCAAACGTCGGTCCTGCGTGTGGCAGATCTGACCGTTGATCCACTTCGGCACGAAGCGCAGCGGGGAACAGAGTCGCTGGACCTAACACCTACTGAGTTTGCTCTGCTGACATATTTGATGCGTAACGCAGAGCGGGTTATCGGTCACCAGGAGCTCGTGCGCGAGGTTCAGGGATACGAAACTGAAGTTTGGGAAGCGCGAGAACTGATTAAGTATCACATCCACACACTGCGGCAGAAACTGGAGCCTGATCCATCCCATCCGCAGTACATTCACACCGTGCGTGGGCTCGGGTACAAACTGTCAGCACCAGAAAGGTAAGTCGCACATGCCCACGCCAACGCGATTCCAACCTTTCGACAACACCACACTAACGCACCAATTCTCGAATTATGATATACTTTTGGATGTGTGAAGGCTGGCACACATTAGTTATTGTTCAGCCGGCAAGCACACGAGGTGAGTACGGGCCGATCTGTAGGGAAGGATGGAGATCCGAAACGGTCTATTCACAGAGGCAATCGTGGCACTTCGACAGATGTCTAACACATGTGAGTAGCAGTAGCTCAAAGGTTGAATCCACGAATCACACGTTTCGGAGTCCATCACGACATTTGGAAAGGAGGCGTTGCACTTCGAATGAGAAGCCGTGAGATTCTTTTGGTCGTCTTGGTCGTCGCCATTGCCCTGATCAGTGGTGCCGTTGGCCTCGTGCTGGGCCGCAGCTCGGTGCAGCAGGCTTCTGCGCCCGCCGTAACGGTTGGCGGTGCACAGCCAGTTGCCGCCGGCACAACCCGGCTCTTTAGCGACCCGCAGAAGAGCAATCTGGTATATGAGATCGAGCCCAGTGGCAAGGTCTTTCAGGGTTCCGTGTCGCAGGGCCAGACCATCCTCTTCTTCGATGGTCGGACCATCTTCCGTGGCGCTAGCAGCAGCGGTGAGAAGCTGTTCGCGGTTGATGGTGCCCGCATCTTCGTAGGTGGAAGCACGAGCGGCCCGCTGGCCTACACCGTGCAAGACGGTCGGATCTTTGAGGGCAGTGACACGGGTCCCATCATCTACAACTGGCAGGGTGAGCGCTTATTCCAAGGCGCCAACCCCACCGGAGACATCGTGTTCCAGGCGAACCGGAACCTCGAGGGTAACGTCCTGTTCTTGCTGCCGATCCTTGCGGACAGACGTTTCTAGTCCGGACGTATCAATTGCTGTTTACAACCCATCACAATTTTCTGACAAGGAGGTACTTCACTACAATGAAAGCTCGCGTGATTCTTTTGGCTGTCCTGGTCGTCGCCATTACCTTGGTAGGCTGCGTCCAGCCTCAGCCGGCTGCTCAGAAGGAAGGGGGAGCAGTTGGCGGAGAACCAGTTGCCGCCGGCACAACCCGGCTCTTTAGCGACCCGCAGAAGAGCAATCTGGTATATGAGATCGAGCCCAGTGGCAAGGTCTTTCAGGGTTCCGTGTCGCAGGGCCAGACCATCCTCTTCTTCGATGGTCGGACCATCTTCCGTGGCGCTAGCAGCAGCGGTGAGAAGCTGTTCGCGGTTGATGGTGCCCGCATCTTCGTAGGTGGAAGCACGAGCGGCCCGCTGGCCTACACCGTGCAAGACGGTCGGATCTTTGAGGGCAGTGACACGGGTCCCATCATCTACAACTGGCAGGGTGAGCGCTTATTCCAAGGCGCCAACCCCACCGGAGACATCGTGTTCCAGGCGAACCGGAACCTCGAGGGTAACGTCCTGTTCTTGCTGCCGATCCTTGCGGACCAGCGCTTCTAGTCCCTACAGAAGTTGATGGTGAGCGGGTACCTTCTGCGTGATGGCACCCGCCAAGCCAGAGACAGATCGCTCCGTAGAATCCTCACCTGGAATAGAGCAGCCGAGATCGGGGTTCAACCGAACCTCGGTCTCGGCTTGCCCACGTCTATTCCCCAGGATATGTCTGGTCGTAGAAGGCCATGCCTCTAAGCCCCGAACTACTCGTGATCGGGGGGCAGACAGTGGTGGCCGCTCTGATCACGATTGCTCTTCTCTGGTACGCCCGGCTGTTCCGGGAAACCGAGCGTCGTGCCCGCCAAATCGAAGCAATCAACGATATTGCGTTGACAATCAACGCCAGCCTAGATTTGGCGGAGGCATTCCGTGCTGTCACGACGGGAACCCGTCGGCTCATGCCCTTCGACCGCGCCTGTATCGCCCTGTTAGACGATTCAGGCGATTCGCTTGAGATTGTGGCCAGCACGGCGGAATCACTGGCCAGGCAGCCCGTGACACTCAGCCCCTCATCAGATGAGAACGGAGGCACGCGGCAGCGCATCCGGAGGGAGAGATCGGCTGCTGGGTGGGCTGTGACCCACGGGCAGGCATGGATTTCTCGCAACCTGGTACGCGAGAATCACCGACCGGATGCCGGCATTCTTTGGGCAGAGGGAGCCCGGTGGTGCGTGGCGCTACCTCTCTCACTGCGCGGCGAGGCCATAGGCGTGTTCAGTCTTAGCGGGGAACAACGCATCGATCTTGACGAGGAAACGCTCGAATCTCTCCGACTGATTGCTGAGCAAGTCGCCATCGCCACTGCCAATGCACAGTTGTACGCCGAAACGCGAGCGCTGGCCCGAGAGCTGGAGAAGCGCGTAGAAGAGCGCACCAGAGAGCTCCGGGAAACCCAGGAGCAAATGATGCGCAGCGAGAAGATGGCTGTCGCTGGCCAGCTTGCTGCTGCCATTGCGCATGAGATCAACAACCCACTTCAATCGATGCGCCTGTATCTGGAACTCATCGCCGACCGACAGGGCGATGGATCAGCGCGCCAGGAATATTTGGACGTCGTCCAAGAACAGGTCGACCGGATTGCCGGCATCGTGTCTCGGTTGCTGGAACAACTCTACCAGCCAAGCGAGGAGGCCCTCACTCCGGTGGAACTCAACTCGCTGATAACAGATCTTCTTGCGCTATTTGACTGGCAATTGCAGGACACCAACATCGCTGTGGAACTTCGCTTATCCGAAACCTTGCCCCCCGTCATCGGGGCAAAAAACGGACTACGACAGGTCTGTTTGAACGTACTGCTGAACGCCATAGAATCTATGCCCGATGGTGGTACTGTGCACATCACCAGTGAGCAGGTAGATGATGAGGTGTGTGTAACACTCTCCGATACAGGCGTTGGTATCGCTCCCCAAGATATCCCCCGAGTGTTTGACCCCTTCTATACGACCAAGCCACACGGCACCGGCCTGGGATTAACTGTCAGCTACCGCATCATCCAGGAGCACGGTGGTGACCTGGCCATCGAAAGCTGCCCGGGCACCGGTACGACGGTTCGCTTGGTCCTGCCGATCAGAGGCCCGAGCGACCAGCAGGCAGCTCGCGACCACGAGCACTCCGCCTAACTCCCCACACCTTCCCGGCCTGGCGACTGAACTCGCGCTACCCCCTGCAAAACCGACCCTTCGACCTTCGATAGGTTCAGGGTAGCTCGATGCGTAAGACCGGGTAGTCCTGGGCATCCAATCTCTTTAGTACGACGGCGGGTACAGTGTCGTTAATTTGCGGATCAGGCACACTCATTGTATCATTCACATAACCGCCGCCTTCATAACGGACCCAATGCTGTAGAACCCAACCGACCACCAGAAGATGTGGCTGGAGCCTATTGTCTGAAAGTGTAGTCTTGTCAATCGTAGGTCGAGAGCATATGCAGAAGCACGAATCAGCCGTTCATCCGGCTTATGAGTTCATGGAAGAGGTTGCCAGCAAGGCCCTCACCATGGAAGAGGTGGGAAATGGATTCCCGGCCCTGTGGGCCCATTTGCAGGAATGTGAAGACTGTTTAGCCGCCTTCACGGCACTCCTTCGACTGGCACACGAGGAAGGCCATCGAGAGGGACACTCAGAGGAATCAGAAACCCGCCGCGTCGTTGTCATGACGGCTGTAGCCGCTGTTCTGGCTATCGCCATCCTGGCCGGCGGTTTCCTCCTTTGGCAACGCCAAACAGAGGAAGCGGCCGTCAATCGCGTCTACGAGAGAATGAGCCCAACGGTGGCCAACATCCAGGTGAAATCAGCCGGCGTCACCGGTTCGGGCGTCGTGTTCGACAAGAATGGCTACGTCATAACCAACTACCATGTGGTTGACAAAGCACAGAACGACAAGGACATCGTTGTCCAACTGCCCGGCGTCAACCAGGTGCCTTCAGGACTCATCGGATTTGACCTAGCGACGGACCTGGCCGTGCTGAAAGTGGATGTCCCGCCTGACCGTCTGGTAGTGGCAAACTTCGGCAATTCCGATTTGGTGGAGGTCGGCGATTTGGCCATCGCCATCGGCAACCCCTTTGGACTTTCCTACTCGTTGACGGTTGGGCACATCAGTGCTGTCGCACGACGATTCATGAGCAACGACATGTACGCCCCCGACGTCGCGGGCGTGTTACAGACCGATGCAGCCATCAATCCTGGGAACTCAGGCGGCCCGCTGTTCAACAGTAGCGGTCAGGTGATTGGCATCAACACGCGAATCGAGTCACCCTCGGGAGGGTCGGTCGGGCTCGGCTTCGCGATTCCCAGCAACACCGCACTCGTGGTGGCACGAGAGATCATTTCGCAGGGCTACGTCCGGCACCCCTTCTTAGGGGCGGGTGGACGGCCCATCGACGCCACGCTGGCCCAGGACCTGGGACTTCCCGTAGATTACGGGTTGCTCGTCCAGGAGATTCATCCCAACTCACCAGCAGCGAAGGTTGGCCTCACGGCCGGCGATGGCCCTGTTCAAACAACGTACGGTGAGGTCAAGACTGGGGCCGACATTATCCTCGCCATCGACGGAGAAGTCGTGCGGAACCAGTTGGACCTGAATGAACGGGTGGCACAGCACGAACTCGGTGACCGGGTCAAGTTGGACATCCTGCGAGACGGTCAGCGGATAACCCTTGAGGCCACTCTAACTGAGCGCCCGCAGGACCCAACGGGCGGGACATAGCGAATTGTAATTGTGAATTGGCAGTAGTGTATTGTGAATTATTGTTTCGGCTGGATGATCACAGTATCCGCCTGCAGTCCCCCGCCCCCGACGGCCTTGCCTTGAACCTGTAAATGCACGCCGGCTCTCACGTCGTCCAGGCTGGCCGGTTCACCGCTGGCCAGCTTGAACTGGGTCTGTGGTGTTATTGCGATCAAGTCATGGCCAGGTTGATCTGGCTTGATAACAATGATGTGTTGTTCCATGATGTCAAGCACGCGCCCAGCCGTGGTGGCGGGGCTGCCAGGCTGTGGCTGCTGTGCTAGCTCACCGTAGATCCGTTCGATCCAGCCAGACATCATCTGTTTCTGATCATCCGTTGCCGGCGACGACCCCTGCCCGGCGAACTGCAGCTCTCGCACCAGGTTGTCCGGACCGCCCGGGTTGTCTTCCTGTTTGAAGGTAAACGCGCTCAGTTCGTCAACCCAGCCAACCAGTTCCTGACGCTCACCCTGAGTCAGAGTGGCGGTTTGGATCGGTCGATTGCAGGTGTGATACTCGATAATACCATCCTTATGGACCGCCACGTCGTCACACAAGCCGGCGATACCGCCCTGCCGGCGGAAACGCATCACAACCGGAGCTGGTGTGGGCGATGTACTGGCCGGTACATCGCCGCGCTCCTTCTCGGATGATGAACCGCAGCTAACGACCCACGCTAGCAGGAAAAGGCCGGCGAATAGCAGGATACGTCTTCCCATTTGGAGTTGCTCCTTGTGAGTGACTAATCATCTTTTCGCGAGGAGTATTATGACGCATGTCAAGTAACTTGACAAAGCACGTAAATTCGGGTATCCTGTTAGGCGCAGTGAATCCCTGCCTGGAGGAGGTACACAACTTGACCCGAACACGTACTGCTCTCATCATTGCGGTGATCGCCATCTCCTTGATTATCGCTGGAGGGCTTACGATGGTACCTGAATCCGAACAGGTTTCCAACGAAGCCCGCACCCCTGAAGTCGATCCCGAGCCGGCGAGCGATGTTAGGCGCATTATCGGCGCGACACTACAGCGGTGGACGACAGATGACCTGTCAGCATCGAAACCTAAGCTCCAGGTCGCCGCAGATTCCGAGCCAACCACAGGAGGCGGTGTATATCTGCCATACCTGGAGCAACACGCAGTTCCCGTGCCGGCGGCAGAAACCGTCACGCCGAACATCCCGCGCGAGCCGTTGCTGCCACCGCCTGACGGCGTTGTTCGCGATGCGCATGTCCCGATTCTGATGTACCACTACATCTCCGAGCCACCACCGGGCGCTGACAAAATCCGCCGGGGTCTCTCGGTGCCATCGACCTCTTTCGAGGGCCATCTTCGGTACCTAAAAGACAACGGATATCACACAATCTCACTTCACCAACTGCTGCTGCACCTGACGCGGGGGGAGCCGCTGCCCGAAAGACCCATCATCCTTACATTTGATGACGGCTATCGGGACAATTATGAGAACGCTTTCCCTCTGCTGGAGAAGTACGGCTTTACCGGTACCTTCTTCCTGATCACGAACTTCATCGACGAAGGGCGGCCGGCCTACCTGACGTGGGACCAGGTGAAGCACTTGGCTCGAGTCGGTAACGAAATCGGCGCTCACAGCCGTGATCATCCAGACCTGCGGGGAAAGGACACCGACTTTCTGGTGTGGCAGATTCTTGGCGCCAAAGAGGCGATTCAAAACGGTGCCGGCATCACTCCTCGGTTCTTCAGCTATCCGTCAGGGAAATACAACGACAATGTGATCGCCATCCTGGCTTCAGCCCACTACTGGGGGGCCGTTACCGTTAAACAGGGCATTCATCAGTCATCAGATAGGACCTTCGAGCTTCAGCGAATCCGTATCGACGGTAGTTACGGGGTCAACGAGTTGGACTGGGTGCTGAATTACTACTTGCAGCCATAGCCATGAATTGAAGCGGTGCTGGTTCACTAGCCCGGGACATATTTTCGGACCACCTCGGGCTCTTCAAGTTCAGCCAACATCACGCTCGCAGTCTTGCCCGTCTCCGGGTGCTCCAACTCCGGTGCGATTTCTGCCAGGGGAACCAATACGAAGGATCGGTCTGCAAGTCGCAGATGGGGAATTTCTAGCCGTGAGTTCCTGTTTCTCGAGGCCCGTCCTTCGACAGGCTCAGGACGGGCCGTACGGCGGATGACTTGATGGCCATAGAAAAGAATATCAATATCTAGGCGGCGAGGCCCATAGCGGATGGTCTGCTGCCGGCCTAACCGTCGCTCGATATCCTTCACAAAATCGAGCAGAGCGTGAGGCGTCAGATCGGTCTCACCGGAACAGACAACATTCAAGAACCACGGCTGGTTCCTCAGACCCCAGGGTTCCGTTTCATACACGGAGGACACGCTGCGCACATCAACCTGGCTCTCCAGCATGCGGAGGGCCTTTTTGATGTTCGTTAGGCGGTCACCCTCGTTGGATCCCAGGCTAAGATAGATGGTGGACATTGGCTCATTCCCAACTCATTGTATCACAGACAACAGCTTATGACCAATCGATTCTCGATGCGAGCAGTGTTCATGCTCGCCTGTGTCCTGGCCCTGGGTGCTGCTAGCAAGCTAGCCGGCATCGCACAGGAGCCAGCCGAATGGCGCACAGCCTATCTGACCCAATCCGCAGTGCTGGATATTGTCACAGCAGATGGCGGCGGTGTCTGGGCTGTTGGCGAAGCCGGCACGATTCTGTACTTCGATGGCGAGTCATGGCAACGCTTAGACAGCCCCACCGACGAAACACTGCACGCCGTCGCCTTTGGCTCTGCGGATGACGGCTGGGCGGTGGGCAAGGCCGGCACGATCCTACGCTATGAAGGCACCACCTGGCATAGTGCCAGCGCACCTACCACGTCCGCCGATGAGCTCTTTGACGCCGTGATTGTTGACGCCAGTGGCTGGGCGGTTGGACGGCGCTTCAACACCGTCTCGGAGACGTTCGAAGGACTGATCCTACGCCTGAGCGATGGCACATGGACTGAGGTTTCCATCCCACGCACCGAGTCGCTGTACGCCTGCGCGTTTGCATCCACGACTGATGGATGGGCGGTGGGCAAGGCCGGCACGGTACTGCGCTGGGATGGCGTTGAATGGACGAAACAGAACAGTCCAACCAACGTTGACCTCCACGACGTCACCATCGTCGGTGATGATGTCTGGGCTGTAGGGGACGGCGGCATCCTTGTCCGTTGGAATCAGAAAGGCTGGCAGGTTCTACCGACTTCACATCCCGCGCTGAGGAGTGTTGGATTCGACAATGCAGATGCCGGCTGGGCTGTCGGCACCGAAGGCACGATTCTGCACTACAACGGGACAGCCTGGTCTCCCATCAGTGTGCCGCTGAGCATGGATCTTTTCGGCCTCTACATCGATGCCACTGGTAACCCTTGGGTGACCGGTGAAAGGGGACTCGTTGGTCGAGTAACATCGGACGGCTGGCAGTTGCTCGCACAACCCTACGTGGACGTCGACCTGACTGCCATCGACCTCGTGAACGCAACCGCCGGCTGGGCCATCGGCGGCCAGCCGTTCCAGCCCACCGAGGGTATGACCTTTTGGCAGCACACTGGGTTCCTCTGGAACCCGCGCCAGATCCACGAGGCTCCGCCACTGTTCGACATCGCCGTGCTTTCGGAAGAGGAGGCATGGGCCGTCGGGCAAGATCTTCGAGTCGAGGTGCCCACAGAGGCCGGCGTGATATGGCACTACACAGCCGGAGCCTGGACAACCGCCGGTTATCCAGGCGTATCAGCTCTCTTCGCCGTGGAGGCTATCAGCTCCGACGACGTATGGGCAGCCGGCCAGGATGGAGCACTTGTGCACTACAACGGAACAGACTGGCAGAGAACCCCCATACCGGAGAACGTGCACTTCTATGGTCTGCACTTCCGGGCACCGAACGATGGCTGGGCCGTCGGGGAACGATTCGACCTGGTCTCTGAACCGCCCCGCTACCTGGCTGTGGCGTATCACTACGATGGATCAGAATGGCAGCCGACGGCCGTTCCGAACGCGGCATGGGAGGCGACAACAGATTCAACAAGAAGACCGAGACTCCTCGCGATCCATGTCTTCTCGGGCACCGACGTCTGGGCTGTGGGAAACGCAGGGGCCATCTTGCACTATGATGGAGAGCGTTGGACGGTGGTGCAGGGGCGGCAAGACTACAGCCTGTTGGATGTCGACTTCGCCGGCCCAGGTGATGGTTGGGCAGTTGGCACGCAAGGGACGATCCTGCGGTACGACGGCCATACCTGGTCCCCCACAGACAGCGCAACAACCGGAACCCTTCGACTGGCTCAGGACGGCGCTCAGGATATCGCCCTGAACGGTGTCGTGAGCCGGCCATGGGGGGAAGCCTGGGCGGTCGGCAGCCAGGGAGCTTTCCTCTATCACCCGCCGGCTGTCCCATGGTACATGTACCTGCCACTCACAGGCCGATAGCGAACGGTGATGCCTTAATTCATGTCACCTAACACACGTCGGTTGAGCGGCTACGGGCTGTTCGCAGTCGCCGTGGCGTTAAGCGCCTTGATGAGCCTAAGCCTGCTCGCCATGATGCCCCGAAATCCGAAATCCGAAATCCGAAATCCGAAATTCATCACGACCACAGTTCCACTCGCGACAGGCGTCTCGCCTTGGCCTCGTGCCCTGACCGTCGACGAATCCCTGGGGCTGGTGTACCTGGCCGACGGGGACCGAGGCACCGTGACGGTCGTGGCCGGCACCGCACTGGTCAGCGCGATTCCCGTCGGGCAAGAGGTCGCAGACATCGCCGTCGATGCGGGTGCAGGGCTGGTGTACGCCAGTGTTCCCGATCCGTACGCCTTGTACAGCGGGCATATCGCCATCATCCGCGGCGGCGAGGTGATCACGCGTGTGGACGCGGGTGGCTACCCCGGGCCGATCGCGGTCGATCACCAACACAACCGAACCTATGTGAGCGTGCAGACAGCAAGCCCTCTCAGCGACCAGGTTATCGTTCTGCAACGTGATCGCCCAGTCGCCCTCGTGAGCACACCACCCAACATCGTTGCTGTCGACGTCGACCCCAAGCGAGAGCGTGCATATGTCCTCAGCGAGAGTCTTGCGCATCTGTCAATTATTAGCGGTACAGCAAACACCGCGCTGGTCCCGCTGGATGAGGTTGGTGTGCCCCGAGACATGGCTGTCGATCCCACGTCGGGCCTTGTATACGTCGTAGGCCAGTCTCCGTTTCGCGACGCCGGCACAGCCCTTGTGATCAGCAGCACGCAGCAGATCGCCCGATTAGCGGTCGGACCAGACCCGAGGCACGTCGCGGTCGAGCCGCAGCGTGGGTGGGTCTACGTGAGCAGCGCCGGCGATGACACGGTGACAGTGATCGCCGGCACCGAGGTCGTCGACACAATCGACGTGGGTCCTGCACCAGATTCCATCGCTGTCGATACGGCCCGCAGCCGCGTGTACGTGTCCAACGCCGGCGACGGCACGACGACCGTGCTATCCGGCCGAGAGGTTGTGGCCACGCTACTGGCCGGCGGCGGCCCACTCATCGTCGACACCGAGCGTGGCATCGCCTACCTGGCAGGGAACGGACTCGCCGTGGCCCAGCACGACAGCCTGCTGGGCCACCTGCCGACGGCAGCTATGCCGGCGCGAGTCGCCGTCAGCCCTTTTAACAATCTGGTGTACGTATGTGACCAAGGCACGGACACCTTGAACGTGCTGTCTGACGCCGAGGTTGTCGCTACGCTGGAATTGGTCGATACGCCACGGGCGGTAGCGGCTGATCCGCTGAGCGGCTGGGTCTACGTCGCGCAGGATACAGCACTGACGATCGTGCAGGACACCAGGATCGCCGCAACGCTCCCAATCACAGCCCATGACATCGCACTGGATCCTGTTCGTGGACTGGCCTACGTCGCCAGCGACGGAGTTGCCGTGATCAGCGGGACGCAAGTGCTGGGCATGATTGATCTAGGCACACCACCCCGAGGGGTGGCGGTGAATCGCGCCACCGGGCTAGCTTATGCGGCGGCCGGCGGCCATGTGGATGGCTTTGTGGCAGTCATCAGTGGGACAGAACGGATCGGCATCGTCAGTACCGGCGACGCACCGGGCAAGCTCGCCGTCGATCCCGTGCGGGACCGCGTATTCGTTCTGCATCCCGGGCAAGGCCGGCTTTCCATAATTGAGGGAATGCAGCGTCGCTTGCCCAGCATCTTCCTTCCGAGGCCGGCGCTGGATGCAGCCGTCAACCCGCTGACGGGCGATGTTTACGTGGCCACGCGCGGACCGCTAGTGCTGCTGCAGGGTCTCGACGGCGGTATGACCGATCTGGGGCTTGAGGCGCTGGCCGTAGCTATCGACATAAAGCGGGGTGTCGCCTACGCAACGACGCGCGATGGCAGCGTCGCCGTTCTGGACGGGGCCAAGGTGCTGACGATGCTGCCGGCTGGCCATCGCCCCGTCGATTTGGCCGTCGATTCGGAAACCGGCCGGGTGTACGTCGCCAACTTTGGCAGTGACACCATCACGGTCATCGAACCCACAGTAATTGAACCGCAAGGAGCGCCCAATGTTTATCTGCCGTTCATCGCCCGTTCCGGAACCGGCGAATAAACCCGCCGGCTAACAGCTCAAGCATGACTCCACTGAAAAAACACCCTCTTGGCATGGCGAGGTTCCAGATATCGGGTCAGGGGACCCGAGCTCACCACAAAATATGGGCAGCCCGGGTCCCCCGACCCGTTTTTTCAGAGGATTTATTCTCAGGCTTCGAGGATTTACTCTCAGGCCCAGGCCAATGTACTTCGACACCCTGACCATCTCAGCAATCACCGGCGAACTCCACGAACGCATCGTTGGCGGGCGCGTGCAGCAGGTAGTGCAGCCGAACAACCTGTCGGTTGGGCTGGAGATCTACGCCAATCGACAACGACACTATCTGTTGGCCTCGGCCGACGCTCGACTTGCCCGCGTGCACCTGACCGACGAGAAGCCCCGGCGCGGTGTGGATACCGAGTCGCCTTTGCTCTTACTCCTTCGCAAGTACGTGCGGGGTGGGCAGTTGGTCAATGTGGTTCAGCCGCCGTGGGAACGCATCCTGCGCTTCCAGTTCAACCACCCCGAGAGTAAAGTCACCCTGGTCGTGGAGACCATGGGACGGCACAGCAACATCATGCTGCTCGTCCCGAGTTTTGTCGAGGGACTGGATGCGGACGAAGTCGTGCTCGACGCCGTCAAACGTGTCACGCCGGCCATGAGCCGCGTGCGCCCGATTCTGCCCCAGACCGAATATGGACCGCCCCCGTCTCAGAACAAACTAGCGCCAGATCAACTCACAGAACTCCGGGTGCGCGACATGCTAGACGCAGCCGACCCTGGTGAGCCGTTGTGGCAGGTCCTGCTCCGTGGCATCATGGGGCTCAGCCCGCTAGCGGCCCGCGAGGTGGCCTATCGCGTCGCCGGCCACTCCCGAGCCCCAGTCAGCACCGTCGAGAAGGTTGCTCCCCTGCTTGCGGCGATACACAGCCTGTTTGAACCAGTGAAGACAGGTCAGTGGCACCCGACGGTGGTCCGAGAAAACGACCACATCATCGCCTTCGCTCCGTATCCGCTAACCCAGTACGAGAACTACCAGCCGGCTGAGAGCATCAACACAATCGTCGACGCGTACTACGCCCAGGAGGTCGGTCGCGACGCCTACGCCGAGGCACGTGGCAGCGTGCAGGTTCTGATCGACGATGCCCGCGAAAAGTTCGAGCGACAATTGCAGTCACTGCAGCAGTCCATGGTGAGCCAGGAGGAGTTGCAGCGGCTTCGACAAAGCGGCGAGTTGATTCTGGGCTATCTGTGGCAGATCGAGCCGGGCCAAGGGGTGCTCGAGGTGCCGTACGAAATCGACGGGGAGCCACTACGTATCGAGCTGGATCCGACGAAGTCGGCGGTGGAGAACGCCCAGGCCTACTTCGAGCGCTACGCCAAAGCCAAGCGCGCCGGCCAGCATGCGCCCGACCGCATCGCCAAGACCAAACTGCAGTTGAACTACCTGGACCAGTTGGAGACCGACCTCACCCTGGCCGAGAGCCGACCCGACATCGACGCCGTCCACGAGGCGCTGGTCAATGCTGGGTTCGTCCCGGAGAAGCGCCGGCGCAAGCCGTCCGGGCGCAGCGAGCCGATCCGGGTCGAGATCGACGGTTTCACAGTGTGGGTTGGGCGCAATGCGCGACAGAACGATTTCGTGACGTTTGAACGGGGCGCGGCCAACGACCTGTGGCTACATGCCAGGGGCATCCCAGGGTCACACGTCGTCATCAAGCAGGCCGGCCGCGAGGTACCCGACGCGGTCATTCAACAAGCTGCACAGCTCGCCGCCTATCACTCCAGCGGCCGCGATGACGCTCACGTCACCGTGGATGTCACCGAGGTGCGACGCGTCCGCCGCATCAAGGGAGGCTCCCCAGGACAGGTGTTGTATACTCATGAACGCACACTCCATGTGGAACCCCTTTCAATGTAACCACCGATCAACAGGAGTATGCCACAGGCCAACATTAATCCTGCCTGCACGTACACACGCGTCAGCCAGCGATCGGTCAGGCGACCCAACAGGTGCTGCATTAATCGGCCAAGGGCCAACCTTGGCATATCCGAGGCTAGAGTGACCGATGGCAGCATCGTGGCTGTCAGGAAAGCAGGCGTCAGAATGGCCATGAAGAAAGCGATTACGGCTGCAAGGACTAAAGGCCATCCCCACCAATGCCCCAACTCACCCAGCGAACGCACGGCCAGGAGCAATATAAGGAATAGACAGCCCAGGGGGATCAACCACAGCAACCAGCCCCACCGTTGGCTCAGCACAAATAGGGGCGGCCACTGCTGCAACCTTTCACGTACCGCCGGCATCATCGTATCTTGACCAAACAGAGCCACGTGCACGATGCCGGCCTTCTCCTGCGACTGCGGGACTTGGGCGACTGTTTCCACGACAACGGCATGCGTCTGTCTGGCCACCTCTACCACTGGCACGTTGGAGGGCAAACAATACTCTCTTTCAAGAAAGCCGGCTTCCGAGTCAAACGCTGACTGCGGTTCGGTGCAAGGGGGCAACAACTGCAGCACTGCCAGCACTACCCGTCGGCCTGCTTCGCCGCGCAGCGCGGTCAAGACTGGGCGGATATCAACCTCCAGTGCGGCCGCTGCTGGCTCCCCGGTTTCCAGGAAGTCAAACATAGCATCAATCGCCGTGTCTGTTTGGACCTCGACCCAACCAGGCGGAAGCAATTCGCGAACCGCTGCTTGTAGAGCGGCCGGATTCACGTCAACCGATGGCGATCCCTGAGCCATGGCTTGTTCCCAAGCTACTTCAGCCAGCAACACCGGTGCTACATCCACCACCAATGTTTCTCCATCTAGTATCTGCTTGACAGCTTCCCGATCGGTGATGATCTGGGCCAAATTCACCGTGAAAAGCGCGAGAACAGCCGTCACCACAAACAAAGCCGCCAGCAGCCCTGCCGCAACTTGCAAACAGCCTCGCATAAAAACTCCTCAATAGCTCACGTTCGGTCTCGTCGGGGAGAGGTATGGTGCGCGCCAGCCGGCGACCGTCTATTGGTGATCGGGCGAATCGCCCAGATCAAGATTTTGGTCTCTCGCTGTCATCAATGACTGTGTATCGAGCGGAAATTGTCTTCGTGCCACTACGGATGTCCTCGACCACGTCGGAAGGGCAGGCGCGGATGAACCAATTCAACGCCAGCAACAGGACGGCGATGTCGTCCAGTTGCCCCAAGGCCGGGAACAGATCCGGGAGAAGATCCAGCGGCCAGATCAAGTACAACAGCCCCATCAACGGAATCGCTTTCACGGCGGGCGACACCCGGTCATCCCGGAACAGATGCCAGGCCAGTTGGATCCTGTCGATCAACTTACTCAACGTGCGAACGGTCAGTGGCCGGCCTCCTGAACTCCCATCTTCTGCCATGCACTCTCTCTCCTATCAGGTATTGCAGCAAAACACTTGTTCGTCCCCAAAATTATACGCGCTTGCGAAGGAATTTCAAATCCTGAGCGGCTTTCGCATCACGCATTACGCATGGTGCCCCCCAGAAGGTTGCGGGGATGGGGATTGGAGGATGGTTCCCTACGGTGTGATATACGGGAGTTATCTGTGGACCATCTGCTTCGGCAACGTTCTCCGCCGATTGATCAGCTCGAGCATGGTCAACGGAGGCTCAGACAAACCGTCAAGGTCGTCCAAGCGTCCGCGGGCCGCCGACAGGTCGACAACCACTCGTCCTGCGTGAGCAGGCCGACCGCGGCGTCCTGCTCACGTTTGTACGTGACGAACCGTACATCGCCCAATGCCTCAGGTTCGAGAGTTCTCGGTCGCCCGTCTGTCAGTCTGCATAGGCGGCAACAGCTTCGATCTCGATGAGAAACTCCTCGCGCACGAGACGCCCGATGACGAGTAGCGTGTTGGCAGGGTACTTTCCACCTGGGAAGAGCTCCGGGTAGAGCTCCTCGCGCACCTCGTAGAAGGCGGGGATGTCCTTGCCGCGCACGAGGTAGGTGGTGAACTTGGCGATGTGGCGCATCTCCAGCCCTTCGGCGGCCAAGGCCTGCCGGATGTTGGCGTAGACCTGCTTGGCCTGCTCCTTGAAGTCACCATCACCGACCACGTTCCCATCGGCGTCGAGCGCCACTTGCCCGGCGACGAACAGAAACTTGTTTGCCTCGACCCGACAGGCGTGTGAGTAGGCGCCAGCCGGTTGTGCCAAACCCTCGGGTTGGATGGGGTGTACCTCAGATGGCATGAGAGCTTCTCCTTTCCTTGCTCGCTAGTTTCGATCTGGGTCGGGGACCGTTTCGTTGAGGACGTGCAGCAACGCCTTGTCTGGGGTCGTCATTTGACGAGCAGCGTGGCATCCGCCGGCATGCCCGGCTTTAGCAGGTGCTCCGGGTTGTCCAGCGACACCTTTACAGCGAAGACGAGATTGGCCCGCTGCTCCTGGGTCTGCACATTCCGGGGCGTGAATTCAGCTTCGTGGGCGATAAACAACACCGCGCCTTTGAACCGCCGGTCTGGGTAGGCGTCCACGGCAACTTCTACCGGTTGGCCCAAGTGCACGCTGGCGATCTGTGTTTCCGGCACAAAAACCGTGAGCTTGACCCGATCCAGGTCAGCCAGACGCAACAGGGTCGCGCTCGGCGAGGCGATTTCGCCCGGTTCGATGGAGCGGCTGATCACCAATCCCTCGACAGGCGCCCGCAGGGTCATTTTGTCGCGCTGGACCTGCAGGGCATCCAGTGCTGCCTGGGCCTGCTTCACGTTGGCCTCGGCGGCGGCCACTTCTTCGGGGGCGGGGCCGGCTTTGAGCAGGTCGAGCTGTGCCTGGGCTGCATCGACGGCCGCTTCGGCTTGGTAATAGGCCGCCTGGGCCGCGTGCACCTCGGCTGCCATCTCGATGGGGTTCGCCCGCATCTCTAGGAGGTGATGCAGTGCCTGTTGGGCGCCGGCATACTCGGCGCGAGCCTGCTCCAGTGCCGCCTCGGCCGCTTCGACCTGCCCCTGCGCGATGTTGTACTCGCTGCTGGGGTTCTCATAGCCATCGCGTTCGACTTTGGCCGCGTGAAGTTGGGCCTCGGCTTGTTCGACAGCCTCCTTGGCGACGCCGACGGCCGTCCGGGCCTGATCGATGCTGACCATGAGCTCCTGGGGATTCTCCATGATGGCCCGGGCGTTTTCCCAGCCGCGTTTGGCACCTTTGCGTTGAGCGATCGCCTGCGCCAGTGCAGCCTCGGCAGCTCGAATCTCCTCGGGGTGAGCGCCGGCCTTGACCTGGTCGAGCTGAGCCTGCGCTGCTAGAACCGTCGCTTCAGCCTCGCCAATCTGAGCAGCAATCAGCGCCGCGTCCAGCCGGATCAGTACCTGCTCCTTGCTGACGGAATCGCCCTCATCAGCCAGGATTTCCTGCACCCGCCCGCCGTACTGGGAAGCGACCGCCACGGTCTCGGCATCGATCGTCCCTGAGGCTGTGATCGCTTTGCGGGGCGCTGTCTGAGGAGCACTGCAGGCCAGCGTGAGTACCGTGGCGAGGATTGGTACCGCGAGACGGGCTATCCCCTGCCTACGTTCTTGCACATTGCCGGCGAGCCGACGAATGAATTCGCCGGCTGCTACGAGGAGTGCGTTAGACTTGTACTGAGCATAGCCGAAGTAAACACACTGCATATTAACCCTCATTGCCTCCAATCTCCAATCTCTAATCTCCAATCTCTAATCTCCGATCTCTAATCTCCAATCTCTTCCTCAATCACCGCATCCGCCGGCATGCCCGGTTTCAAGAGACCCTCACTATTCGGCAGGCGAATCTTGACAGCGAAGACCAGATTCGCACGCTCCTCTTTGGTCTGGACGTTCTTGGGCGTAAACTCAGCTTCGGATGCGATGAGGACGATCTCGCCCTCGAAGACTTTGCCAGGAAACGCATCCACGCGGACTTCTGCCGGCTGGCCGATTTGGAGCCGGCCCAGGTCCGTCTCCGGCACGTAGATCGTCAGCGTGACGGGGCTGAGCTGACCCAGCCGCAACAGCGTCGCGCCGGGCGCCACAGTCTCACCTTCATGGGCTACCCTTTCGATGACTGTCGCATCCATCGGTGAGCGGAGCGTCATCTTGTCCAACTGAATCTGGAGCGTGCGCAACTGGGCCTCGGCCTGACGAACGCCGGCTTCGGCAAGCCGGATCTCGAAGTCGCGGGCGCCGGCGTTCGCCAGCGCGAGCTGTGCCTGAGCCCCGTCCACGGCCGCCCGCGCCACGTCGTACTGGGTGCGAGCCGCATCAATCTGCGCGATCAGTTGCAGCGGGTTGTCCCGTATGGCGCGCAGATTCGCCACGTGCACCCGAGCGCCCTCTAGCTGTGCCTGGGCCATGTTGACGGCCGTCAAGGTTTGCCACCACGCGTCCATGGCCAGTTTGTATTGTGTTCGCGCCTCGCTAAGCTGTTCTTCATCGGCGCCGGCTGGGAAGGCGCTCAGTGTGTTTTCGGCCTGTTTCTTCCCTTCCTCGGCAGCTTTGAGGGTTGCCAGAGCCTCGCGAAGTTGCTGCCAGGACACAGCTAACTCCGTCTCCGCCGCGTCGATTTGCAGCTCGATCTGCTGTGGGTTGTCACGGGCCATCGCCGCGTCCTTCCAGGCCTGTTCGGCGCCATCGCGGGCCGCCTCGGCCTGAGCCACGGCCGCCTCGGCCTGTCGGATTTCTTCCGGTCGGGCGCCGGCCTTTACCCGTGCCAGTCGGGCCTCGGCGGCTTCGACGGCCGCTTCCGCCTGCCGAATCTGAGCCGCCAGCGCGACGCTGTCCAGTTCGATCAGGACATCGCCAGGCTGCACCTCGTCCCCCTCGTCGACGCGGACGGCGGCAATCTGGCCACCGAGCTCGCAGGCAATATCCACCTGCACCGCCTCAACGAAACCAGAACCACCGATGCCCTCGATCTGGGGCTCTTTCAGCTCCAATTCAGCCAACACCTGGTCCACGGCCTCAGGGTTGGCGCGCGCGTACCACACGCCGATGCCGGCCAGGGCAGCGAGTAGGATCAGGATGATGAGGATTGGAAGGTATCGTTGCATTTTTCGTCTCTCTCACGAGTGCAGTTATTGCGTACTGCGTACTGCGTATTTCTTATGACGGGATAGCGCTCTCGTCAGACCATGGAATACGCAGTACGCAATACGGAGTACTCGTCATTCTCTATTCTCGCTCTGCTTCACGCTGGCTATAAACACATCTTCCAGCGACGGCGCGATGACATCCATTGTCCGGACAGAGACGCTTGCGTCGGTCAAGACCTCACGTATCTGGGGCTGCAGGGCTGCTACATCATCCGCAACAGCATGGATGAGGGCACCGTATAAGGCCAGCTCGCGGAGCGATAGCCGGCCGGCGTCTGTCGCATCGCGCAGCGCCGCCAGTGCCTGATCAGCCTGGTCGCTGTCGATCTCCAGCACTTGCTCCGTCATGTGATCCTTGATCTCAGCCGACGTGCCCTGCAGAATGATCTGACCGCCGTGGATGAAGGCGAGGTGCCGGCAGTTCTCGGCTTCGTCCATGTAGTGCGTGGTCACGAAGATGGTGCGACCCTCCTCGGCCAGCTCGTAGAGGAAGTCCCAGAATGCTCGTCGGGAGATGGGATCGACGCCGGCGGTTGGCTCATCCAGGAAGAGCACCTCGGGCTCGTGCAGGATGGCACATGCCAGAGCCAGCCGCTGGCGGAAGCCGCCGGCCAGATTCCTGGTCAACTCATTCTCCCGCCCGTGGAGCCCCGTCATGTCCAGCGCGTATCGCCGGCGCGCCCTCAGCCGCTGACCGGTGACACCGTAGGTGCGCCCGTAAAAGACGATATTCTCGGCGACGGTCAGATCCCCGTAGAGGCTGAAGCGCTGCGACATGTAGCCGATTCGCCGCTGAATCTCGTGCGGCTCCGTCATGATGTCGAACCCCAACACGCTGGCATGGCCCGCTGTCGGTCGGAGCAGTCCCAGCAGCATGCGGATGGTGGTGGTCTTGCCGGCGCCGTTCGGTCCCAGGAAGCCAAAAATGTCCCCCCGAGGCACACTGAAACTGATGTGGTCCACCGCGGTGAAGCTGTCAAATTGCTTGGTCAGTCCTTCAGCCACAACTGAGTAGCCGTCTCTATTGTTCATCTCCGATCCCCACTACCTGATATTAGATATTGGGTATTGGATATTGGATATTGCGCTTCACGGCACCATACCTAATCT
>JBHIAO010000038.1:0-22745 GCA_046758565.1 Anaerolineae bacterium
ACTGTTTACTGATCACTGATTAGGGAGAGGCCATGAAACAGAAAAACGTGCCAGGGATGCTCGATTTGGACACGCTAGGTCGACAAGTTGAAGAGGGGGCGATCGACACCGTGCTCACTGTCTTCCCCGATATGTACGGCCGGCTGGTCGGCAAACGGATCACCGGCCACTTCCTCTTGGACCACGTTGTGGGACACGGTATGCACGCTTGTGATTACCTGCTGGCCTGTGACATGGAAATGGATCCGGTACCGGGCTATAAGTTTACCAGTTGGGAAGCCGGCTACGGCGACTTCCGCGCCGAACCCGACTGGAGCACGCTGCGACGTGCTGCCTGGCTGCCCAAGACTGCGCTTGTCATGTGCGATCTCTACGGAGAGCCAGGTGGAGAACCGGTCGAAGTCGCTCCGCGCCGCATACTGGCGCGCCAGATCGCGAGGGCCCGGGCTGCCGGCTACGAACCGATGGGCGGTTCCGAGCTGGAGCTATTCGTCTTCAAGGACAGCTTTGAAAGCGCGCGCGAGAAACACTACCACGATCTGAACACCTTCGGATGGTACATCGAGGATTACCACATCCTTCAGGGTACGAAGGAAGAGGGATTGATCGGCGCCATTCGCAACCTGATGGACGCCAGCGGCGTACCGGTGGAGTTCAGCAAGGGGGAGTGGGGTCCAGGTCAGCACGAGATCAACCTGCAGTACGCCGACTTCATGGAAATGGCCGATCGGCATGTCATTTACAAGCATGCTGCCAAGGAAATCGCCTACCAGCAGGAGCTCGCCGTGACCTTCATGGCCAAGTGGGACGAAACGCTGGCCGGCTCCAGTATGCACCTCCACGCCAGTTTGTGGGACATCGACGGTGAGCGAAATCGCTTCCCAGGGGATAAACAGATGGGGCCCATTCATGGCTCCGACATTTTCCGCTGGTTTTTGGGCGGGTGGATGAGCCATGCCCAGGAGTTCGCTGTCTTCTATGCCCCCTATGTCAACTCCTACAAGCGCTATCAGGCCGGCTCCTTCGCCCCCACGGGCATCGCCTGGAGCTACGACAACCGCACCGCCGGCTTTCGCGTGGTGGGGCACGACAGTTCGCTGCGCATCGAGTGTCGCATTCCAGGCGCAGACGCCAATCCCTATCTGGCGTTTGCTGCGACCCTGGCTGCTGGACTCCATGGCATCGAGAACCAGATCGAGCCCCCCGAGATTTTCGAGGGAGATGTCTACGAAGCCACCGGCCTGCCTCAAGTCCCCGGCAGCCTGCGTGATGCCATCAGCCACTTTGAGCGTAGTGAGCTGGCCCGTGGAGCTTTCGGCGATGATGTAGTCGAGCACTACCTGCACTTCTTCCGCACGGAGCAGCGCAAGTTCGACGAAGTCGTTACCTGCTGGGAGCGGGTGCGTTTCTTCGAACGCGCATGAAAACGTGATACGTGATACGTGATTCGTGACGGGTTGAGCACGGAACGCAGTCGTCACGGACTACGCATCACGCCTCACGCTTTCTCGGTACGCGATCAAGAACTCAACGAGGAGACATAGGCTCTATGAAACCACCTCCATTTGAATACCATGCCCCAACCACAGTCGAAGAGGCCCTGACACACCTGGCCGAATATGGCTACGATGCCAAAGTACTGGCCGGCGGGCAGAGCCTGATACCCACCATGAACTTCCGCCTGGCCCAGCCGGCGGTTCTCGTGGACCTCAACACCGTCTCGGAACTCTTCTACATTCGCCCTGATGAGAATGGAGGACTGCGAATTGGGACCATGACCCGCCAGTCCCAGGTGGAGCGCGATGCATTGGTGGCCGGCCGGGCACCCCTGATCCACGAGACGATACCTCACATCGCCCATCCGCAGATTCGCAATCGGGGAACCTTCGGCGGAAACATCGCCCACAACGATCCGGCGTCCGAGCTGCCGGCGGTGACCTTGGCGCTGAACGCCCGCTTTCGGCTCCAAAGCCAGGCCGGCGAGCGCTGGGTCTCCGCCGGCGAGTTCTTCCTGGGCCTGTTCTACACAGCCCTGGAGCCCGACGAGCTACTGGTCGAAGTGGCCCTGCCGGCAATGCCGCCTCGCAGCGGGTGGGCTTTTCGAGAGATGGCCCGCCGGCCCGGTGACTACGCCCTGGTGGGCGTGGCTGCCGTGGTCACGTTGGACGACCAAGACCAATGCCAGCAAGCCCAGCTTGTGTTCTTCAGTGTCGGAGAGGGGCCGTTGGTGGCTCACCAGGCTGTGGAGACGCTCAAAGGTGAGACATCCACTCCGGAAGTCATTCGCGCTGCCGCCGAAACTGCCGCCAACGCCGACATCGATCCCGGCAGTGATGTCCACGCCTCGGCCGAGTTTCGCCGGCACCTGGCCAAGGTCTTGGCTCGCCAGGCACTGACGCAGGCGTTTGAACGCGCTACGAGCCTATCCGATAGCCGGCCGTCTCGCTAGCCCAGAGACGTCTCTTGGATAGGCCGGCATCGGGCTGGCGTGATCATCAGAGGCGTAGTCTTGACCCGACATTGCGCATATGTTAGAATCGCAGTGCGCTGCGAGAGCCACCTGGTAGGTTCGGAAAGGAGTCAGCTTGATGGATACACTGCGCATCGCCCCTGGGCCGGAACAGGTTACGGAAACACCTCCCGAAGAAGGCCGGCGTCTACGGATGACCTACGAGGAATTCCTGGCCTGGGCTGACGAAGACGTGCACGCCGAATGGGTAGACGGGGAGGTCATCGTTCACATGCCGCCGAAAACGATACATCAGGATATCGCAACTTTCTTAGTCGCGTTATTGAGATTCTTTGCCCAATTCTTCCAGTTGGGCAAGGTCCTGACGGCTCCGTACGAGATGAAAGTCGATCCACCAGATGGTCCAGCACGGGAACCCGATATCCTGTTCGTCGCTACTGAGAACCTTGCACGTCTAACCGAAAACAAGCTTGAAGGCCCGGCTGACCTGATCGTCGAAATCATCTCCGACGACAGCGTGTCGCGCGATCGAAGTCGGAAGTTCTACGAGTATCAGGCCGCCGGCGTGAGGGAGTACTGGATTATTGACCCTCGCCAGGGCACGGAACGCGCCGACTTCTGGGTTCTCGACGAAGATGGTCGTTACCGCCCGGTGCCCGTTGGCGACGATGGTATCTACCGCTCCACCGTCATCCCCGGTTTCTGGCTCCGCGTGGATTGGCTGCGGGCCGAGGAGCTACCGGACCCCCTGCTTACCCTGGCGGAGATTGCCAATTTCCCACCCCACGTGGTAGAGGCGTTGCGGGAAATGGCGGCTCAGAGCGGCTCGTAGCTAAGAACACAGAGGGTTAAGGTGAGCGACTCAATCAGCCTTGTAGTCAATGTCAATGGCATCCGACATGAACGCACTGTCGAACCCCGTTTGCTGCTGAGTGATTTCCTGCGCCACGAGCTCGGGCTGACCGGCACGCATGTCGGCTGTGAGCACGGCGTGTGCGGTGCCTGCACTATTCTGTTCGACGGTCAGCCGGTGCGCTCGTGCCTGATGTTTGCCGTGCAATCCAACGGCCACGAGATCCGCACCGTCGAGAGCCTGGCGCTGGCGGGAATGGCAGAGCTGCATCCCCTTCAGCAGGCATTCTGGGAAGCCCACGGCCTGCAGTGTGGCTTCTGCACACCCGGCTTCTTGATGACATTGGTGCCGTTCCTGGAGGAAAACCCGGACCCCACCGAACAGGAGATTCGCGAAGCCATCTCTGGGAATCTCTGCCGCTGCACCGGCTATCAGAATATCGTTGAAGCGGTAAAGCTGGCAGCGGAGAGGAAGAGAGCGTAATTGGTGCACCAAGAAGACTCTCGGACACAAAGAGGGCTCCAGGCAGTCGATCACGTGGCTTGGGCTCTCTACCAGAAGTACGAGCGGGGAGATAATCACCTCTATCAAATCCTGGAAGGCAGGATAGTTGTGGAAGAAGTTGTGAGCCATCACCTATGGTGAGAAATGACGAAAGCGGCTCTCCCTGGGCCCCGATTTCAGTCTGTCCCCCCGGAGTTGCACCGGGAGCTAGGTCCACCCTACGGGTGGCCAGGGTCACCAGGACTTACGATACCGCTTTCATGAAGTATACCGCAAAGTTTCCAGAAATGCAAGTCATCTGCATCAGCCTGCATCATCAGGAGTAGAACAGGAGCACAACTGTGACAACAAGGTATCTCGGCCAACGGGTCAAACGGAACGAAGACCCGCGCCTGCTCACAGGGCAGGCCCTGTTTGTGGACGACGTAAACTTGCCCGGTACGCTCCATGTGGCGTTCAAGCGGAGCGACTACGCCCATGCGAGGATTCGAGGCATGGATGTGGAGGCGGCGAAGGCGATGGCCGGCGTGGTCGCAGTCTACGTGGCGGAAGATCTGGGGGATTTCTGGCAACCGTCGCCGCTGCTCGTGCCACCACCGCCGGCTCAGCACGTGGTGTTCAACCAGCGCACCGCCGGCCAGCTTGTCAAAGACAAGGCGCGCTATGTCGGCGAGCCTATCGCGATGGTGGTGGCGGAAAGCCGCTACATCGCCGAAGATGCGGTCGAGACCATCTTGATTGACTACGAACCGCTCGACCCGGTGATGAATTTGGAAGCGGCTCTGACCGACGACTCGCCTTTGGTGCATGAGGATGTCGGGTCCAATGTGGGGGCACACGTCATTCAGGAAAAAGGGAACTACGAGTCAGCACGTGCTCAGGCCGACGTCGTCATCTCGCGGCGCATGCGCTACGATCGGGGCGCCTCCGCACCCATAGAAACGCGGGGTGTCGTAGCTGAGTATGACCCGCTGTACCAGGAACTCACCGTCTGGGACACGACTCAGGCTCCCATTCCCATCCGCAACGGCCTGGCGAGTATGCTTGGTCTCTCCCAGCGACAGGTGCGTGTGATTGCACCTTTCATTGGGGGTGGTTTTGGCCCGAAGATTATGATGTTCTATCCTGAGGAAACGCTCATTCCGTGGGCGGCCATGCAGTTGGAGCGGCCCGTCAAGTGGATCGAAGATCGGCGGGAGCACTTCTACGCTACCACTCACGAGCGCTTGCAGGTGCACGATGCGGAGATTGCCCTCACCAGGGACGGGGAGATTCTTGGCATCAAGGATGTCTTCCTCCACGACACGGGGGCCTACATCCCGTATGGTTTGACCGTACCCATCAACACGCAGTGCACGCTCCTGGGTCCCTACGTCGTTCCGCACTACTACACCGAGTTCAAGGCGGTTTTTACCAACAAGACCATCGTCACGCCGTATCGCGGTGCGGGCCGGCAGCACGGCGTGTTCGTCATGGAGCGCCTGCTCGATCTGGCGGCGAAAGAGTTGGGCATGGACCCGCTGGAACTGCGCCGGCGCAACTTCATTCCGCCTGACCAGTTCCCCTGGTCCAACGAGATCATCTACCAGGATTTCACTGAACTGACCTACGACAGTGGCAACTACGAGCCGGTGCTCGACAAGGCGTTGGACATGATTGGCTGGGAGGAGTTCCGGCAGCAGGAGCAGCCGCGCCTCCGCGCCGAGGGGAAACACGTTGGCATCGGGTTGGTGATGTACGTCGAGGGAACGGGGATCGGGCCGTATGAGGGTTCGCGTGTGCAGATCGAGCCCACGGGCAAGGTCACAGTGGTGACGGGCGTGGGTACGCAGGGGCAGGGACACTTCACCAGCTTCGCACAGGTCGTCGCCGAAGCATTGGACGTGCCGGTGGAGAACATCATGGTCACCACCGGCGATACCGGGCAGTTTAACTGGGGCACCGGCACGTTCGCCAGTCGCGGTGCTGTCGTGGCCGGCTCGGCCGTGTACTCCGCCGCGCAGATGGTACGCGAGAAGGCGCTGCAGCAGGCAGCGGAACATCTGGAGGCGCGGGAAGAAGACATCGAACTGGTGGACGGTTTCGCGCAGGTGCGTGGCTCGCCTGACAGGCGCGTGAGCCTCGCCACGCTCGCTGCGGAGGCCAACCCGCTGCGCGGTGCGGTGCGTCCTGGCACCGAACCCGGCCTCGAAGCGACGGCCTACTTCGGTCCGGAGATGGGTGCCACCGCCTTCGGTGCCCACGCGATGATCGTCGAAGTAGACCCAGAAACCTTCGACATCAAGATTGATCACTATGTGGTCGTCCACGATTGTGGGAAGGTTATTAACCCGATGATCCTGGAGGGACAGGTGCATGGTGGCGTGGCGCAGGGCATCGGCAACGCCTTCTACGAGCAGTTAGTCTATGATGAGACGACAGGGCAGTTGCTCAACGCCTCCTTCATGGACTATCTGCTGCCCACGTCCACCACGGTACCGCGCGTCGAAGTGGGCCACGAGGAAACACCTTCGCCCCTCAACCCCATGGGCGTCAAGGGTGCCGGCGAGGCTGGGGCGATTCCTGTCGGCCCGGCCTTCGTCCAAGCCGTGGAGGATGCGCTAGCTGACCTGGACATCGAAATCTTGGAGATTCCGCTCAGCCCCAATCGACTATTTGAATTGGTCCAGTCTGCCTCGGCGAGCTAACAAGACCTCGGAAGTCTGTGGATGGGCCTTGCGAGGGATAATCAGTCCGATGATCCTTCCAATCCTGCTCTCTTTCAGCGGCCCAACAAACACTTGACATTCGCGCATGTTTTTAGTATACTGCATACACCATACAAACACTCGTCTTCTTTCCGGTGCGGCGGTCCAAGAGCCTGAATGACCACCGGCTTGGGCTATGGCCTGGCACCCCTTGCTTCTTCAAACTGTTCCTACACAAGTCGCGGGGTGAATACAATGCCCACTCAATCGAATCTGGCGACCGACTTCGATCCTGATGTCATCCAAAAATCGGATCCCATCTACCAGCAGGTGTACCGACAGCTGCGGGGTGCGATTATCAGTGGCCAGCTTCTTCCCAAGACCCGCCTGGTGGAAACCCGCCTCGCCGACGAGTTGGGTGTTAGCCGGACACCTGTTCGGGAGGCTATCCGCTTGCTGGAACGGCAGGGCCTGGTCGTGCCAGTGGACGGCGGCGGAGGTGGGGTTGAGGTGTATGAGCCCTCCCGGGAAGACATTAAGGAGCTCTATGGGTGTCGGGCTGCCCTGGAAGGCTACTTGGTGCTGGAACTGGCCCGCCATGCTGATCGGATTCGCTGGGCGGAATTGCAGCAGGGATTGGAACAGGCGTTGGACCCCAATGCTGACCAAGAATACCTGATCCGAAACAGTCTGACGTTCCATGATGTCCTGATCGGCATTTGTCCCAACAGCAAACTGCAGGAACTGGCAAGTAATGTGCGGGCACAGGTGATGCCCTATCTGCTAACTAATCTTCTCAGCCATGATCGGGCTCGCCAGGTTCCCAAAGAACACCTGGAGATCCTCCAGGTCACTCGAGCTGGTAAAGACCGGCAAGCCGAACGTTTGATGCAGAAGCATCTGCTTCGCGACCGGGACAACCTGTTACGTGTAGTGCACGAGTAAGTTTCGTGGTAGTAGTTGTAGGGAGGAGAGTCATGCCGTAGATGAGGGTCAAGTCAAGTGAGAGAGTAAGTTTTCCGGAAAGCGGTACTGTGGGGTTGCCCCTGCAGGCTCGTGAGAGTTCACGGGAATTCACGCACATGCAGAAGGAGGTAAAGGAGATGCCCTTGCGCACATACAAGTATCTGCGCCCACTTGTGATTGTGTTCGTGGTTTTGTTAAGTCTTGTGCTGGCTGCCTGTGCGCCGCCGGCCGCACCGCCACCGGCGGCGGCGCCGACCGAGGAGGCCGCACCGCCACCGGCAGAGGCTCCGGCTGAGGAGGAAGTCGAGCAACCCCGGTACGGAGGGATTCTGCCCTTCGCTGTGCCGGCAGATCCCCCGTCATTTGACTGCCATCGGGAGAACACCTTCGCCTGCATTCACCCGATTGCTCCCTTCTACAGCACCCTTCTTGAGTTCGATCAGTGGAACTACCCTGAGGTTGTCGGGGACGTTGCTAAGAGTTGGACGGTCTCCGAAGACGGCCTCACCTACACCTTCAAGATCCGCGAAGGGATCAGGTTCCATGACGGCTCCCCCTTGACGGCCGGGGATGTGAAGGCCACCTATGAGAAAATCATCTTCCCTCCGGAAGGGGTCGTCAGCGCTCGCAAAGGCTCCTACCTCGTGGTAGAATCGTTGGAGGCGCCGGATGACGACAGCGTGGTGTTTCACCTCAAATGGCCCTCCCCCTCCTTCCTGGCCAACCTGGCTTCGCCGTGGAACTTCATCTACAAGGCCGATATCATCGAGAAGGATCCCCATTGGTATGAGCAGAACGTGATGGGGACGGGTCCCTTCAAGTTTGTGGAGCACGTACCCGGTTCGCACCTGAGCGGTGAGAGAAACGATGACTACTTCGTGGAAGGCCGGCCTTACCTGGATGGGTTCAAAGCCATCTTCATCAGATCGACCTCCGCTCGCGTGGCGGCAATCCGGGGTGGCGAGGCGCTCATCGAATTTCGGGGCTTCTCTCCCGCTGCCCGGGACGACCTGGTCGCGGCTTTGGGAGACGAGATCAGAGTTCAGGAGGGCCCCTGGCTCTGCTATCTATCCGTCGCCATCAATAATGAGAGGGAGCCCTTCAACGATCCCCGGGTTCGCCGGGCCCTGACCCTGGCTCTGGATCGGTGGGAAGCCTCCGAGACGCTATCGAAGATCGCCATTGTAAAGTACGTGGGTGGCATCATGCGACCGGGCTCCGAATTCGCTGCCTCCGAAGAGGAGCTGACTCAGCTCGCTGGCTTCGGGAAGGACATCGAGGCTGCCCGGGAAGAAGCTCGCCAGTTGTTGAAAGAAGCAGGCGTGCCTGAGGGCTTTTCCTTCACGTTTAAGAACCGAGATGTGCCTATGCCCTATGAGCCGATGGGGGTGTGGCTGATCGATCAGTGGCGGCAGATCGGCCTCGACGTGGAACAGGTCGTCGAGGAAGGAGCGGTGTTCTTCTCTGACCGGAGCGAGGGCAACTTCGATACCAGCATGGACTGGGAGTGTGGCTTCATGGATGAGCCAGACCTCCAGCTCTTCAAGTTCCTCTCCACCGGCAAGAGTGGAGCGAATTACTCCCGGTACGAAGACCCGGTTCTAGACGAGCTGTATGAGAAGCAGTCTCAGGCCACAGATCCCGAGGAGCGTCGGCAACTAATCCGGCAGTTTGAGAAGCGACTGTTGGACGAGCAAGTCTATACCTTCCCCACCCTCTGGTGGTTCAAGATCAATCCCCACTGGGCGAAGGTGAGAGGCTGGAATCAGCTCCCCAGCCATTACCTGAACCAGGACCTGCGAGACGTCTGGCTGGCTGAGGAGTAATGACAGGCTGCGGCCCGTCGCCCCAGTGGGCGACGGGCCGCAGCCTGTGAAGGGGTCCCTAGCTATGTGCCTACCCAAAACTCAGCAGAGGCGGCCCCCACACTGCCATCTGAGACAGGGAGACAGGGAGAGGGGGAGACAAGGAGACCTACGGCTGATAAGCCTTCAGTCCTACGGAGGGTCTCCCCGTCTCCTTGTCTTAGAAACTGGGCACGGGGGACTGGCCCGCCAATTTTCGGCTAGGCCCTAGGTGCGGACAGTGGAGATGCTATGCAACGTTATGTCATCCAACGTGCCCTGCTGATGATCCCCACCCTCCTGGGAGTGGCTATCCTCATCTTCGTCCTCATGCGCGTTATACCTGGAGATATCGTCAAACTGAGATACACCACTGAAGGAGGCTTCGTCACAGAAGAGGTACTGGCTAACGAACGGGCCCGCCTGGGGCTGGACAAGCCGCTTTGGCAACAGTTTATCAACTGGATATGGGGAATTCTGCGCCTGGACTTCGGGATCTCTATGTGGACAGGCCGCCCCATCACTTACGAGATCGGGATCCGGTTCCAACTCAGCCTTCAGATGGCGATTATGGCCACCCTGGTTGCGATCCTGATCTCGATCCCATTTGGCACCCTGGCGGCCCTCAAACAGGACACCTGGGTAGATTATGTCATTCGTGTTTTCAGCATCGCCGGCCTGGCCACCCCATCTTTTTGGTTGGGAATCTTGATGATTCTCTTCTTGCTCATCTACTTCCAGTGGGTCCCGCCCATGTTCTACAGCCCCATCTGGGAGGATCCAGTGCATAACCTCTCGCAGCTCATTTGGCCGGCGCTGGCGACCGGTTATCGCTATTCGGCGGTAGCTACGCGGATGACCCGATCCGCCATGCTAGAAGAGCTGCGGGAAGACTACATGCGCACGGCCCGAGCCAAGGGACTGCGGGAGCAGGTGGTCGTTCTTCGCCATGCCATGCCCAATGCATTGCTCCCGGTCATTACTGTCATCGGCTTAGAATTCGCCTTCTTGCTCGGGGGACTCATCGTCACCGAGCAGGTCTTTAACCTCAACGGTCTGGGTATGCTGTTCGTGAAATCCATCTCTCAGCGGGACTACACCATGACTCAGGCACTGGTGCTCCTAGTAGCTTCCGCCTTCGTCGTGGCGAATTTCATCGTGGACATGCTGTATGCCTGGCTGAACCCCAGGATCCGGTACCAGTAAGGGGGAAGGTATGGCAGGGCATCATACCGGACTTGAGAGAGCCATTCCAATGGCACGGCAGGTGACCATCAAGCTGCCCGGATGGCTTAGGACCGTGTTGTGGTTCGCACAACGGAAGCCGCTGGGAACGTGCGGGGCAGTGATCGTTCTCATCATGGTCCTGGTTGCCATCTTTGCGAATCAGATCGCCCCTTATGATCCGCTGGACACCAACTACCAACTCATGCTGCAGCCACCCAATCGCGACTTCTGGCTAGGGACCGATGCCTTCGGGCGCGATATCTTAAGCCGAATCATTTACGGCTCCCGCACTGCCTTGTTGGTAGGGTTTTCGACCTCATTCTTCGCGGCTACGCTGGGAGCTATCATTGGGGTCGTCAGCGCCTACTATGGGGGCAAGACTGACCTTTTCATCCAGCGCATCATGGATATCCTGCTATCTTTTCCGCTTATCGTCATGGCCTTAGCCGTGGTGGCTGTGCTGGGCACCGGGACAATCAACGTGATCATCGCCATCGCCGTCCCCATGCTTCCGCGAGTGACCCGCGTAGTGCGCGCGAGCGCCCTGGCCGTCCGGGAAACTCTGTATGTGGAAGCCGCTCAGGCTCTGGGTGTCACTCCCAGCCGCATCATCTTTCGGCACATGCTCCCCAACGTCATGGCCCCCTATCTCATCATGCTGACCGCCTTCCTGGGGCAGGCCATTTTGCTGGAAGCATCCCTGAGCTTTGTGGGTCTGGGTGTTACGGAGCCCACGCCGGCCTGGGGGCTGATGCTGCGCGGGGCTGCGGTGGAGTTTGCCGAGCGGGCCCCGTGGATGGGCATTTTCCCCGGCCTGGCCATCAGCCTGACTGTCTTCGGTTTCAATGTGCTTGGCGACTCACTGCGCGATGTCCTGGATCCCAGGCTGCGCATGCAATAGCTTCGCCTTGCTGGTGGAGCAGAATGTCCACTTGAGTTAAGATTTCTCCTCTCTCACGGGCAGCAAAGGCTTTCGCGTTAGAACCCCCTGTTCGGCACCGCTCACTAGAGTGCCGGAAATGGTAGCCCATTGAAGCGTCCAGGCAGTGTAGGTAGGATGGTGCAGAAGGAGAAGCGAGATGCAGTCAGAAATGGAAAACCTGGGAGCGGAGCGTACGACTGCCTCGGCTGAACACGAAGCCTTAATCGACAAGCTGCTAGAGCAGCGAGAGAAAGCCCGACTGGGCGGTGGGCCGGCCCGCATCGAGGCTCAGCACGCGAAGGGCAAGTTGACTGCCCGGGAGCGTATTGCCCGCCTGCTGGACGAAGGATCCTTTCACGAGATTAGCCCTTACATGACCCACCGTCACAGCGACTTCGGCATGGACGAAAAGCGCCACCCGGGCGACAGTGTGGTCACCGGCTTTGGCAAAATCAATGGACGACGTGTGTGTGTGTATGCCCAGGACTTCACCGTGGTGGGCGGCTCCTTTTCCGAGGTGCAAGGCCAGAAGGTGGCCAAGACGATGGACCTGGCACTGGAATCTGGGGTGCCGGTCATCGGACTCAATGATTCCGTGGGTGCGCGCATTCAAGAGGGGGTTTACAGCTTGGCGGCCTACGCCGAGCTCTTCTGGCGCAACACCCAGGCCAGTGGTGTCATCCCACAGATCAGTGTGATGCTCGGGCCATGTGCCGGCGGGTCCGTCTATTCCCCCGGTCTCACTGACTTTGTGATCATGACCAAAGGCACCAGTCACATGTTCATCACCGGACCGGAAGTCATCAAAACGGTGACCCGTGAGGAGGTGGATTTGGAGACGTTGGGCGGCGCGTTGACGCACAGCACCACCAGCGGCGTGGCCCACTTCGCTGCCGACAACGAGGACCGTGCAGTGGAGCTGGCCCGCACGTTGCTGAGTTACCTGCCGTCGAACAACGCCGAGCTGGCCCCTGCCGTCCAACCGACCGATGACCCGTGGCGGATGGACCAGGACCTCAACACCCTCGTGCCCACTGATCCTAGCGAAGCCTATGATATGAAAGGGGTCATCCGCAAGGTCTTCGACCTGGGCAGCTTTTTTGAAGTGCACGAAGACTTCGCCCAGAACGCTGTCGTCGGATTTGCCCGGCTGCACGGCCAGGTCGTGGGCGTGGTTGCCCAGCAACCGATGATTCTGGCCGGCGTAATTGATATTGACGCTTCCGACAAGATGGCGCGCTTCATCCGCTTCTGCGATGCCTTCAACATACCCCTCATCACCTTCATTGACTCGCCGGGCTTCTTGCCTGGGGTGGACCAGGAACATGGCGGCATCATCCGTCACGGGGCGAAAATCGTTTACGCTTATTCCGAGGCGACGGTGCCCAAGCTAGCTGTCGTCGTCCGCAAAGCCTACGGCGGTGCCTACATTGTGATGAGCAGTAAATACATCCGCACTGATCTGGTCTACGCCTGGCCCACCGCCGAGATTGCGGTGATGGGGGCCGAGGGAGCGGTTCGGATTCTCTACCACGAGCAGCTCAAACAGATGGAAGACCCACAAGCCGCGCGCGAGCGCCTGGAGGCCGAGCTCCGCGAGAGGTTCTCGAAGCCGTACACGGCTGCCGCCAGCGGTCACATTGACGATATTCTCATCCCGGCCGAGACGCGCCCGCGCCTGATCGGTGCCCTGGAACTGCTGCGCGACAAGCAGGCGACACTGCCGCCAAAGAAGCACGGGTGTATGCCGCTTTGATGGAGATTAGAGATCAGAGATTGGAGATTCAAGGTTGAGGATTGGAAATCGAGCATGAGATATTGGGTATTAGGGTATTGGGGATTAGGTATTGGGGATTCGGGACCGATGGAGGTGCAAGTTTGTCCAGTGTGATTTGGCAGGGGCTGGGGTTAAGTCTGATGGGGATGGGTCTCACCTTCGCGGCTCTGGGGCTACTTATCCTGGTGATGGTTCTGCTGCAACGCCTCTTCAGCGCACCGCAGCCGGCGTCTGCTGGTCCTGAGCTGGACGAGACGCTGGTGATCAGCACGCTGGTCCAGACCACAGAGGAGAAAGAGATTGTGGCCGCCATCGCGGTGGCGTTGGCCCACTTGTGTCCGCTGGGCATTGGCGGCAGAGAGTTGGGCGCGGCCCTCGAGACTCAGCCGGGCCGGTGGTGGATGATGGGCCGGCTTCAACGACAGCAGGCTGACAGCGCGGCGCAAATGCACAGCAGAAGACGGCGATGACTCCTCCATTCAGCCGGCGTGTAAGGGTCATTGTCAACGGAAGGCCGTATCTGGTGGAGGTAGGAGATCTGACGACTTCACCGATCACGGTTAAAGTCAACGGACGGACCTACTCGGTAAGCGTCGAGGCGGAGGGGTTTGAGGCGGTGCCCTCCGAAGAGCCGATGGCGCAGGGGACTCAGGTACCAGAAGACGCGCCCCGTTCCCCGGGGCTGGTCGTGGAACTGGTGAGTCAAGTTAGAGCACCGATGCCCGGTAACATCCTTGACATTGCCGTCAAGCCGGGTGACCAGGTCCAGTTCCGCCAGCAACTCTGTTCGCTGGAGGCGATGAAGATGAAAAGTGCCATCCGTTCACCGCGCGACGGCACCATCGCCAGCGTGGAGGTGACGGAGGGGCAGACGGTGGCCCACGACGACGTGTTGTTCACATTCGAGTAAGGACAAGATGGACCTCACCCAGTTGCTGAAACTCCTGCAGGCGCCCACGCATCTCACCTGGCAGATAGTGGTGATGATGGTTGCCGGTGGGATCCTGATCTACCTGGCCATCGCCAAGGACTACGAACCGGTACTTCTGTTGCCCATCGGCTTTGGAGCGATTCTAGCCAACTTGCCCCTCACCGGCATCGCGGGCGAGCACGGCATGCTCGGCATCCTCTACCGGGCCGGCATCGAGACGGAACTCTTCCCGTTACTCATCTTCATCGGCGTGGGGGCGATGATCGACTTCGGTCCGCTGCTGGAGAATCCGAAGATGGCTCTGCTCGGCGCCGCCGGCCAGGTCGGCATTTTCGGTACGCTCATGTTGGCGCTGATCCTGGGCTTCGACCTGAAGGAGTCGGCGTCCATCGGCATCATCGGTGCCATCGACGGTCCGACGGCCATCTACGTCTCCACCAAGCTGGCACCACATCTACTGGGGCCCATCGCCGTGGCCGCTTACAGTTATATGTCGCTGGTGCCCATAATCCAGCCGCCGGTGATGCGCTTGTTAACGACAGACGCTGAGCGAACGGTTCGCATGCCCTACACCGAGCGCGAGGTGTCGAAGACGATACGTGTGCTCTTTCCCATCCTGGTCACGATCATCATCTCGCTGTTGGCACCCGTTGCGTCGCCCCTCATTGCGATGCTGATGTTCGGCAACCTGATGCGTGAATCGGGTGTGGTGGAGCGGCTGACCAGTGCGTCTCAAAACGAGATTGCCAACGTCACGACTATCTTCCTCGGTCTGACAGTTGGGAGCACCATGGCCGGCGACAACTTCATTCGCCTGGACACGTTGCTCATCCTGGGCATAGGGCTGTTGGCCTTTGTCCTCGACACGGTGGGGGGTGTGCTGTTCGGCAAGCTGATGTATCTCCTCTCAGGCAGGAAGTTCAATCCGCTGATTGGGGCGGCCGGCATCAGCGCTTTCCCCATGTCGGCACGCATCGTGCAGCGCATGGGCCAGGAGTACGACTTCGAGAATTTCCTGCTTATGCACGCGATGGGGGCCAACACGGCCGGCCAATTGGGCAGCGTGATGGCCGGTGGTGTGGTGCTGGCCCTGCTAGCCGGCCCTGTGTGAATCCTTGTGAGGACGTGCCTATGCCACTGCGTTCTGTGAGCATTGTGGGAACAGGTCAACTGCCCGTAGAGAAGCAGTCGGCTGCGCCTTTGCGGGACTTAGGCGTGCGCGCCACGCGGCTAGCGATGCAGGATGCCGGCGTGGAGAAAGTGGATGCGCTCTTTGCAGGCAACATGCTCTCGGACGAGCTCCAGGGACAGAAACATATCGCCACACTTATAGCCAGCGAAGCGGGGCTGTATGGAATCGAGGCGCTGCAGGTGCGGGCTGCGACCGCAACGGGGGCAGCGGCGCTGCGTATGGCTTACTTCGCCGTGGCGAGCGGGGAGGCGGAACTGGCAGTGGCAGTCGGTGTCGAGAAGATGAGTGCAGCGCCAGCCACCAGTGCCCTCGCCAAGGCGTTGGATGCAGAGCGCGAAGTGCCGACGGGGGCAACCCTCATCTCGCGGAATGCCCAATTGATGAGCATGTATCTGGACTGCTATGGCGTGGCGTACGAGAGTTTTGTAAACTTTGCCATCAACGCTCACCGCAACGCTGCGACAAACCCCTATGCCCTTTTTCGGAAAGCGGTCTTGCGGGAGGAGGTACTCGAGTCACGGATCGTGAACGCACCCATTCGCCTTTTCGACTGTTCACCGATCTGCGACGGGGCGGCCGCCGTCGTCCTGGCACCCGCCGACGCCGCGCGGGAGTTTGCCGACCATCCGGTGCGGGTTCTTGCCAGCGCTGTGGCGACAGACTGGCTGCGTATCGAGGATCGACCTGATCCCCTGGCAGTGGCGGCAGCGCGTATCTCGGCCCACAGAGCCTATGAGCGGGCCGGCATCAGCCGGAGCGATGTGGACTTCGTGGAAGTTCACGATGCGTTTTCCATCATGGCCTGCCTGCTCTTGGAGGCTGCCGGCTTCGCAGAGCAGGGTGAGGGCTGGCGGATGGCGGCCGATGGCGAGATTTTCCGCGAGGGCCGGCTTCCCATCGCAACGCTGGGTGGTCTGAAGGCGCGTGGCCATCCCATCGGCGCTACCGCACTTTACCAGACCTGCGAAATCGTTCAGCAGTTGACTGGCTGCGCCGGCGCAAATCAACTGCCGAACGCTGAAATCGGGATGCTCCAGAGCGTCGGCGGCGCGGCGGCAACAGTGTTGACCCATTTGTTCGCCGTGTAGTCTGCCTGCAGTGACCAGTCATCGGTCAATGTCACTAGGGCGTGCTGCCCAGGTGAGGGGCTATTCGTCTAATGCGATCCCCTTTTCCTGCAGCAGGGCCTGTATGCGTGCCAGCTCAGCTTCTACCGCTTCGGCTCGTTGGCGTTCGGCTTCGGCTCGTTGGCGTTCGGCTTCGGCCCGTTGGCGTTCGGCTTCGGCCCGTTGGTGTTCGGCTTCGGCCTGCTCATTCGCAGCCTCGGCCCGTGTGAGGACTAGTGCTCCATCTGGTGTGTAGAAACGGAGCCACGCGGTCTCGTCCCTGGCGTAGATGCCGTGCCATTGCCCAACCCACAGCTCCAGTTGCTCGCTCCACATCCAGCCGCGCTCATCGGGCTTGATGGGCTGATACTGATCTCCATTATTCAGCCGCCAACCCTGCAGGCTGTCCTCGGCGTCGGGGTTCATATACTCGAAACAGAAGTACTCGGCTGTCCCGAAGGTCTGCTTGTAGAGGTCCTTTTTCTCGCCCAGGTCCCTGTGGCGGGTGTTGGGGGACAGGAACTCGAAGATCACATCGGGGTAGCGGCCTTCTTCCATCCACACCACCCATGTCTGCCGGCGGTAGCTGCCGTCTACGTCGAGCACCACGAACACATCCGGGCCGCGGAAAGCGGTCCTGGGCAGGCTGGGATCGGCAAGTTCGGCCACCACCGTCTCGACCTGGGTGGAACTGTAGTAGACGAACATGTTGCCACCGGCGTAGAAGTCGCTGCGGTCGGCCCAGTGGTGGTCCAGCGACTCGAGGATCAGGTTGATCTGCAGGCGTTCGCGCTCGTTTTCCATGGGTTCTCCGTCGTCTCCTGGCAATTCGAGAGCTTTGATGGCGGCGATGTCGTCCAGGTCCGGGTTCGGCTTCTTCAGAGCTTCGAGACCAGGCAGCAGGCGCTCTAGCCACTCGGGCTGGGGTCGTTCGATTTGTTCTGTTGGTGGGATCTTAGTGATCATTGCCATGATCGGATATACCTCGCTAGTGTTCAGTGGCAAGCACGCTGACCAGATTGTACCATCTTTCAACGGAAGCTGGCAAATCGCCTCATCGCTTATTTTCCGTTCGGGGTTCCTCGTGATATAATCAGCCGGCGAGTACATGCATCTGGCAATCGCGCGCGCTTATTTCCTGGCATTTGGGATACGGGGGTAGTAAAGAGGAGCCTTCCATGCTGATCTATCCAGCCCTACTGGCTAGAACCGCCGCAGCACTGCGTAGTGGTGACCTTGATCTAGCCACTTACATCGAGGAAATCTGTGATCGCATCGACGCCGTCGATCGGCACGTGGAGGCGTTCCTGCCGGAACCTGATCGCCGTGCGCGCCTGATGAGCGATGCGGCGGCGTTACATGCACGCTTCCCCGATCCTGCCCACCGGCCACCGCTCTACGGAATCCCTGTTGGTGTGAAAGATATCTTTCGGGTCGATGGCTTCCCCACCCAGGCCGGCTCGAAGCTCCCGCCGGAATTGTTCGCTGGTCCTGAGGCAGCCTGTGTCACGATGCTGCGCAATGCCGGTGCGCTCATCCTGGGCAAGACGATCACCACGGAGTTCGCTTATTTTGAACCAGGCCCGACCCGCAACCCGCACAACCTCGACCATACCCCTGGCGGGTCCAGCAGTGGTTCCGCAGCGGCTGTCGCTGCCGGCTTTTGCCCCCTGGCGCTCGGCACGCAGACCATTGGTTCGGTGATTCGACCGGCTGCCTTCTGTGGGATCATCGGTTTCAAGCCCACCTATGGTCGCATCCCCATGGCCGGCCTGATCCTTTTCTCCGAGTCAGTCGATCACGTCGGGCTTTTCACTCAGGACGCGGCCGGCATGCAACTGGCTGCCTCGCTTCTTTGCATCAACTGGCGGCCTGATTCGAAAAGCAATCGGCCTGCAAGGCGGCCGGTGTTGGGTGTCCCGGAAGGTCCTTACCTAGCGCAGGCGTCGTTGGAAGCACTGGACGCTTTCATGGCACAACTTTCGCAGCTTGAAGAGGTCGGCTACATCGTGCGACGTGTGGGAGCTTTTCACGACATTGAGGCAATCACTCAGCGCCATCGCAGAATGATTTCCGCTGAGATAGCACAGGTGCATGCTGAGTGGTTTGCGCAGTACGAGCGGCTCTATCGACCGCGCACCGCCGGAATCATTCGTGAGGGGCAGACGGTCGGTGCCCAGGAATTGGCTCAAGGGCGTGCCGGGTGCGATGCGCTTCGGGATGCGTTGCATGCGCTGATGGCGCAGGCCGGCATCGACCTGTGGGTCAGCCCGGCGGCCCCTGGTCCTGCTCCGAAGGGAATCCACGCCACTGGCGATCCGGCCATGAATCTACCCTGGACCCACGCCGGCCTACCGGCCATCACGCTGCCGGCTGGCCGCGCCGAGAACGGCCTCCCACTTGGGTTGCAGTGCGTGGCACCGTTTATGGCCGATGAACAGCTTCTGGCATGGGCAGAGCCGCTGGCGGGCGTACTGGCCGACGCGGTGTAAGGTCGGAAACAGATGCGTCGGCTACGGTGTATTAGCAGACGGCTGACCGCCGACCATGGACCGCCGACCGCTGGGCTTTCAACTGAATTGGCGGTCAGCGGTCGCTTGCACGGTGAGCCCCGTCAGGGTTTGCCAAACCTGCGGGCGAACGCATGAGTACTTAAAGAAATGATTGCCGCCCGCACCGTCGCTGAGCCCGTGATCGCATGGCTCCAGGCAGGGCCGCGCCGCCTACGCGTTCAGTCGGCTTTCCCCCATGCTATCAACGTGGTGGGAGATGACGAACAGTTCCTGACGCTCCTCGTCGAGGATGCCGACGATGGTCCGTTTGCCCTGCGTCTTGCCCTTAATAGCTTGCCCTCTGTCCCGGCCGGCACCGTTGCGTGCGCTGATCACGGCACGCTCGCCGTCGGCCCGCTCGTCATTGCCTGGCAATCGGCCGCTCGGTGGAACCCAATCCTGAAACCATTGGACAAAGGTTTTGATTCGCCTTTCGCCGCCCCTGACCGTTTGTGCGAGACGGGATCGATCGTTGCCCGCGCCCTGCTCGCCCTCTCCCCCCTCATCCCCATATGCGTCAACTTAAGCAGGGAGCGCCGGTCGAGTAGCGGCTTTAGCCGCGTATCGAGACCAAGCGGCTTGCCAAGAACCCGCTCCCTTGGTCTCGATACGCCTTCGGCTACTCGACCGGCGGTCGCTAGCGCGCTTAAGTTGACGCGTATGCCCCTCATCCCCCCCTCCCAACCCTTCGACTGGGCTCAGGACAGGCTCTGGGAGAGGGGGGAACCAGGCTCCCCTCCCCCACTTCCCCCCCAGAGTTGGGGGGGCGGGGAGGGGCTGGGGGAGGGGGCCACTCCCTCAGCCTTCCATGTACGGCTCGCCATTCAGGCCGCCACCCACCTCGCCACTCTCCGCGCCGGTCTGCAAGGCGATGACACCGCGCTGACCACCGCCGTCCGCGCATTGCTAGGCTTCGGCGAAGGGCTGACGCCGGCCGGCGATGATTGCCTGCTCGGTGTGCTTGCGGCGCGGCGCATGTTAGGGCGGCCGGCCGGCGCGCTCGAAGATACGATCCGAAGGTCTGTGTCGCGAACCACGGTCCTCAGTGCCGCATTTCTGCGGACCGCCTGCGATGGCCAGTTTGCCGGCCACTGGCACCGCCTGCGTGATGCGCTGGACGGCGGAGACGCAGCGGAGATCGCGGGGGCGGTCCGCCACATTCTGGCCCACGGCGCCACCTCCGGTGCGGACGCGCTGGTAGGATGGGTGGTTGGGGTAGCAGGCTTCGAGTGACACGCCCGTGCGAAAGGGGCAAAGTCGTGGTGGATTCAACTGCGGAGGTTGTCATCTGTGGTGCCGGCATTGCCGGCATTGCCGCCGCGTATCATCTGGCCGTCAGGCACGGCGTCGAAAACGTGGTTCTGGCCGATGAGCGCGCGCCACTCACGCTGACCAGCGACAAGTCAACCGAATGCTATCGCAACTGGTGGCCTGGACCCGGGGACGCCATGGTCAGCCTGATGAACCGCAGCATCGACATTCTGGAAGAGCTGGCCCACGAAAGCGACAACTTCTTCCACCTCAACCGACGGGGCTACGTTTTCGCCACCGCGGACATGGCCCGCATCGCGGATTTCGAACGTGCGGCCCAAGAGGCGGCTGAGCTGGGCGCCGGCCCCGTGCACTACCATACCGGTCAACCCGACGATCCGGTTTACGAACCCGCGCCGGCTTATGGTTTTGAGGGCCAGCCCACCGGTGCAGACCTAATCCTGGACCAGGCGCTGATCCGGGAGCACTTTCCGTATCTCTCTGAGAGCGTCGTGGCGCTGATCCATGTCCGGCGCGCTGGCTGGTTTAGCGCGCAACAGTTGGGTATGTATCTGTTGGAACGAGCGCGAGAACATGGGGTCAGGCTACTGAGTGCCCGGGTGGAGGGTGTGGAGGTGGCCGGCGGTCGGGTGCTGGCCGTTCGACTGAGCGACGGCCATATGCCGGCGACCATCTCAACTCGCAACTTTGTCAATGCGGCCGGCCCGTTCTTGAAAGACGTGGGACAGATGGTGGGGGTTGAGTTGCCGGTGTTCTCTGAACTGCACCTCAAGATTGCGTTCAACGACTACCTGGGGGTCGTGCCGCGCGATGCTCCCTTGCTCATCTGGACCGACCCCACGCCATTGCCGTGGTCGGACGAGGAGCGCGCTATGCTGGCCGAGTCCGAGGAGATGCGGTGGTTGCTGGACGAGTTTCCACCTGGGGTCCACACACGTCCCGAAGGCGGTCCCGACAGCAGTGTCCTGCTGATGCTGTGGACTTACGACACCGATCCGGTGAAACCCGTCTTTCCGTTTGGGATTGACCCGTACTATCCCGAGGTTGCTCTGCGTGGGCTGGCTACAATGATCCCGGGGCTGGCAGCCTACTTTGATCGGGCTCCCAGGCCGGCGGTTGATGGTGGTTACTACACCAAGACCCAGGAGAACCGTCCCCTGATCGGGCCGCTGCCCGTCGAGGGCGCGTACGTGATCGGTGCGCTGTCGGGCTTTGGGCTGATGGCGGCCTGCGCTGCGGGGGAACTGCTGGCGGCTCATCTCACAGGCAGTGAGTTGCCGCACTACGCGCCGGCCTTCTCTCTGGAGCGTTACGAGGACCCCGGCTACCAGGGGTTGTTGGAGAACTGGGGCGACTCCGGTCAGTTGTAGTTATTTGCCCAACTCTTTGCCCCGTCTAGACTTCCGAAGTCTCGAAGACTTCGGAAGTCTTAACCCTAAGCCTTTTTTTCGCATAGTTTTTTGGCTAATAACCAGTTGACACCGTTCGAAAATTTTGGGATTATGAAACCAAATGACAAAGACAGAAACTCAAAACAGCGGTCTGGGGTTGCAAGAGAATGATAATCAGATCAGTTTGTACAATCACCCTAGAAACTCCCTAAGGATCCTGACAATGAGGAAACCGCCAAAGTTTCTTAAGGCAAACATACCAACGAAAGCAAGGAAGATAAACAGACATCTTAGGGCGCCTAACACTGGTCTAAACTCCGGTGCCGGCGAGTGGCGTAGCTTTACCTCCATCTCTTCCCAGAGGCGTTCAAAGGCATCAAAGAACCGCCAACAAGCACGGATGAGGTCAACAATCCCTCTTACTAGTTCTTGGATAGGATTATCAGTGATCTCAAGCTGAGGATTTTGGGAAGAAGGGACAGGGTTCGAAGTAGAGCAGGCAAGAGCCAGAAAGATCACCAGAAGCAACCCACCACTAGCAAGAAGCAGGTTCCTTCGCTTTCTCATTAGACCATCTGCTTTAGAAGAAAGCTTGGCAGTCCCCAACGAGTCAGCTATTGGCATTTGTGATTAGCAGTCAGTTAGACTACAATTAGGGTGCTCAAAAGAGACCCCAGGAGGAAGGCTCAACGAGCCTATCTCCGTTCCTAAAAACTCGCTGCCCAGGCGATTTGACTAGGAGGGGTCTCTTTCTAGTTTGAAGTACTGACTGCCGACTATAACCGCTGATTACGGAATAGACTGCCCCTTTGAGCTTGAGCTCTCCAACTTATTCACTAGGGCCCTCGATCGTTCCAGGAGGTCTTGGCAATCGGGTGAGAAGATGGTAGGCGTCAGCCGGTTGGCCGCCGACTAACCTAAGAGCGAGCTCGTAGGCCTCGGCAATCAGTCCGTGACGGATATATAGGGGGATATGTAGCGGGCTGATGTCGTCAGAGTTGCCAAAGCCCTCCTCGTACAGCCTTTCATTTTCTTCCATTCCTCTTCCTCC
>JBHIAO010000039.1:0-22745 GCA_046758565.1 Anaerolineae bacterium
TCTCAGTCCCCATAATCACCACAGTCCCCACCTGCATCAGGTCCCCCCACGCCTGGGCCAGGCCGCGCTCGGGCTTGCCGGGCACCTGGCGCTTGCCGGCCTCCTCCCGCAGTTGCCAGAACAGCTCGGCAATCTTCATGAGGCCGGCGGCTGCAATCGGGTTGCCCACGCCCAGCAGGCCACCTGAAGGACAGGACGGCATGTCCCCGTCGCGATCCAGCACACCATCGGCGGCGAGACGCGGCGCTTCGCCCTTCTCGGCCAGCATCAAACCCTCCAGGTGATGCAGCTCCTTGTAGTCAAAAGGATCGTAAGGCTCGACGACGTGGATCTGCTTGCGCGGCTCGCTGACGCCGGCCATCTCGTACGCCATCCGCGCGGCGTTCTCCACGTACTGCGGGTAATACAGGTCGCGGTTGGTCCAGTAGGCGCTATCCAGGTTCCAACCGACACCCTGAATCCAGACCGGCTTGTCTGTGATCATCTCCGCACGCTCTTCCGAGGCCAGGATGAGGGCCACCGCACCGTCGCTGGTGGGACTGACGTCCAGGCGCTGCACCGGCCAGGCCAGTACCGGCGAATTCAGCACATCCTCGACGGTGATGTTGGGATCGCCCAGTTGGGCGGCCGGGTGATCGGCGGCGTTGCGCTTGTTCTTCACGGCGACTCGGGCGATGTCGCGCTTCTCAATGCCGTGGACCGTCATGTAGCGGTTCATCTCCAGCGCGAAAATCCACAGCAGGTTTGGCTTGAGCGCTCGCTCCGTGATGTGGTCGAAGATGGTCAGGAAAGCGCCCTGGGGATGGGGTTGGCAGGTGGACATTTTCTCTTCGCACACCACCAGGCACGTGTCGAACAGGCCGGAGGCGACGTGATACCAGCCGGCAATCGGCGAAAACACCCCGGTGCCACCGCCGACGTACGGTCGCATATACGGCTTGTTCCAGGCGCCGGACGCATCAGCGAGATACTCGGATTTCATGTGCACCCCGTCAAAGGCGTCCGGGGCGGTGCCCATGCAGACCGACTCGATGTCGTCCAGGGTGAGGCCGGCGCTGTTCAATGCCTCGCGAACAGCCAGGAACGCAAGCTCCTGAGCGGTTTCCTGGGCACGTCGCATGAACTTGGTCATCCCGGCACCCACAACGGCCACACGTCGCATTCCCATTTATGATTACTCCTCATCGAATGATAAAGGCTTGCAAGCGTGAAACGTAAAACGTGAAACGTGAAGTCTTTCCCTGCACATGATCATCACGTTTTACGATTCACGTTTCACGTCGTTCCCGTCGCTCAAGTCACTTGTTGCCTGTTAACTACACACCCAGCACCGCCACCACCCCGCTCGTTGTCGGTACGCCACGCCAGCCGACCACAAGGCCGGTTGAGACGTCCGGAAGCTGGCGCGGGCCGGCCTCTTCTCGAAGTTGCTGGACGACCTCGACCACCCGAGCCAGGCCCGATGCATCCAGCAGATGGCCCTCGCCCAGGGTGCCACCGGACACGTTGACTGGCAGCTCGCCGTCGGGGCTTGTCAGCCCATCGGCCGTGGCCGGGCCGGCCTGTCCCGGCTCGAAGAGGCCCACCGCCTCCAGGTGCTGGAACTCCTTGTAAGCGAACGCGTCGTCGACTTCGGCGAAATCGATGGCGTCGCGCGGATCGTCTATCTCAGCCTGGCGGTAGGCGATCTCGGCTGCCTTTGCTGCGTAGCCGGCGGTGGCCCAATCGCGGCTTTCCAGCGCAAAGGTGCCGTTGGCCCAGCCCATGCCGCGAATCCAGATGGGCAGCGGGCTCACGGCTTTTGCCCGGTCGGCGTTTGCAAGAACCAGGACGATGGCGCCATCAGCATGCTCGGCGGTTTCCAACCGGGTCAGCGGCTCGGAAACGGGGCTGGAGCTCAGTACGTCGTCAACGCCTATGCTTGCCCCGTACGCCGCCGAGGGGTTCTGCAGCGCGTTGTCCTTGTTCTTTACCACCACCTCAGCACACTGTTCGTGGGTCGTGCCGGTGGCGTGGAGATAGCGCTGCATCTCCAGGCCGGCAATAAACACGGGATGAACCCCCAGCGGTCGGTTCAAGATCGGGTCCATGGCGTAGGCCTGGATTTGCGGCAGGGTGAGAATGTTCGAAGCCTTGCTGTGGCACTCTACCACGGCTGTGGCGAAGCGGCCAGTGAGGATTTGCATGTATGCCGCTGCCAGGGCCTGAAGCCCCTCGCCGGCGATGGTGTGAACGGGGCGTTGCTTGGCGCCGAGCTGGTCGGGCACGTATTCGTCGAAGATGCTCGTGCCCTCGTAGAAGTCCTCTGCGGCGGTGACAAAGGTGTCGATATCGGTGCGAGGGTTGATGCCGGCGTCGTCGTAGGCCTTGACGGCCGCCTGGTACATCAACTCCTTGTAGGAGAGTTCGGGCGTCAATGGGCTGTAGCCGGCCCACCCGACGCCGACGATGGCAACCTGATCGTTCATGGACGTCTCCTCGATCGACGGTGATCAGTTGTTGGCTGACTTGCACTTGATTGAATGAAGGTCAAGACGAGTCCAATCTTAACCACTTCCGTGATGTTATTGTATATCAAGCGCTTCGAAAAGTAAATCGGTGTTTCGTGTTGCTTTGACTTCGATAGCATGGTTTCTTATAATCTTACAACTATGGGAGGGCAGTTGAATATACGATGAGTGTAACCATTTCTCAAGAGGAAGCCCGCCGAGTGGCGGAGCAGTGCGCCGAGTTGCTACGGCAGCGTTTCGGCGCGACGCGGGTTGTGCTCTTCGGATCGGCTGCTGGAGATGCTCCCTGGCACGGCCGTTCAGACCTCGATCTCGCTGTTGAGGGTCTGCGGCCTGAGGATCACGTGCCAGCGTTGACTGCCTGTTACGAGCTATTACCACGCGGTGTAGAGCTGGACCTGGTGCCGCTAGAGTCGGCATGGCCGGAGTTGCGTGCCCGCATTCTGGGGGAGGTAGAGATGCCTGGGGATCCGTTACAAGCACTCCGCCTGGAGATCGAAGCTGAGGTTCGTAATCTGGAGCGGATTGCTGATCGGGCAAGGGAAAATACTGCTACGGTGGTTGTTGAGCCCAGTGAGGTCGAAGTGCAAGGCATCGCAAAGTACGTGCATGACTTCTACAACGGTGTTGAGCGCATTTTCGAGCGTATCGCCGTTCGCCTGGATGGTGACCTTCCGGCGGGGCCGAGTTGGCACACCCTTCTGTTGCAACGCATGGGGCAACCCTTCCCCGGTGTGCGGCCTGCGGTCATTGACCGCGCTCTTGAGGTCGAGCTTGCGGAGTACCTGCGCTTCCGCCATCTCTTCCGTCACACCTACGGCTATGACCTGGAATGGAAGCGGGTGCAGGAATTGAGCCGCGCACTGCCTGATGTTCTGGAACCACTTGACGAGCAGTTGACAGCTTTTCTGGAGATACTGGAAGCGCAGACTCAAAAGCTTCCTGATGATGATCAGTCACAATGAGTTGCGAGAAGCTTTTGAAGCTAAGGCGGCGGCCTGGGATGCTTACACTGCAACGCCGGCCGGCCGCCTGCGCGAGGAACTGAACTGGCGCTACCTGGTTCGGCATCTTCCGCCGGCCAGCCAGGTGCCACGGGTTCTAGACGCCGGTGGTGGCACCGGAGGGTTGGCCGTCCGACTGGCACAGCGTGGTTACCGCGTTCATCTCCTCGACATCGCGGATGAGATGTTGCGCCTGGCGCTGGAAAAGGCCAGGGCAGCCGGCGTTGAGGATCGTGTAAGAATCCGCCATGCCCGTGTAGAGAACCTGGCGCAGCATTTCGGGCCTGAAACCTTCGACGCAGTGGTGTGTCACACGCTGCTAGAATATGTGCCCGCCCCCCAATCCGTTGTGAGTGACCTGGCCGAGGTGCTCCAGTCGGGTGGGATCTTCTCACTGGTCTTCGTGAACCGCTATGCCGACGCGATGCGCCTGGCGCTGGCCAAGCGTGATCTCATCGCCGCACGGGAGGCCCTCACCGCCACATCGTCGCCGGCCGATCTCTTCGGTGTACCTCGCCGGACATTCGACGCGGATATGATTCGCGAAATGCTGGTGACTGCCGGCGTCGAGACCACCGCTCAATACGGTGTCCGCATCTTCGCCGATTACCTGACGAATTCGACCTGGCAGGACGACCCCGCAGCCTTTGATGCCCTGCTGGCGCTGGAAACAGCCGCTGCTCACCGTTTTCCATACCGCCTGATCGGTCGCTATGGCCAAACAATTGGTCGCAGGGTTGGGTAAGGATTTGCGATCGTGGATCGTCTTAAACACGTGGATGTAACCTTCTGGTATTCCGGATGGTTGTTCCCGGCCATCATCCCAACGCTGGCAGTGAACAAGATGAGTTCCCGCCCTGATCACGCAACACGCAACACGGATCACGCATCGCGCATCACGGCCATCATCCCAGCGCTGGACGAAGCATTAACCATCGCCGATGTCGTCGCCGCAATTCCTCACGACCTCGTTGACAGCATCATCGTGGTCGACAACGGTTCCACCGACGACACGGCGCAGATTGCGCGGGCTGCCAGCGCCCGTGTGGTCCACGAACCGCGTCGTGGTTACGGCTTTGCCTGCCACGCCGGCGCTCGGGCTGCCGGCGATGTGGACATTCTGGTGTTTCTGGACGGCGACGGTGCGGACGACCCGCGGGAAATCTCCCGCCTGGCCGATCCCATCCTGGCCGGCCAGGCAGATCTGGTAATCGGTTCCCGGGAGCGCGGAGAGCGTGAGCCCGGGGCATTGTTGCCCCACGCCCGCTTAGGCAACTGGCTGGCTGCTTGGCTCATGCGCTGGTTGTACGGACTCCAGGTCACCGATTTGGGGCCGTTTCGGGCCATTCGTCGATCGGTGCTGGAGGCGCTGCACATGCAGGAAATGACCTACGGGTGGCCTACGGAGATGATGGTCAAGGCGGCCAGGCAGGGGTACCGCGTAACTGAGGTGCCGGTCAGCTACCGACGGCGGGCCGGCGGAGAGTCCAAGATCTCGGGTACGCTGCGGGGTACGGTTCTGGCGGCCTACTATATTCTGGGGACGACGTTGCGGTATGCGTGGGTTGGTCAGCAGGAACTGCGCGAAACTAAGGGGAACTAAAGAGGAACTGAGGGAACTCACAGGAACTCAGCGGGTCCTTGTGTTGATGGCGAAGCAGCCAGCAGCGGGCGGGACCAAGACGCGGCTCTCGCCGCCTCTGTCGCTCGACGATGCGGCTGAGCTGTACCGTTGTTTCCTGCTCGACAAGCTGGCACAGATGCGCCGAGTGGAAATGGCGAGTCTGGCCGTGGCTTACTGGCCAGCGGCAGCACAGGACTACTTCGCCGACCTGGCACCGGGCTTCGAGCTGATTCCACAGGTGGGCAACGACCTGGCAGAGCGGCTGCGCAATATGTTCGACACGGCATTTGATCGAGGTTACGATCAGGTGATGGCCATCGACGGTGACACGCCTACGCTGCCGGCCAGCTACCTCCGGCTTGGGTTCTTACGATTGGGGGATCCGACGGTGGATGTCGTCCTGGGGCCGTGCGAAGACGGGGGATACTATGCCGTCGGTCTGCAAGGACCTCGTCCAGCGCTTTTCGATGTGACTATGAGCACGCCCGACGTGGTCGAGGATACCCTGGCTCTGGCTGGCGCGGCTGGCCTGCACGTGGAGCTTTTGCCAGGCTGGTATGACGTGGACACGCCGGCCGATTTGGCTCGGTTGGTGGCGGAGTTGGAGCGTGGCAGGGCGGAGAAGGCACCGGCAACCGCTCGTTTTCTGGCCCGTGACCGCCGACGGTCGACCGCCGGTAGCTAGTGAACGCCCAATGGCCCTCACCCTTGCTTGATAGCGCCCGATGCTGAAAGTTCTGTTTGCCAACCCATTTTTCCTAGCTGACAGCGCCCTGGAGCGGAAGTTCATGACGCTCTACTTTCCACTGGGGTTGCTGTATCTGGCCGGTGTCGCCCGGGAAGCCGGCCACTCCGTCGCGGTCTTCGACGGGACGTTTGCCTTGGGGGATGGGGCCTACGTTGACGCCCTGGCCGAGCACGATCCCGACGTCGTCTGCATTGCCAGCCTGGTGACCCTGCGGCGGGCGGCGCTCCGGTTGGCGCGGCTGGCCGACAACCACGGAGCGATTGTCATCGTGGGCGGACCAGATCCCAGCGCGGAGCCTGAGGCCTATCTCAGCGAGCCGGCGGTGGACGTCGTGGTGGTGGGTGAGGGCGAGCGCACGCTGATCGATCTGCTGGCGACGTTGGAAGTGGGTGGTTATCTTGCCCGGGTGCGGGGAATCGCTTATCGATCGGACGATGGCACCGTCACGAAGACCCAGGACCGGGAGCCGATCCTGGACCTGGACGTGCTGTCCTGGCCAGCGCGGGACCTGATCGAAGTAAATCGTTACCTGACGGTGTGGAAGACTTCGCACGGCTATAGCTCCCTCAGTCTCTCGGCTTCGCGCGGTTGTCCGTATGGTTGCGAGTACTGCACTGAGGCAGTGATGGGACCACACCTGCGCCGGCGCAGCCCGGCTAGCGTAGCCGCCGAGATGCGGCACCTTGAAATGCAGCATGCCCCCGATCGCTTCCGACTCGTCGATGATCTGGAAGGATTGGGCCGCGACTGGCTGTTGGCCCTGGGGCGTGCCATGATCGCCGCCGGCGTGACGACTCCCTACGAGGGGTTAAAGCCGATCGATCTGGGTGATCTTCCGATGCTGACGCCGGCCAAGGACATCTGCGCGGAGCGGAACATGTGGATTCCGACGCAGGCTCCTCACGCTCACGCGCCGCCGGCGCTGGACCCGCAGGCGCTGCACCGGCGCTGGCAAGAAGGCCAGCTTTTGGAAGGTGAACACCTGGAAGACCCCTGACCAACCTGAAAGTAATACTCTCCGCCGTGCGCGGACAACGGTTGAATTCACTGAAAAAAGGTGGGCAGGTGCCGGTCACTTGCAAAAAGGAACGTGTTTGCGGTTGAAATCGGCGTCATTTTGCAACCTAAAGTGACCGGCACCTTCCGCCCAGCAGCTTTTTTCAGTAGAGTCACGGTTAAGACGTCGACAGGTTGAACGTTAGGAAATGCTCAATATTGTTCCCTGGTTTACACAGGAGATCGCCCGGCTGCTACTGAACGGGCTGGTTGTCACCGTGGTGCTCACGCTGATCACGTCTGCCGGCGCGCTGGTTCTCGGCGTGGGGATCGGCTGGTTACGGCTTTCGGCTTCACTTCTGGCGCGGAGCCTCGCGACAGCGTACGTCGAGGTTTTCCGGAATGTCCCGGCGCTCGTAGCGGTGATCTTCTGGGCCTATGCACTGCCCAATGCCTTTGACCTGGAAACGCGGCGGGTGCTGTTCTTCGACAATCCGTGGATCAGCGGTCTTGGCAGCTTGACCGGTTTGTCGATCCCTTACTACGCTGTCGGCGCTGCCCTCGGCCTGACGCTCAACACCAGCGCCTACATCGCGGAACTCTTCCGTGCCGGCGTGGGCACGCTGGCCCGTGAACATTGGGAGGCCGCTCGCTCCCTGGGAGCCACGGCCAACCGGGCGTTCTTGAGCGTCCTGCTGCCGCACGGGCTGCGCGCGGCCTCGCCGGCACTGGTGACGCGCCTGGTTCACAATCTGAAAAACACGGCGTTAGCGTCCTTTGTCGCTGTACCGGAATTCTTCAAAGCCGTCCAGACCTCGATCACGCGCTCCTTTCATGCGGTCGAGTTGTTGTTGCTGGCTTCAGTGGGTTACTGGTTGCTGTCCTGGACATACGCCTGGCTGCTGCGTCGATGGCTGCCGGGGCCGGGCAAGTAGTAGGCGTGTAAGATGACTGAATTCCTTCGAATTGTGAATTGTGAACTGATCTTGAAGGCCCGCGCGAAAAAAGTAATTCACAATTGACAATTCACAATTCACAATTCACAATTATTAGTCCGAATGTCTGCACTTGACTTTATTCGGAACCTGCTACCGGACCTGTTGTTCGGCTTTCCGGGCCAGCGGCCTGGCGGCCTGGCGCTGAGTGTGCTCTTGGCCACGGTGGCGCTTGGGTTGGGCTTTGCGGTGGCGCTGGTGGTGGGTATGGGGCGGGTGGCCCCCTGGCGAGCCGCCCGGCGGGTTGCGGCGGCCTACGTCGAGGTCTTTCGCGGACTACCGCTGCTTCTGCTGCTGCTCCTCATCCATCAGTTTGTCGGCGGCCGGCGCTTCGGGCTGGATTTCAGTCCACTTACCTCAGCTCTGATTGCTCTTACGCTGTACACTGGGGCGTATCAGGCCGAGATCGTGCGCGCCGGCCTCGTTGCTGTGCCGCGAGAGGTGGCTGACTCGGCTCGGCTCATGGGCGCTAATCCCTGGCAGGTTTTCTTCCTGGTTCGCCTGCGATACGCATTGCGCGTAATGCTGCCGGCCTTCACCGGGCAGGCGATCTCCCTGTTCAAAGACTCGTCGGTGGTGGTGGTGCTGGGTGTGAGCGAACTGATGACTGTAGCGCGCGCTGCGCTGGGCAGCGACGTGCGAAACTCGGTGTACTGGGTGCCGGTGTACCTGGTGGTGGGGCTGCTGTACGCCGTTGTCGCACTGGTCGCTTCCCGTGTCGCAGCGCGCTGGGAACGTCGGGCTCGTATAGCGGACCAGCTCACGAACCTTGCAAACCTTTAGTTGAAGATTGGAGGTTGAAATGGGGAATGCGACGTTGAATTCGTGGAAAGTTTGGTACGTGGTTGTACTTGTGTTAATTGTGGTAGCCTGCCAGCCGACAGCAGGCGTTGCACCTGCTGCACAATCCACGTTGGAGAAGGTGAAGACGGCCGGCGTGGTCCGCGTCGGCATCCGCTTCGACAACCCTCCGCTCAGCTACATCGATGCCGAGGGGAACTGGGTCGGGTTCGACGTGGACCTGGCAAATGAACTGGTGCGCCGGCTGGGCGTGGAGATCGAGCAGGTGAAGGTGGATGAGACGACCCGTATCAGCTTCTTGCAGGAAGGCAAGATCGATATAGCCGTGGCCAGCATGAACCACACCCGGAGCCGCGACGATGCTGTCGATTTCAGCATCACTTACTTCTGGGACAACCAGTCGTTCCTGGTGCGCAAGGGCGAGTACAGTGCTCTTGAGGATATGTTCGGCAAGAAGGTGGCCATGAACGCCGGCAGCTCGGCCATCCCTGCCTGGAAGGAATACGTCGCTCTGCACAGCGGTGCCGAACCCGAAATCGTCGAGTTCACCGACAAGATCGCTGCGATGCAGGCGCTGCGCGACGGGGCGGTGGAAGGCTACGCTGAGGACGGCATCACATTGCTGGCCCTGGCCGCCGGCGACGACTCCCTCGTCCTGTTGCCAGGGGGATTCAACCTGGTGCAGTACGGCATCGGGGTTCCGGTGAACGACTCGAAGTGGCGAGACGCACTCAACTACGCCCTCCAGGAAGTCTGGAAGGACAGGACGTACCAGCAGATCTACGACAAGTGGTTGGGCCCCGATGCGGCAGTGCCCATGCCGCTTGGGGGACGGATGGAAATCTGGCCACCATGAGCTTCGTGGAATGTCAGGCGGCGCGTGCAATGGCGAACTCATTCGTCGGCTGGCTCACGCGACAGCGAGCAGCGGCTCGGTCGGGAGACTGGCCTCAGGTTTGGGGGCTGGCATGACATCGCTTATACTCGATGGCGTCACAAAGGATTTTGCTTCACCAAGCGGGACCGTGCAGGTGCTGCGTGGGCTGTCTCTGGCGGTGCAGTCGGGGGAACTGCTGGCGCTTCTCGGCCCCTCCGGCTGCGGGAAGACGACCACGCTGCGGCTGATTGCCGGCCTGCTCCAACCAACGTCAGGGGACATCGGGTTCGACGGCCGATCCGTGCTCCGTCTGCCACCCGAAAAGCGCGGTGCGGTGATGGTCTTTCAGCAGCACCTGCTGTTCCCGTTCATGTCGGTTGTGGGCAATGTGGCCTTTGGGCTGAAGATGCGTCGCGTGGCGCGCGAGGAGATCCGACGGCGTGTAGCAGAAGCTCTGGAGATGGTCAAACTGGCCGGCTTTGAGGATCGCTGGCCCGACGAGCTTTCCGGCGGCCAGCGCCAGCGTGTGGCTCTGGCACGCGCGCTGGTGGTTCGGCCACGCCTGCTGTTGCTGGACGAGCCGCTGAGCAACCTGGACCCGGAATTGCGGGAGGAACTGCGCGCTGAAATCGTCGATCTCCAGCAGCATGTGGGGATCACGACCGTGTTCGTCACCCACGATCAGTCCGAAGCCGTGACCGTTGCGGATCGCATCGCGCTAATGCTGGACGGTACTATCGCCCAGGTCGGTGCGCCGCGCGATTTCTACGAACGGCCGGCCGATGCCCGCGTGGCGCGGTTTTTCGGTGGGGTGAACGTCTTTCCGGCACACAAACGCGGAGAGACGATTGAGAGCGCGTGGGGACCCCTCGCGGTCGGGCAGAGCCCCCTCCCGGATGGGCCGGTGCTGGCAACGATTCGGCCGGAAGCGATTCAATTCGGGCCGAACGGGACTAACACGCTCTCGGCAAGGGTGATGGCGTGGACCTATCTGGGCGAGTCGGTACGCTGTGTGGCGGCGGCAGATGAGACAGAGTTAGAGATCAGCGCGCCGCCATATGTTTCGTGCCGGCCCGGGGAGATCGTGACCTTGCACCTGCCGCGCGAGCGTATCTGGCTGATGCCAGCAAACAGTTAAAGGTTGGAAGGATGAAAGGTGACAGGTTGCGGGGTCTAACTGCTGAACCTTCAACTTTCTAACCTTCCAACTTTCAACCAATAATGGGCGTCCCGGCTCTAGGGCCAGTTGCTCAAGAGGATCGGCAGGTACTTGAAGACAATGTCCCCATGGAGCCGGCTGACGCCGCCGCCGAAGGTGGCGAACCACTTGTCGCCCGCACTATCGAAAGCGATCCCGCGGACCCTCTCGTGGACCAGGTCTGTACGGCTGGTCGTATACTGCTTCCACCGTTGGCCGTCAAAGCTCGCCGCGCCGTTCACGGTGCCGACCCACACCTTTCCGTCCGGACCAGCGGCCAAGGTCTCTACCCTGTTATCGACGAGTCCATCGGCAACTGTGTACGTCGTCCAGTTCGTTCCATCGAAGACACTGACACCGCCAGGGCGGTCTGCGTCCTGAGGTAGCAGCCCGAACCACGCACGGTCCGACTGATCGATGGCGACGGACGTCACGAAGTTGCTCCCCAAACCATCGTCGATGGTGTAGGTCTGCCAGGTGCTTCCATCGTAGACGCTGACCCCGCCGAAGGTGGCAAACCAGACCATACCCTGGTCATCGACGGCGATGCTTCGTACGTCGTTATCGACCAGGCCGTCCTCGCCGGTGGCGGCAAACGTGGTAAACGTGGAGCCATCGAAGAAGCTGGCGCCGGCCCCGCTGTGACCGAACCAGACGTCGCCGTCATCCTCGACCACGATGGCTTGCACGAAGTTGTCCGCCAATCCGTCGTCGATGGTGTACGTTGTCCACGTAGTGCCGTCCGAGAAGCTCACACCACCATCCCGCGTGCCGGCCCATACCTGGCCAGCCTCGGGACCAGTAGCGAGCGACCACACGCTGTTGGAGGCCAGTCCGTCCGCAGTTGTGATGGTGGTCCACACTCCCTCTTCAAAGACGCTTATGCCCGCACTGGTGGTGCCAACGCACACCCTGTCATCTGCGCGCTGGTCAATGACGATGGATGTGGTAAAGTCCGACGCAAGGCCTTCGCTGACGGTGTAAGTAGTCCAGGGGCTGGGTGGACGCGCGCGGAATCGACTCACGCCTCCACCACGGGTGGCAACCAACTTGTCATTGTTGCCGGCGACTGCGATGGCACTCACAATATCAGATCCCAGGTCCGGTTGCGCATAGGCGTTCCAGGCACTGCCGTCGTAACTGCTCACGCCGCCGCCAGAGGTGCCAAACCAGACAGTGCCCTCGTTATCCACGGCAACATCAGACACCCTGTTATCACCTAGCCCGGAGTTTGCCGTGGTGAAGGTCTCCCAGTTCGTCCCATCGAAGACACTAGCGCCACCAGGGTGGTTTGCATCCTGGGGCAGTAGCCCAAACCACACACGGTCCGACTGATCGATGGCGACGGACGTCACGAAGTTGCTTCCCAAGCCATCGTCGACGGTGAAAGTCTGCCAGGTGCTCCCATCGTAGACGCTGACCCCGCCGAAGGTGGCAAACCAGACCTTGCCCTGGTCATCGATGGCGATGCCTCGTACGTCGTTATCGACCAGGCCGTCCTCGCCGGTGGCGGCAAACGTGGTAAACGTGGACCCGTCGAAGAAACTGGCGCCGGCCCCGCTGTGGCCGACCCACACGTGGCCACCGGCTTCAGTAGCGATGGCGCTGACGAGATTCTCTGCGAGCCCATTCTCCGTCGTGAAGGTGATCCAGGAATCGTCCCCTTTGTCGGCCGTGCTGTTGTCATCAAGGATGCTGAGTCCCAGCGGCGTGCCAATCCAGGCCCTCCGGGTCCCATCGATGACCAGTGCAGTGACATTGTTGGACGCCAGCCCGTCGATGGTGGTGTGCGTGGTCCATCGACTACCGTCAAAGACGCTGACGCCTCCGGATGTACCGAACCAGGCCTTGCCGGCCCCGACTGCCACAGCAGCGACATCGTCCGAGGCCAATCCCGAGTTGCGCGTGTGGTAGGTGATCCAACTGCCGGCCTGGGTCTCGGCGACCGACTCGGGATCAGCACCGGCCTGGGCCTCGCCGACTGACTGGGCATTCCCTACCAGCCGTACCGTGAGTATCAGAAGCACGCTTATTATGATAAGAGCAATGATCGACTTGCGCATCGGATTTGCTCCCTCCTATCGCGTTGTCCCAGAGCCCGGTGATGGAAGGGGGAAAATGGAAAGGGGAAGGCATCTGGGACCAGGATTTATTGACGGTGTGATAGCGCTCGCGGGGCTGGTTGGGTCAAGCTCCGCGAGCGATCAATTACTGCAGGCATCAAGGGGACGCCGGCCAGAACTCGCCAAAGATGTCCCAGCCACCGGTAAACAAATTGCGGTTATCCCCCCATACGGCCAGATTCACTCTGGCGTCAGAGTCGTAAGCCAGACCCGAGGACGCTTGATCACCTGTCGTGGACACGAAGGAGTCGGTTTCGGCCGATGGGAACCCGTTGCCGCCGAGCCGTCGGATCATCAGATCCAGAAATGTCTCGGGTCCACCTCGATCATCACACCACACGACCAGGTACTCATTTTGGCCCTCATCGAACGAGAGCGAGGGCGCAAATTGGTTGCTATCGTTGTCGACGAGTCTGTCAATTTCCCTCCCTCTCTTGTTGGCTGCGCCTGGACCCGGTGCGAGCCTCTGTCCGTACAGGTTCTTGCTCTCAGGGTCCCGGTTGTCCGACCAGTACACCACATAGTCATTCGAGGATGGGTTAAAGGCCACTGCTGGATCCGACTGATCTGCCGGGGCTGTAGAGATGGAGAAGGAACCTCCGCGGCGTAGCCCGCTGTTGAAGAGCAACTGGCCCCAGATGTCTAAACCTGTGGCGGCTGCGTTCCGGCTGTCGCGCCAAACCAGCAGGTACGACTGCTGGGTGGAATTGAACACCAGGCGAGGTTGCCTCTGGTTGCCTGGAGCGGTGATCACGATGAATTCGGCCCCCATGGGTGCGCCATTAGGGTCAAAGAAGCGGCCCCACAGGTCGTGGCCTGTGAAAGCGGCATTCCGGTCGTCATCCCAAATGACCAGGTACCGATCCTGAGCCGGATCGAAGGCGACGGCCGGCCAATCCTGGCGACCACGGGCCGTGGAAATGGGAATTATGGGCGGATTCGCTTGCCCTTGGCGGCTTAAGCGTTGGGCGAAGATGTCCTGTTCATCACTCCAAACCACCATGTGCTGTTGTGCGTTGGGGTTGTAAGCCAGTTGAGGGTGGACTTGATTCCCCGGCGCGGATATGACTGCGAAACCTTCGGGTTGCTCTTGGGCGAGCGGCGACGCCGAGATCAGGCTTACGCCGGCTGCCAGGAGCACCACCAGCACCAGGCTCATTACTATGAAACCTCTCATTTTCATTGTCCTTTCTACCTCCTATTATGTCTCGAAAGCGAAGATATCTCGAAAAACTACTAGGGGCGTTTCACTGCATATCAGCATTTCACCACCTCCTCAAGGGATGCCGTCTATGGAACGCACGTATTGAAGTCCACGTCGTCCACGAAAATGGCATTGGCCTGGTCTGTTTGGAAGTCAAAGTAGAGTAGAACTGTCTGCCCGGCGACGGTCGAAAGATCAACCGCGTACGACTCGGAGCGCCATTTCCCGGCTGGGTTGCCCAGATCGATGGTGCTGATGCTCAGCAGCAACTGGCTGTCGGCATCCCGAAGCTCAACATTCAATGTGGTGGTGGCGGGAGTAGGCCAATCGATTTCCTGTACATAGTACCAGTAGGAGAGGGTGGCCTCAGTCGCCTGGGCGGGGATGGCGATCGCTTGATAGAGCATATCGTGGCTCTCGGCCAGTCCCCCGAAATATATGGCCCGTGCCCCAGAGTGAGGAGCTCCTATAGGTAAGTTCTCAGCCACCAGTTGACCCCTGTTGGTTCCGTCCTGTTCCCAAGGGGGCGCTTCGCCCGGCGGTCCCTCCTCGAACCTCCCGTTCTCAATCTCACACCTGTCTGTCATAGGTGTAGGTGTTACTTCGGGGACGGATGTGGTCGTCGGCGTGGGACTGGCCGGCGCTGTGGTCGATGTCGCACTTGGGGCGACTGTTGTTGTGGCTGTGGCCGTGGGTGTCGCGGTCGAAGTCGCTGGCGAACTTGGTGTGGTGGTTGCCGTGGTCATAGCCGTAGGCGTGGAAGTGAAAGTCGCCATAGAAGTTGCTGTCGGCTGTGGAGAGGCACCGCTATAGCCCGTGAGAATAACGGGCAGATAAGCGAACCGTTCTTCGTCATCCTGGTTTAAGGCAGCAGTTTCCCGCATCTTTCCGTCATCAGCCACGATGAACAGTGGGACACTGGCACCTGCCTCTGCTACAGTTGCATTTGTGGTGGTGCCTACCCCCCCATCTTGCATTGGCCCAAGAATGAGTCCCAGGCCCATCCACAGAATGCTTAGCTTTCTCACTTGCTGGCTCTTCGGTTCTGACAAACTATGACAACTGTTCGGCCTGCGTGACCCAGCCCCGAATCTTAGTCAAAGTTGGCGGGCGTCTTGTTAGTTTCTTGGCAATATTCACCTTGATTATGTCGGCGTACAGGCTTCCAGGGTGACAGGCAGCCAGTTTGGCTGTGGAATCGACTCCCGTCTGCTCCAACAGTTCAACATATACGTCACCAATGCCTTGGACGCGAAGTAGATCGGCACGTTTCACTAGCGTCAAGATCAACTCAGAGCCTACTCCAACTTGAGCAGCCAGCATTTCACGACTCTCCGGAGTACCACCGGCTGCGAGCAGTTGTCTGGTCGTTGTTAATCCGACTTCCTTGAACCTGGTAGCCAACCCTGGAGTGACGCCCTTCAACCTTGAAAGTGGTATGGGCATAGATCCTCTTCTCTTTCCGGGCCCGCCCCGGCTATTGTATTCTACTACAGAGATGCTGACGTTTTGTTAGAGATCAGATAGGTTGTGGTTAGACACGGTTAGCGTTTACGAGGCTCGAGGCGATACCTTGACAGGTAGATAGGGCGAGTGCTGGTACTGTCAGGCTACGCTTCTAAGAGGCATTAGGTCGAGGGACGTACTGAGCTGAGCAAGCGGATATTCTGTCCACCTTAGCTCCGCTCCGTGAGGGTAGGCGTTACTTGCTGGCAAACAGGTACCCGACACCTCGCACGTTGACGATGTAAGTAGGTTCCCCGGGGCGAGGCTCCAGCTTCTTGCGAAGGCAGTGGATATAGTATTTGATCAAATTTTTAGCTTCCCACTCGTCGGCCTCATAGCCCTGCACTTCGCTGACTAGCTTGCGGTAGCCTTGGACTTCACCAGCACGGCTTACGAGATACGTCAGCAAGTTGAACTCGGTTGGCGTCAGGCTGACCCACTTCCCATTTCGACGGACCCTGCGCCGGTGACGATCGATGATGATATCGCGAGCTTGAAGCATGCCCTTGCCCTGCATCTCACTCGAACTGCTGCTCGATGTAGAGGAGCCGTCGTAGTCTGTTCCTGCTGACTCCTCACCATCCACGAGCTGGATGAGGTCTTTGAGCCGGATGATCAAACGCTTGTCTCGTCTGGCGCGTCGCGTCTTTGCCACCCCCTGTACCACCGCTCGTTTCAGCTCATCGGACGCAAAAGGCCTGATGACGTAGTCGTGGATCTCATGCCGCACTGCCGCAATTGCCGAAGCTACCGTGGGACGCTGTGTCGTTACGATGATCGCTGTGTCTGGCCACACCTCCCGGACGCGTCTGATTAGCTCGACCCCATCGAAGTCCTCAACTTCCAGGTCTAGCAGGACCAGGTCATAGGTCGTCTGCTCCCCATTGACCAGTGCATCCGCTCCCCTCCAAACGGTATCGATACGATAGCTTTCGTTTTCCAGTATCTCGGCCAGGGCGGTAGCAATTTCGTTTGCGCCATCTACTACAAGTATACGGGTTTGATCCGATACCAATGCTGTCCTCCCGAGTGATCCAACGTAGTTCGTCTTATGATCTGATGTCAACTTGCGTCCGGGTCTTACATCTTTCGTTTGCCGGCCATTTCTTTTGCCTTGCCTGACAGCTTCCTGACATGGTCTGCCGGTCTGATTTCGGCGCAATGTTGGTCGTAATGTTGGGAGGGTAGGATTAGGGCCGCGGGCCGGCGTCATGCGGGCAGCGAGCGGCTTCCCCCCCCGCCGCTCGATTTTTGACGCCGGCCCGCTGCGTATTACTTTGACGCCCTCTAATGTATTCGTCGATCCGCCGCCGCCAGGCGACCTGACGGCACACAACGTGATGGTGCGTGGCGGTCGAGCCTATCGGGGTCGTCTTCTGTGGCACGCAGATCCAGGTCACGAGTCAGGATGTTCGCCTCTTTGACCAGGATAGCATGGCAAAGATGGGGTATCAAAGGGGTTAAGGCGCGTCGCAATCACTTGACGGGCTGTCGAACCCATACTATGATCTTCAGTAATGGCATACCTGGCAATTAACGGTGGTGCTCCCTCGCGGACGAAGCCCTGGCCCCGGTGGCCGGTTTAGGAGAGTGCCATGACAGTCAACCCTTTGCGCGAAACCATCTACGGTCAACTAGCCGTCAGCGTCTACCCCGACGATGAGACGCTAGGCCGGGCTGCCGCCGAAGCAGCGGCAGCCATCATCGATCAAGCCATCGCTGAGCGGGGCGTGGCCAATGTGATCCTCGCTACCGGCAACTCGCAACTCGCTTTCCTGCACGCCTTGCGTGAGCTGCCCGGCATCCGCTGGCCCTCGGTAAACGTTTTTCACCTGGACGAATACCTGGACTTGTCCCCAGGCCACCCGGCTGGATTTCCCCTCTTCCTGCGTCGGCATCTCCTCGATCATGTGTCTGTCGGCACTTTTTACCCCGTACCCGGCCATGCCGGCGATGTGGAGGCCGCCTGCCGAGGCTACGAGCTGCTGCTGCGTGCTCATCCAGCCGATCTCTGCTGTCTGGGCATTGGCGAGAACGGTCACCTGGCCTTCAACGACCCACCGGTCGCCGACTTCAACGACCCGGTGTGGGTGAAGGTGGTCGCGCTAGACGAAGCGAGCCGCCGCCAACAGGTGGGGGAGGGGCACTTCCCCTCATTGGATGAGGTGCCGACCCACGCGATCACGCTGACCATCCCCGCGCTACGAGCTGCGAAGAAGATGTTATGCATCGCGCCCGAAAGGCGCAAAGTCGAAGCAGTGCGCAAGACACTCCTCGGGCCCATCAGCACTGCCTGTCCTGCCTCAATCTTGCGCCAGACGCCGCACGCTCGCCTGTTCCTCGACCGTGAGTCAGCCGCAGACATCCTATAGTACAAACATCCATTGGTGCGAACTGTGGGGGGCGCGCCGGTCGTCTTTGCCAAATTCGCTGGTTTCTGATAGAATACGTGGGTCATTGACACGAGGGTGTATTGTGGAGCGGAGGAACGGTGAAGAAGCGAGAGCGTGTGTTTGCTGCGTTGAACGGCGAGAAAGTTGATCGTCCGCCCGTGGCCCTGTGGCGGCACTTCCCAGAGCAGGATCAGACAGCCTGGGGGTTGGCTCGGGCCGTGGCGGACTGGCAGAAGAAGTGGGATTGGGACTTTGTCAAAGTCACGCCCACCAGCGGATACTACTTTGAGGACTGGGGCGCCACCTTCGAATACCGGCCGCGAGGCAATTTGCACGGGACGCGAACGGTCCTGTCGCGACCGGTACAGAGCCGGCAGGCATTGGAAAACCTCAAGCCGCTTGATGTCACTCAGGGCGTTTACGGTCGCGAACTTCAGGTCCTGCGAGAGCTCCGAAAGTTGCTCGACGATGACGTGCCGGTTGTCCAGACAATCTTCAGCCCTTTCAACGTTGCCGCCAGTCTCATGGGTGAGTTCCTGGCCACTGCAATGGCGGACTTATCTGATGAACTGCGGCACGCGATGGGTGTCATTACGGAGGTGACCACGGCGTTTGCCCTGGCGTCGCTGGAGGCCGGCGCCGCTGGCCTCTTCTTCGCCACTCAGATGGCGCAGCCGGACATGGCCGACATCGAGCAGTTTCAGGCATGGGGCATTCCATACGATCAACGTGTACTGAACGCTGTACGAGACCGCACCAGTTTCCTGCTCTTGCACATTCACGGAGATGACATATACTTCGACTTGCCTGTGCAGAACTACCCGGTTGATGCCGTGAACTGGCATACCCGAATTGCCGGCCCATCCCTTCACGAGGCGCTGACACGTTTCGATGGTGCCGTGGTTGGGGGACTCACTGAGGAGGTGCTGGCGAGCGGCCATCCTGACGAGGTTCGGGCGCAGGCAGCGGACGCCGTCGATCAGACGGGCGGACGGCGCGTGGTGATTGGTGCCGGCTGCGTTGCGCCAATTACGACGCCAGGACCCAACATTCAGGCAGTTCGAGAAGTTATCGGAGGCTAGCTCACGGTGAACGACGAACACTTCGGGCTTGAAACACCTGCCGACGAATCGATTGACGAACACACGGCTTCCCCCTGGTACAAGCCCTTGCTTCGGCTTCTGCGCGATATCGTTGAGGCGGGGGCAATGGCCCTGTTCCTCTTTGTGCTGTTGCAGGCGACGGTGCAGAACACCGTTGTTGAGGGTCAAAGCATGGAGCCTAACCTGATGGATGGCCAGCGTCTGCTGGTCAACAAGCTGGCATATCGATTCGGAGAGCCAGCACGTGGTGACATCGTCGTGATCAAGTCACCGAGAGGGACGCGAGAGAAACTCATCAAGCGCATCGTCGGCCTGCCAGGTGAGATGATTGAGCTGCGTGGTGGTCGCGTATACATCAATGGCCGACAAATCGAGGAATACTACCACCCCAACGTGGGTATGCGTCCCTTCCCACCAACGGTGATACCGCCCGATCACTATTTCCTGCTGGGCGATAACCGAGACCACAGTGGCGATTCTCGCGTATGGGGTAGTGTGAGCAATGATCTGATCATTGGACGGGTATGGGTCTCGCTGTGGCCGCCAGACCGGTGGGACTGGTATGGTTGGCCCGCGAACGCCGGCAGCGGCCAGTGATCAGTTATCAGTGATCAGTTTTTTGCTGCTGATGACTTTTTACTGATGACTGATCACTGGATATTGATGACTGATGCAATTAACCGTACTCGGCGCCAGTCCGTGGGTACAAAACCCCGGCGGTGCATGCTCCGGCTATCTTGTCGAGACACCGGAGGCCAGGCTCCTGCTGGATTGCGGGTCTGGCGTCGTGGGAAAGCTGCGCCAGATTTGTGAACTCCCCGACGTCGATGCGGTTCTTATCTCGCACTTGCACGCCGATCACTGTTTCGACCTGCTGCCATATTACCATGGCCTTCGATATGGACCAGGTGGCCCGACTGTAGATCGGCCAGCACTCTACCTGCCCCCAGATGATCCTGCCCGATTGGGGCTCCTGGCCGGACTCTACTCGGATGCCGGCCTGGACTTCTTCGCCGACGCGTTTCGTGTGCGAAGCTATCCGCCTGACGGCTCGGTGCAAATCGGCGACGCAGTAATACACTTCCGTCAGGTTCAGCACTATATTCCCACGTATGCAATGCGCATCGAATCGGCCAGTCGTGTGTTGATATATTCTGCAGACACGGGGCCGTGTCAGGCCATTGAGGATCTGGCGCGTGCCGGCGATCTGTTCTTGTGTGAGGCGGCGTTCCTAGCGCGCGACCTGGCGCCCCAGGATCGGGGTCACATGGCAGCGGCGGAAGCCGGTGTCGTCGCGGCCCGAGCTGGCGTCAAACGGCTGATGCTGACACATTTTCTGTGTGGTGCTGATGACGTGCGCCGGCGCGCAGAGGCAGAGAGAACCTTTGGCGACAGAGTGATGCTGGCCGTAGAGGGCCAGACGTACCAGGTGTAGGCTACCACGCACCTGGTCCAGCTCCATAGCTCCATCCCGGAGATTCTTCGACGTTGCAGTCCGTGGTCATGGAGCAGCCAGTAGGCCCATAACTGGAAGGGGAGAAACACATGGTGGCAGAGATACGGGTTTGTGTTGACTGTGGCATGGAAAACCCTGAAATCGCCGGGTTTTGCATGCGCTGTGGGGAAGCGCTGGTAGCCAGCCGGCCACCGGAACAGCGCGTCGTTGTTACCGGGCTGGGCGCTATTACACCGTTGGGTCTGTTCATCAACGAGTTCTGGGATGGGTTGGTTGAGGGACGGTCAGGGATCAGCCGCATCACCCATTTTGACCCAAGCGCGTATCCCACTCAGATTGCCGGCCTCATTAACAATTTTGACGCACGGGATTTCATGGATCGCAAGGAAGCCCGCCGCTTGGCGCGTTTCAGCCAATTTGCTGTTGCTGCCGCGCGGATGGCCCTCGAGGATGCGAACCTCCCTGTTAATGGACTGCGGCGCGAAGATGCCGGCGTGTTGCTCGGGTGTGGGATAGGCGGTCTTGAAGTCACACACAAGGCCGTCCACACGATGATCAAGAAAGGTGGGATGCGCTTATCACCCTTCTACGTCGTGATGCTCCCTCCCAATATGGCGTCTTTCCACGTCGCGAAGGTCTTCGGGTTTGTCGGGTATAACAACACGTGCGCCACCGCATGTGCAGCCGGCACACAGGCCATCGGTGAGGCGGCCGAGGTCATCCGGCGTGGGGATGCGAAGATGATGATCACCGGTGGCACGGAAGCAGGCCTCAGCGAACTGGGCCTGGCACTGTTCGCCGTGGGTCGGGCGTACTCAATGCGGAACGACGAGCCAGAAAAGGCCAGCCGACCCTTCGATGCGGACCGGGATGGTTTCGTCGGCGCCGAAGGGTGCGGTATTTTGATTCTGGAGAGTCTCAGCCATGCATTGGAGCGTGGTGCTCCAATCTATGCTGAAGTCTTGGGGTACGGTGCGTCCAATGACGCCTATCACTTGATCGCCCCCGACCCAGAAGCCGAAGGGGCAGCTCGTGCGATGCGCACCGCCCTGAAGAACGCCGGGGTCAATCCGTCGCATGTGGACTACATCAATGCCCATGGGACCGGTACCCCGCTGGGTGACGTGGCCGAGACCATGGCCATCAAGAAAGTGCTGGGCGATCATGCCTATGAAATCGTTATCAACTCCAGCAAGTCCATGATTGGACATCTGTGGGGCGCGGCCGGCGCGGCTGAGGCCATCGCGACCATCAAGACGATTCAAACCGGCATTGTTCATCCGACCATCAATCTGGAAACCCCTGATCCGGACTGTGACCTGGACTATGTTCCGCTGAAGGCGCGAGAGGTGCAGGTCAACATCGCCATGTCCAACTCCTTCGGGCTGGGTGGACAGAACGCCTCCATTGTCCTGGCCCGATATAACGGTAACGGTGCGCGATAGACTGCCCGAGCGATGGCCTTGTCGTCGTGGTCAGATCGGTTCCCAAACGGTATAATCGGCGGTCTTCTCGGCGGCTTGGCCATGGCGGCGTTTTCCATGTCGGCGAGTCTGTTGAGGGGCCCTGGCCTGTGGATGCCGGTGAAGCTAATCGGCGGGTTTGTATTGGGCCCGCGCGCCATTAACAACGTCGGTGCCTTTGATCTGACGCCGATTCTGAGTGGGCTGGTGATTCACACGGTGGTGTCGGCCGGCCTGGGGGGACTATTCGGCCTGCTGTCGGCTAGTCTACCGCGCGTGACGTTAGGCCTATATGGCATTGTCTATGCACTAATCATCTGGTTTCTGGCGTTGTTCCTCGTCTTACCGATTGTTGACCCGCTCCTGGTGAACAACACCAATCCAGCGCTTTTCGCTTTGAGCCACATTATCTACGGCGCGATCCTGGGCTGGTGGACCGGCGCCCACGTTTAACGTTCCACGCTGTTCCGGAAGGGGGGAGTGCCGGGACGGTAGTCGGTGCGTTCGTAGGGTTCGCCAAGTTGCGTCAGCTTCCCGCCAACCAGCCACAACGCGAGGTTGTCCGCCGCCAACCCCAGTTCCTGTTCCATCTCCGCGATGCCGGCATCGAGAAAGCTCTCGCCGGCTCGTACGTGTCCACCCACGGAGGTGTCAATATAGCCAGGCCAGTCAGCGCTATTGGTATTCCTGCTCCGCCAACATCCGGACCACCAAGTGGAAGATGTCTGTCGTCGTAATGATCCC
>JBHIAO010000040.1:0-22718 GCA_046758565.1 Anaerolineae bacterium
AGGTGGATACGGCCGGGGAGCCGGTACAAGCGCGGGCGCAGCTGCCGAAGCTGAACACCGAGCGCCGGATCACTGGGTTTGAGGAGGTGCATCTGGGGTTGAGCGAGGCGCAGGCATATCAGGAGGCGCTCAGGTGTCTGCACTGCTCCGTTTGCTCCGATTGCCGATTGTGTGCAGAGGTCTGCGAACCCAAGGCCATCGATTACCAGATGGAGCCGGAGGTTAGGGAGATCGAGGTGGGCGCGGTCATTTTGGCCACGGGTTTGAAGGCTTATGACGCGCAGTCGTTAGGTGAGTACGGCTTCGGTCGTTACACCAACGTGGTCACTTCCCTCCAGTTCGAGCGGCTGCTGTCAGCTTCCGGCCCTACAGGCGGGCACCTTCTCCGTCCCTCCGACGCCAGGGCTCCAAGGAAGGTCGCCTGGATTCAGTGCGTCGGCTCCCGTGACTTGAGACATCTGAGCTACTGCTCCGCCGTCTGCTGCATGTATGCCACCAAAGAGGCCGTCGTCGCGAAGGAGCACGACGCTCAGATCGAGCCCACGATCTTCTACATGGACCTGCGAGCCTATGGCAAGGGTTTTTCGCAGTTGGTGCAGCGGGCCAGAGACCAGGGCGTTCGTTACGTCCGCTCGCTGATCTCCCAGGTGATCGAGTTCCCAGAGACGAAAAACCTGCTCATCCGCTACCGGGACGCCTCTGGTGAGTTCAAGGAAGAGGAGTTCGACCTCGTGGTGCTCTCGGTGGGTCTGCAGCCACACCCCAAAGGGCAGGATCTGGCACAGAGACTGGGGGTCGAACTGGACGCGCATGGGTTCATCAAGGCTGCTGATTCGAATCCGGTGGCGACGAGCCAGCTGGGGATCTTCGCCACCGGCGTTGCGACCGGACCTAAAGACATCCCGGAGGTGATCATCCAGGCGAGCGCGGCGGCCGCGGCCGCGGGTGAGCTGCTCGCCCCAGCATGTGGAACCTGCATACAGGAGAAACGATACCCTGAAGAACTGGCCGTGGACGGAGGACCGCGCATCGGCGTCTTCATCTGTCATTGCGGCAGCAACATTGCCGGCGTCGTCGATGTGAAAGCTGTGGCTGAGCGTGCTGCGACACTACCGGGCGTCGTTCACGCCGAAAACGTCCTCTACGCCTGCAGCCAGGACAACCTGAAATATATCAAGCAGCTCATTCAAGAGAAAAATTTGAACCGCATTGTGGTGGCATCCTGCACGCCGCGGAACCTTGAGGGGCTGTTTCAAGACACGATCCGCGAATCCGGGCTCAATCAGTTCTTATTTGAGATGGTCAATATCCGTGAACAGTGCTCCTGGGTGCACCCAGATCAGCCAGAACAGGCCACCGATAAGGCGAAGGTGCTCGTGCGGATGAGCGTGGCCAAGGCGCGCCACCTCAAACCCTTACACCTCCAGAAGGTCCCGATCATCGCGAACGCGTTGGTGATTGGTGGGGGGATGTCGGGGATGGTCGCGGCGTTGACGTTGGCCGATCAAGGCTTTTCAACGTATCTGGTCGCGCACGGTGGGGAGCTGGGCGATGATCTGAAGCGCGTCTACCGCACGCCGGAGGGCACTGATGTGCAGGGGTTGCGGGACGAGCTGATTCAACGCGTCCGGGCGCACGAGCGCATCCGGCTATTTATGGAATCTGAGATCGTGGAGTTCTCAGGTTTTGTGGGGAATTTTCGCACGTGCTTGCGCACACCCGAGGGCGAGACGACCCTGGAGCACGGCGCCGTCGTCGTGGCACTGGAGGGTGGCGAGCACCAGACAGAAGAATATCTCTACGGCCGCGACGAGCGCATCCTCACCCAGCGGGGACTGGAACGGATGATCCACCAGAAGCCACAGGCGCTTCAGGATAAGAAAACAGTCGTGATGATTCAATGTGTGGGGCGCGACGCACAACGCCCCTACTGCTCACGGATCTGTTGTGGTGAAGCGATCAAGAACGCGCTGGCGCTGGCGAACGATCCGGAGCGGCGCGTCTATGTGCTCTACCGCGAGATGATGGCCTACGGGCTTTTGGAGGATCTCTATCGGGAGGCCCGCGAGCGTGGCATCGTCTTCATCCGGCACGAAGAACAGGAGCCGTCGCAGGTCGAGTGTCAAAATGGAAAGATTCTTGTCACGGTGAGAGACGCGCGGCTCGGGCAGGATATAAGAATCCCGGCCGATCTTGTGGCGTTGAGCACCGGCGTGGTGCCTGATCCTATGACCGAGACGCTGAGCCAGACGTTCAAGGTCCCGATTGACGCCTACGGCTTCTTCTCCGAGGCGCACATCAAGCTGCGGCCGGTGGATTTTGCGTCGCACGGCCTGTTCGTCTGTGGGCTGAGCCATGCACCCAACACGATCCTCGAGTTGATCGCCAAGGCCCAAGCTGCGGCCGGGCGGGCCGCGACAATCTTGTCAAAGTCCCATCTGGAAGCGGGCGGGGTTGTGGCCATCGTAGATCGCGAAAAGTGCACGTCGTGCCTGACCTGTCTGCGCGAATGCCCCTACGGTGCGATTTCCGTTGACGGAGAGGGCATCGCGGTGATCGACCCGGCGCGCTGCCAGGGCTGCGGGATCTGCGCCGCCGACTGTCCGGCCAAGGCGATCCAGCTCCAGCAGTTCGAAGACCGACAGGAGATCTCGATGCTCGCGGAGCTCCTTACAGCAGGGCGGTGAACACGATGGACCACCAGGAAACCAACGGGTTTGAGCCCAGGATCGTGGCCTTCTGCTGCCATTACTGCGCGTTTGCCGCCGCAGATCTGGCCGGCGTCCTGCGCCTGAACTATCCGGCCAACGTGCATATTGTCCGTCTCCCCTGCACCGGCAAGCTCGACACCGTTTACCTGCTCAAGGCGTTCGAGTGGGGTGTGGACGGTGTCTTCGTCGCCGGCTGTTTGGAGGGGGGGTGCCACTTTATCTCGGGGAACCTGCGGGCCAAAAGGCGCGTTGCCCACGTCAGGGAACTGTTGCAAGAGCTGGGGATCGAGCCGGCGCGGCTGGAGTTCTTCAACCTGAGCGCGGCCGAAGGCGACCGCTTCGTGCAGATCGCCCGCGAGATGACCGAGAGCATTAAGCGGCTCGGACCGTCGCCGGCTGGCAAACCAGTGAAGCTCATGAGCAGCGACATAGACATAAAAGCGCAACAGGAAGGGAGGCCATCGTCATGATCGTCGCCGATCAGAAGCCGATGAAAGAAATCCTGGAGATGTTGAAGCCTTATAATAAGGTTTGGTTCCTGGGGTGCCAGTCGTGCGTGGCCGTCTGCATGGCCGGTGGCGAGAAGGAGGTGCAGCTTCTGGCCTCGGCGGTCAGATTGGCCCGCCAGACGCAGGGCCGGCCTATCGAGATCCTGGAAGACGCGGTCAAGCGCCAGTGCGATGGTGAGTTTCTCGACCCTTGGGCTGAGACCATCCGGGAGCATGAGGCGGTGCTCTCGCTCGGCTGTGGGGTCGGGGTCAATAAGCTGGCTGAGCGCTTCGCGCTTCCGGTCCTGCCTGCTCTGAATACAAAATTCTTCGGCGAGGTCGAGCGCCAGGGCGTCTGGGTCGAGGTGTGCGCCGGTTGCGGGAACTGTATTCTGCACCTGACCGGCGGTATCTGTCCGATCGCACGTTGCGCCAAAAATCTGTTAAACGGCCCCTGTGGGGGCGTGCGCGCCGATGGGACCTGCGAGGTTGTGGGGGACGAGCCGCGCCGCTGTGCCTGGGTGATGATCTATGAGCGTCTGGCACAGCTGGACCAGTTGGAGCGGATGGAACAACGGCTGGCGGCCAAGGACTGGTCAACGGATCGGCACGGCGGCCCACGCCGCCGCGTCCGCCAGGACATGCTGTTGGAGGGGTAAGCGATGGCTACGGAAGCAGCAGCGATAGCGATCGAGAGCAACCTGAAGGGCGCGCTTGAATCGGGGAAGTTCGTGGTGACCGCGGAGCTCGGCCCGCCCAAGAGCGCTGACCGCCAGGTCATCGAAACCAAAGCAGAGCTTCTGATGGGCTGGGCCGACGCCATAAACGTCACGGACAACCAAACGGCCGTCACGCGCATGTCCAGTTTGGCTGCCTGCACCATCTTGAAAACCCTCGGGCTTGATCCGGTCTTCCAGATCACCTGTCGCGATCGGAACCGAATCGCCCTGCAGAGCGATGTCCTCGGCGCATATGCACTAGGCATTCGTAACGTCCTATGTCTGACCGGGGATCATCAGTCATTTGGCAATCACCCGCAAGCCAAGGGTGTCTTTGATCTGGACTCCACGCACTTGATCTCGACTGTGCGGCGGATGCGCGATCAGGGCCGGTTCCTGTCCGGTGATGAGCTGGTGGGAGAGCAGCCGGCGATGTTCATCGGTGCCGTGGCAAACCCGTTTGCGCCGCCTTATGAATTTCGGGCACTGCGGCTTAAGAAGAAGGTTGAAGCAGGCGCGCAGTTCATCCAAACACAGATTGTCTATAATATCTCTCGGTTCAAGGAGTTCGTTCAGCATGCCGGCGACTTGGGCCTGCTGGATCGGGTTTATATTCTGGCTGGGGTGAGCCCGATCAAGACGCCGGGTGCCGTAAGATACATGCGTGACAACGTCCCCGGCTTGGACGTGCCCGACGTGCTGGTGACCCGCATGAAGACCGCTGGCGAAGGCATTGAGGACAAGCAGGCTCGCTCCCAGGTCTGGCGCCGGGAGGGAATCGAGATCTGCGTGGAGATCATTCAGCAGCTCAGGGAGATCCAAGGCGTAGCTGGGGTGCACATCATGGCGATTGAGTGGGAGGAGGCCGTGCCCCAGATCGTCGAGCAGGCCGGCCTGCGGGCGTCCGCACCGGGCGATTGAACGAATCCTTAAAACGAAATCCGCAAGGAGGAGATTCAATATGGCAAACGTCCCAAGCGATCTGGAGATCGCGCAGGCGGCGAAGCTCAAGCTGATCACGGAGATCGCTGGCGAGGTGGGTATCTTGGAGAACGAGCTGGAGCCCTATGGGAGATACAAAGCTAAGGTCCACCTGGAGATCCGCGACCGCTTGGCCGATCAGCCCAATGGAAAATATATCGACGTAACGGCCATCACACCCACACCGCTAGGCGAGGGCAAGACGGTGACGACGATCGGCCTCTCCCAAGGGTTGTATTACATCGGCAAGAACGTCTTCACCTGCATCCGTCAGCCGTCTCAGGGGCCGACCTTCGGCATCAAGGGCGGGGCCGCTGGCGGCGGCTACTCCCAGGTCATCCCGATGGAGGACTTCAACTTGCATCTCACCGGCGACATTCACGCCGTCGGGGCAGCGCACAACTTGCTGGCCGCGGCGATCGACGCTCGCCTCATGCACGAGCGGAACTACGGTCAGAAGCGCTGGGAGGAACGCGGGCTCAAGTTCTTGAACATCAACCCTTACTCCGTCACCTGGAACCGCGTGGTGGATGTGAACGACCGTGCGCTGCGCCAGATCATCGTCGGCCTGGGGACCAGGGTAGACGGCCAGCCCCGGCAGGCGGGGTTCGATATCACCGTCGCCTCCGAGGTGATGGCGATCTTGGCTTTGGCCACCAGCCTCAAAGATTTGCGGGAGCGCATGGACCGGATCGTGATCGGCATGGACTGGGCCGGCAATCCGATCACGGCCGAGGATCTGAGTGTGGCCGGGGCGATGACCGTGCTCATGAAGGACGCGCTCATGCCCAACCTGATGCAGACGCTTGAGGGCTCACCGGCGTTCGTCCATGCCGGGCCGTTCGCCAACATCGCCCACGGGAACAGCTCGATCGTCGCCGATCAGATCGCCTTGAAACTGGCCGACTACGTGGTCACCGAGTCGGGCTTCGGGGCCGACTGTGGCATGGAGAAGTTCTTCGATATCAAATGCCGCTATTCTGAGTTGATCCCTAACTGCGTGGTGATGGTCGCTACCATCCGCGCGCTCAAGACGCACGGCGGCGGACCCAGAGTCGTGCCCGGGCGGGCGCTCGATCGGGCCTATACCGAGGAGAACCTGGAGTTATTGGAGAAGGGGCTGGTCAACCTGGAGGCCAATATCAACATCGCCAAGCAGTATGGGATCCCCGTGGTGGTGGCCGTCAACCGCTTCCCCACCGACACCGATGCCGAGGTCGAGCTGGTGCGTAAAGCGGCCGAAGGATTCGGGGCCGAGGCGGCGGTGGAGTCGACCGTCTGGGCCAACGGCGGTGAGGGGGGCGCAAAGCTGGCCGAGGCCGCCGTCGAGGCCTGTGAGAAGCCGAGCAACTTCGACTTCCTCTATCCATTGGATATCCCGATCAAAGAGAAGATCGAGACGATCGCCACCAAAGTTTACGGTGCTGAGGGGGTCGATTACTCCCCCGAGGCCGAGGCGAAGATCGACCTCTACACCAGGCTGGGTTATGACAGGATTCCCCTGTGCATGGCCAAGACCCACCTGTCGCTGTCACACGATCCGGATCTAAAAGGTGTTCCTAAGGAATACACGCTGCCTATCCGCGATGTGCGCGCCTCGGTGGGCGCCGGTTTCCTGTACCCGCTGTGCGGCGAGATGCGCACCATGCCCGGGCTGCCGAGCAAGGCCGCCTTCATGAAGGTCGACCTCAATGAAGAGGGCAAGGTCGTCGGGCTCTTCTAATTGACTTGCAGCGAGCAGCTTAAAAAGGAGACTCCATGGAGTCGCTTTGGACCATCTTAGGATTGGGCTTTTTGCTGGGGCTGAGGCACGCGCTGGACGCCGATCACGTCGTTGCTGTCTCGACCATCGTCGCTCAAACCCGCAATCTGACGAAAGCGGCGCTCATTGGGATCTTCTGGGGCGCGGGGCACACCGCAACGCTGGGACTGGTCGGTCTGGTTGTGCTCTTCGGGAAGTTTTCCATTCCAGAGTCTTTGGCACAGGCCGGGGAGCTCCTCGTCGGCATCGTACTGGTGCTGTTAGGAGCCACCACGCTCTGGAGGCTCCGCCGTCGACGCCTGCACCTGCATCCCCACCGCCACGGTGCGCTGGAGCACGTGCACTTCCATAGCCACGCACGCGATCTCCAGCACGACCATGAGCATCCGCAGCGCTTCGGCTGGAAGCCGTTGCTGGTGGGGATGACCCATGGGTTGGCAGGCAGCGCTGCGCTGATGCTCCTGGTGCTGAGCACCGTTCGCTCAATCATGGGGGGGCTGTTGTACATCACGGTCTTTGGCGTTGGTTCGATCGGTGGCATGCTATTAGTGAGCTTGGTTCTGGGACTCCCGATCGTCTGGGCAGCGCGGTCGTCCTCACCGGTGCTCAAACGCGCTCATCAGGTCATCACTTGCTCGGCGGGTCTGGCCAGCCTGGCTTTCGGCCTGGGGCTCATCGCAAAGATCACCTACGTACCTTGACGGAGACGGACAGCCGACGCTGTCCGACGCCTAAGGACTGAAACCATGAAAATTGCGATCAGCGGTAAAGGAGGCGTCGGTAAGACGACACTGGCCGCCCTGCTGGCGAGCGAGGCGGCGATCCAAGGTTACCGGGTCTTTGCCGTCGATGCTGATCCCAACCCTAATCTGGCTCTGGCCTTGGGCTTGCCCGAGATGCCGACGCCTCTCGTCGAGCTGAAGGACCTCATTGAGGAACGCCTGGGAGCGCTAGAGGGCTTCTTCCGGCTCAATCCCCGTGTCGACGACATCCCTGAACGTTTTTCGGTCGAGCATCAGGGGGTTCAACTCCTGGTCATGGGCGGGATTCGTCAGGGGGGCGCAGGGTGTGCCTGTCCGGAGAACGCCTTCTTGAGAAGCCTGTTGCAGCACCTCATGCTCGCGCGCGATGAGTGGATGATCGTCGATCTCGAAGCCGGCCTGGAACATTTGGGGCGGGCGACCGCGCAAGGCGTTGACGCACTGCTGATTGTGGTCGAGCCCGATCGCCGCAGCCTGGAGACGGCTCACCGAATCCAAAAGCTAGCAGGCGAGATCGGACTCCACCGGCTCTACGCCGTGGGCAATAAGATCCGCGAGCCGGAGGACGCCCAGTTCATCAACCAGAACCTGAGTGCCATCGAGCTGCTCGCGCTCTTGCCGGAAAGCCCGGCCGTGCGTCAAGCGGCCCGTACCGGCATGCCGTTACAAGACCCGGAACTGGCTGCCCAAGCTCGCGCGATCTTAAACGCCCTCCAGACGCGATCGCAAGCTAAAAATTGATAATGATTAACTTTTGAGATGATTTATCTCAGGGTTTTTCCTAGAAAAGATCATGGCTTGGCATCTTCAGATGCACCATAATAATAACGGGAGATATCGATGGAACGCTTATTTTGTGATCCACGACGATGTGTAGGTTGCCGGGCCTGCGAGCTGGCTTGTGCGGTCGAGCATGCTCCATCAAAGGACCTGTTCCAGGCCGTCTCGGCCGGGGAGCTGGGGCCACCGCGGCGTGAAGTGCAGCTCGTGGGAACCGAGCCTTATCGTGTGGCGATCGGCGGCGTGGTCCTGTCACTCGGCTGTTACCACTGCGATCCTGCCCCGTGTGTGGACGCCTGCATCACCGGTGCTATGCACAAGGAAGGCGGGGAGACGGTCTGTGACGCCGACAAGTGCATAGGGTGCTGGATGTGCATCATGGCCTGCCCCCACGGTGGAATCACGCCCCAGCAGACCGCTCTCAAATGCGATCTCTGCCCGGATCGCGCCGGGCGTACCGGGCGCGCCCGCTACGCCTGCGTCGAGGCCTGCCCGACCAACGCACTGTTCGTCGGGACATTTGAAGAGTTCCAGGAGGAACTGATGAAGTCAGTCATCCCGCTCAAGGAGGTGGCTTCATGAAACACGTGATCATCGGCGCCTCAGCCGCTGGGATCAGCGCAGCCGAGACCCTGCGGCAGGAGGATCCCACCTGCGAGATCACCATGATCTCCGATGAACCGAACCCGTTGTATTCTCGCCCGTTGATCTCTTACCTTCTCGCCGGAGAGCTTCCTGAAGAGCGGTTGGCCTACCGTCCCTCTGATTTCTTCGAGCAGAACCGGATCGAGGCTCTGCTTGGCCATAGGGCAGTCCGTGTCGAGCCGGAGGCCGACCGAGTGATGTTGGACACCGGTGAGAAACTGGAATACGACAATCTGCTCATCGCTACCGGGGCGTCACCCAAGCTTCCCGGGATCGAGGGGGGGGATCAGCCCGGGGTGCTCGGCTTCCGGACACTCGAGGATGCCAAGACGATCCTGAGGGCCTTGCCGGAGCTCAACCAGGCCCTCGTCCTCGGCGGCGGACTGGTGGGGCTCAAGGTCGCCGTTGGCCTCAAGGCAAGGGGGATGGATGTCACGGTGGCCGTCGGCTCACCCCACCTCCTGTCCCAGATGGTCGATGCCGGGGCGGCCGCGATCTATCGTGAGTTGCTCGAGGAGCATGGGATCAACGTTGCCACGGGGATGCGGGCGGCAGTGATCCTCGGCGACGGATGGGTCGAGGGGGTACGGATGGAATCCGGGGAGGAGTTCCCCGCCCAATTGGTGGTGGCGGGCAAGGGTGTGTACGCCAATATGGATCTGGTTAAAGGGACGCAAGTCCGCTGCGACTATGGAATACTCATCGATGAGCACTGTCGGACCAACGTCAAAAATATCTACGCCGCTGGAGATGTAGCCCAGAGCTACGACCTGGTGCGCGACGAGTACTGGACCAACCAGATCTGGCCCTGTGCTGTGGAGCAGGGAAGGATCGCTGTGCTGAACATGGCCGGCCGCGAAGCGATCTACCAAGGCTCGATGGGGATGAACTCGATCCAGTTCTTCGACCTACCGGTGATCTCGGCAGGACTCGCCGGCCTGCGGGAGAAAGATTTCGACGAGGAGTTGATCGAACGACCTTCGCCCCAGGTTTACAAACGGTTCGTCTTTCGAGGGAATCGGGTGGTGGGATTCGTCCTTGTCGGGGATATAAAGAGTGCTGGAATCATCCGCTCGCTCGTCGCCAACGGGGCCAATGTCAAGGAGGTCAAGGGCCAGTTGCTTAAAGATACCCTCAACTTCTCTGAGATCATGCCCCTCATCGAGGACCAAAGCGAGCGATTCACTGAGCAAGAATACCGTGAACTGATTGAGACAATGAAATTCGTCGGTTAAGGGGGTTTGAAACATGTCAAAGATAATCGCCACGGCGGCCATCCGCGGTGCGCACTACTATGTGTCGGAGGCGGAGAAGCAGCTTCATCAGGCGATCGAAACCCACGGACCGGAGGAGAAGATCTCCTATCCCAACACAGCCTATTACCTGCCGCTGATCCTGGCGTTTTTGGGCCTGAAGGTCGAAACGCTTCAGGACTGTGAGACAGCCTTGGCAGAGGCGAAGAAACTTCTGCCACCCCCTCCAGCCGATCAGCTCTGGCTCCCTTATCTGGGCGATGCCCTGGACGCCGGTATCGCGACGCTCATTGCTGAGGAGATCATTGAGGCGCTCAAATATCTCGATCCCGACTACGAGCCGGAGCCGCCCTTCATCGGCTTCACCGATGACGCTATTCTAAGAACCCAGGGCATCAAGTTGGTGGACGGCCGAATGCCGGGGTTTGCCGCCTGCGTAGGCGCGCTGCCGACCAATCAAGAGGCCGTGGAGCTGGCGCGTGAGTTCCAGGAGAAGAACATCTTGGTGTTCATGGCCGGAAGCGCCAACGGCCGCTCGATGGCCGAGCAACTGGACGAAGAGGGTATAGAGATGGGCTGGGACACCTATCTCGTCCCTTACGGCAAGGAGGTGAGCGCGGCCGTCCACGCCTTGAACTTCGCCGCTCGCTCGGCCATGACCTTTGGCGGCATCAAGCCCGGCGACTTCGAGGCGGCAAGGAAGATCCTGCTTTACAATAAAGAGCGTGTCTTCGCCTTCGTGCTGGCGCTGAGCACCGACCCCGGGGTCCCTAAGGAGCAGTTGCTCTCCGACCAGAAGTACGCCACGGCTGCAGGCGCCATCAACTTCGGCTTTCCTGTGATCGCCGACTCGGCTATCCCTGAGATCTTGCCCCGGGGGATCTGCACCTACGAACACGTCGCCGCCGACGTGCCGCGCGACAAGATCGTGAGCAAGGCCATCGAGGTGCGGGGCCTCAAGCTTAAGGTGGCCAAGATTCCCATCCCCATCGTCTATGGTGCTGCCTTTGAGGGCGAGCGCGTCCGCAAGGAAAACCTGTATGTCCAGTTCGGAAGTAAGTACTCCACGACGTTTGAATATCTGCGCGGCCGGCCGATGGACGAGGTCGAAGATGGGAAGGTCACGCTCATCGGTCCTGATATCGATCAAGCCGAGGAAGGCGGGGCGATGTCGCTGGGTGTCATCGTTGAGGTGGCGGGTCGCAACTTTACTGAAGACTTCGAGACGGTGCTCGAGCGCCGTATTCACAAGTTCGTCAGCTGCGCCAGCGGCCTGATGCACATCGGCCAGCGGGACATCCCCTGGTACCGCATTGGCAAGGAAGCTTATCAGAAGGGCTTTCGACTTAACCACCTGGGGGAACTCCTGGTGCACAAGTTCAAGGACGAGTTCGGCGGCATCGTCGACAAGGTGCAGGTCGCGATCATCACCGACGAGGAGAAGATGCAGGAGCCTCTCAACGAGGCGCGCCAGGTCTATCACGAGCGCGACGAGCGCATGGCCGGCATGAAGGATGAGGATGTGGACCTGTATTATAGTTGTATTTTATGCCAGTCATATGCTCCTGACCATGTCTGCGTGGTGACGCCGCAGCGGCTGGGCCTGTGTGGCGCTTACACCTGGCTCGACTGCAAGGCTTCCCAAGAGATGGACCCCCGTGGACCCAATCAGCCTATCCCCAAGGGCGCCCAGCTCGATCCGGTGCTCGGCATATGGCAGGGCGTCAACGCGTATGTCCAAAACGCTTCCAACGGTAACGTCGAGCGGGTGACGATGTACTCCATCATGCAGGAACCGCAGACCTCGTGCGTCGTTGGAGAGATGGAACTGATCATCGACGGAGTTCCCACACCCATTGGGGAATTCATCGAGAAACACAGGGGCGACGAGCGATACCGGCATTCAGCCGCTTTAACACTCCGCGAAGGCAAAGCTCGCCCGGAGCCGCTGGTGGCTCTGCAGCGCTTTGATGCCCCTGAAGAGCTGATTCGAGTAGAGACGAAGTCCGGGGCTCAACTGATCTTAACAAAAGACCATGAGCTGGCGGTCGATCGGGTGGATGGCATCCAATGGGTCCGGGCAGATCAAATCAAACCGAGCGAGCGCCTGATTGCGCTCAAGAGACTTTCTCTACCGGGGCAGCTTCCCGCCGTCCTCGATCTCCTGCCCGAGGACTTCCGAGTGTCCGATCCTGGCTTGCTGAGTGAACTCAGCAGCCGCTTGAGGGATCGGTTTGGATCGCTGGTCAAAGCACTCGCTCAGCTCGGCCTCAGGCCTTACAGACATTCGATCACCTTGCGGGATCTCAGGGCGATCGCTTCAGCGCTGGATCTCGACTGGGCGACGCTCCGCAAGCGGATTAAGACAGTTCAGGTCGGCTCATCTCGGATGCAGCTACCAGAGGTCTTGAGCTCTGAACTCTTCTATCTGCTGGGTTTGATAGCTTCTGACGGCTGCATCACGCCGCGGGGGCGCCATGAGCGCATCATCCACTTCGTCAACACCGATCTGGAGTTAGGCCAGCAGTTCGCCGAGATCTACGCCCGGCTCTTTCCCGACCGCTATCTGGCCAGACAAGTCAAGGCCGGCAAGCCAACGGTACTGCAAGACCGGACGATCACGTCCACCAAGCCCTGTTTCCAATACTCCGGCAACAACCCGCTTTTGGGTGTACTGGCGGAGTGCTTCGGTGTTCGCGATGGCCAAGGACGATGGGAACTGGGGCGGCTGGTGAGTTTACCGGAAGCTCATATTGCGGCCTTCTTAGCTGGAGTCTTCGACGGCGACGGCAGCGTCCGCTTACGCCGGTACGCGGGGAAGTGGGACGTCGCTGAAGGGTACTTGTGCATCTCCGACGAGCGGGCCGCGCGCCATCTGCAGCTCTTGTTGCGGCGGTTGGGTATTGTGGGCAATCTGCAAAAATCGGGATCGGTCTGGAAGATCGTGATGTACGGGGCGAATCTTCGAAGGTTCGCGGAAGTTATCCCGGCCAGGCACCCGGAAAAGCAAGCGGTGTTGGTCGCCATCCGTCAACTGTCGAGTAACGGCAAGCTCGACAAAACTCAGGAAGAAGTGCTGCCGCACTACGTGGGCCAGGCCTTGGCCCAGTTGCCCGCTAGTCGCGCGGTTCTAAGCCCCAGCACGCTCTACTATTATAAGTCAGGTCGCTCGCGGCCCGTGGCGGCCAATGTGAAAAGAGTGTTAGAAGCCGCTCCGGAGGCCGAGCCACTGCGAGCTGCGCTTGAGACGGACTACTTCTTGGATGCCGTGACCGCTGTTGAGACTGTGAACAACACCGGAAAAGAGCGCTACGAGTATGTCTACAACACGACCCTTGCGGACATCCACTGCTACTTTGCCAATAACATCTTGATTAAGAACTGTGGGTGCTTTGAGTGCATCGTGGCCGTGCTGCCGGAAACCAATGGGGTCATGGTCGTCAACCGCGAGTACCTGGGTATGACACCCATCGGCATGACCTTTTCAACGATGGCGGGTGAGGTCGGCGGCGGCGTGCAGATCCCCGGCTTCCTGGGTGTGGGCCGGATGTATTTGGTCAGTGAGAAGTTCATATCGGCTGAGGACGGGATCCGGCGCGTCGTCTGGATGCCACAAGAGCTGAAAGACGAGATGCGAGATCGCTTCGAGCAACGACTCCAGGAGATCGGCGAGCCCGACCTGCTGGATCGGATCGCCACGGAGAACGACGCCATCACAGTTGAGGAGCTGCTCGAATTCCTGCAGGAGGTCGGTCACCCCGCCTTGGCCATGGAGTCCATTCTGGGCTGATAGGAAAGGAACGAAACTCATGGCGAAGCTAACCGCGCTTGATGTCTATAAACTCTTGCCGAAGACCAATTGCGGTGACTGCAACCTGCCCACGTGCATGGCCTTTGCTATGCAGGTGGCGGCGAAGAAGGCGGGGTTGGAACGGTGTCCGCACGTCTCCGAAGAGGCCCAGACAGCGCTGGCTGAGGCGGCCGCGCCCCCGATGCGCACGGTGACCATCGGCGCAGGCCCCAACGCCATCCAGATCGGTGGTGAAACGGTGTTGTTCAGACACGAGGATAAATTCCACCGCCCTACGGCGCTGGCCATCCGGGTCAAAGACTCTGAAGAGATCGAGAGCCAGGTTGAGCAGATCAACAACCTGAAGTTCATCCGCGTCGGCAAAGAGGTTCAGGTCAACCTGATCGCGCTTCAACAGACTCAGGATGCCGATACGTTCGTCGAGGCCGTCAAGCTGGCCCACAGCAAGACCCAGCTGCCTCTGGTGCTCATGAGCCCCGATCCTGCGGCGCTGCAGGGCGCTCTGGAGACCGTCTCCGAGGGCAAGCCGCTGCTCTACACAGCCACCCAGGAGAACTACCGGGAGCTGGCCGAGCTGGCCAAACAGTTTCAGGCACCGCTGGCCGTACGCGCGGAAAGCCTCGAGGAGTTGGCCGCGCTCACCCCCGAGATCAACCAGCTCGGTGTCGAGGAGTTGGTCTTGGACCCAACCATCAAGGATGAGCGAGATGGACTGATCAAGCTGACTCAGATTCGCCGGCTGACATTGGAGAAAACCTTCAGGCCGCTGGGCTACCCCGTCATGTCGTTCGTGAACACCCAAGACCCCTATCAACAGGCCCTCCAGGCTGTCATTTATGTCTGTAAGTACGGGTTGCTGGTCGTGATGGAGGGGATGGAGCGCTGGCAGATCCTGCCGGTGCTGACGGCCCGCTTTAACATCTTCACCGACCCGCAGGTGCCGAACGCCGTCGAGGCCAAGCTCTACCAGGTGGGCGAGCCCACCCCGGAGTCGCCGGTGATCGTCACGACAAACTTCGCGCTCACCTACTTCACGGTCGAGGGCGAGGTGGCCAATAGCAAGGTACCCGCCTACATCGCGGTGGTAGACACCGGTGGGCTCGGGGTGCTGAATGCCTACGCCGATGACAAGCTCACCGGCGAGAAGATCGCCAAGGCGGTGAAGGGTTACGGGATTATGGAACAGGTCAGTCACAACAAGCTGATCATCCCCGGACTGGTGGCGGTGCTGAAGGGCGAGGTCGAGGACGAATCGGGCTGGGAAGTGGTCGTCGGTCCTGAGGAAGCTGCGGGAATTCCGAGCTTTCTCAAGAACGAGTGGAAACCGGGAGCGAACTAACAGATGGTCGATCGAGCCGGTGAAGGCAGAGGGGTGCAAGTAACTTTCCGCCCGGAGGACGAGCGGGTGAGTGTTCCTGCAGGCACGACGCTTTTGGCAGCGGCCAAGGCCGCGGGCGCGGATCTGGCCAGCCTGTGCGGTGGTGAAGGTCTGTGTGGCAAGTGTCGCGTCATCGTCAGGGATGGAAACATCGCAGCCGCCCCCACGAGCCTGCTGACCCGGGAAGAGATCCAAACTGGCTACGTGCTCGCTTGCCAAACGAAGGTGCTGGGGGACGTGGAGGTCGAGATCCCGCCGGAGTCCCGGGCTGAGGGAATCCAGATCCTGATCGACGTGGACGCGCAGCGCTTCCGTGCGCTGCATCCGGCAGCCGAAGAAGCCGTCGCCTTCCGTCACGCGCCCCTCACGCAGAAGCTCCCGCTGGAACTGTCACCTCCCTCTCTGGAAGACAACCTGGCGGACCAGGCGCGGCTGTTCCGCGAGATCCGCCGGCACCGGCCGGCCTCCATCATGCAGCTGGGGCTCAAGGTCATAAAAACATTGCCCAAGCTACTGCGCGACTTCGATTGGCGGGCGACAGCCACCCTGGGCTGGCGCGGTGGGACTTTGGAAGTCCTCCAGGTCGAGCCCGGTGACACCGCCGGCCGAAACTACGGGATCGCTGTGGACGTGGGGACCTCTACGATCGTGGCGCACCTCCTCGACCTGAACACGGCCAAGCAACTGGACGCCGAGGCTGTTTACAACTCCCAGCGCATCTGGGGCGAGGAGGTTACGCGGCGCATTATCTACGCCGAGCGCGGTGGGCTCGACGAGCTACAGAAGGCCGTTGCCAGCGATATCAACAACATGATCTCGGTGTTGGTCGAGCGCAATCACATCGCGCTTCACAACATCACCGCCGTCACCTGCGCAGGCAACACGACGATGACTCACCTGTTGTTGGGACTGAAGCCTGGCTCCATCCGCAAGTCGCCCTATGTTGCAACCTCGACGACCCCGCCACCGATCCGCGCCGTGGAGGTCGGTATCCAGATCAATCCACGTGGGCTGCTCTACGGGGCCCCCTGTATCGGCGGCTGGGTGGGCGGAGACATCACCGCGGGCATTCTGGCGGTGGGCCTGCACCGTGCCAAGCGCGTTCGGATGTTGGTCGACATCGGTACCAATGGCGAGATTGTGATCGGAAACCAGGACTGGATGATCACCTGCTCGGCGTCAGCTGGCCCGGCCTTCGAAGGCTCCGGCGTCAAGTGTGGCATGAAGGCGACCCGCGGGGCGATTGAGCGCGTGCTCATCAGCCCCGAAGGGAACGTAAACTACCGCACGGTGGGCAACGCGCGGCCGCGTGGCATCTGCGGCTCCGGGTTCATCGACTTGGTGGCCGGGCTGTATGAAACCGGCTTCATCGACCGTTCGGGAAACCTGCTGCCCGGTACGACCCAGAGAATCCGCGAGCGCGACGGCACGTTCGAGTTCGTCCTGGTGCCGGAGGCGCGTTCCGACACCGGCAAAGATCTGGTCGTCACCCAGGCCGATTTGAACAACCTGCTCAGCGCCAAGGCGGCCATCTACGCTGGCGCAAACGTCCTGGCCAAGACGACCGGTCTGGACTTCGACGAGATCGAAATGCTTTACATCGCCGGGGGATTCGGCAACTACCTCGACCGGGAGAAAGCGATCGCCATCGGGCTCATCCCTGACCTGCCGTTAGAGAAGATCCGGTTTGTGGGCAACACCTCGATCCTGGGTGTCAGACTCGCTCTGCTTTCCGAAGAGGCCTGGACCGAGCTCGAGCGCGTTGCCCAATCGGTAACCTACTACGACCTGATCAGCTATCCGCACTACTACGACGAATTTCTGGCCGCAAAGTTCATCCCACACACGGACCTGAGCCGATTTCCGTCTGTGGTGGAGAAACTGAAGCTTGAGGAGCGTGTTTGAATGGGAATGGGTTTCACCATCGCCGTTGCCGGCAAAGGAGGCACGGGCAAGACGACGCTGGCGGGGCTGATCGTTCGCCTGCTGATCGAGCGAGGAGAAGGTCCTGTCTTAGCCGTTGATGCCGACCCTAACGCCAACCTGAACGTCGCTCTGGGGTTGAGCGTTGAGAAGACCATCGGCGAACTGCGTGAGGATCTGCTCAACCACATCAGAGAGCTGCCGCCCGGCATGACCAAGGACACTTACCTGGAGATGGGCATCGAGGAGTGTCTGGTTGAGAGTCGAGGCGTCGATCTCCTGGTGATGGGGCCGGGCGAGGGACCACGCTGCTACTGCGCTGTCAACCATGTCCTGCGGCGCTACATCGGCCGACTCCGCGACGCGTATCGTTACGTGGTCATGGACAACGAGGCGGGCATGGAACACCTGTCGCGCTGCACGACCCAGGACATCGATGTGCTGCTCATCACGAGCAGCGATACACCGGTAGCATTGCAATCGGCCGTGAGGATCCACCAACTGGTCGATAATCTGACGTTGCGTATCGGTAAGCGGTTCCTGATGCTGAACAACCTGAACGGGACGGACCTGGAGCGATTGCAGGCGCACGTTGCGAAGACGGGACTGGAGCTTCTCGGGATTGTACCGCGGGACGAGCGAGTCCTTGAGCTGAGCTGGCAGGGACAGTCGCTGATGGAGCTGCTGGATGATGCGCCGGCCCTGCAGGCTGTGGGCAAGATGCTGGAGGTCATTGTACCGGCGATCGGTTCCCCTTCGAACATGAACCAGTGAAAGGCAGGAAATAAGTATGGTTTCAGTTCCAGATGCTAAAAAGACCTGGGGTGGAAAGATCAACACCGTGACGATCGGAGCGGCTCAACCTGAGGGGGGCACGCGCACCTCGACCGTGACGGTCGGGGGAGCCACGACGCTGCCCTTCCTGCACTTCGAGGGTGCATCCGGTCAGCCTGTCATCGCCATGGAGGTCTGGGACATCTACCCCGAAGAGTGGCCGGATCTCCTGAAACAACCGTTCGAAGATGCGCTGAGTGATCCCGGCACCTGGGCAAACAAGTGTGTCGAGTTCGGGGCCGACTTGATCTGCCTGAGGCTGGTCGGTTGTGATTCGGACAAGGGCGATAATGGCCCTGAGGCGGCCGTTCAGGCCGTCAAACGAGTGCTCGATGCCGTGGGCGTACCACTCATCGTTTGGGGGACGGGCAACCCCGAGGTGGACAACGAAGTCTTTCCGGTCGTGGCTGAGGCTACCACGGGCGAAAACTGCCTGCTGGGCACGATTACCGAAGATAACTACAAAACACTGGTCGCTGCTTGCACGGCCTATAAGCACAAGATCATCGCCGAGTCGCCCTGTGACGTCAACATCGCCAAGCAGATGAACATCCTGGCCAACGACATGGGCTTTCCCGTTGAGGATATCGTGATCTACCCTACGACCGGTGCCTTGGGATATGGCCTGGAGTACATCTACTCGGTGATGGAGCGGGCGCGGCTGGCGGGGCTGAAGGGCGACCAGATGCTGGCGCAACCGATGATCTGCGACATCGGCATCGAAGCGTGGGGCGTCAAGGAGGCACGCACCTCTGAAGAAGAGCTCCCCGAGTGGGGGTTGCAGCGCGAGCGGGCGCCGCTGTGGGAAGCGGCCACCGCGGTCGTCTATCTTCTGTCCGGGGGTGACCTGTTTGTGCTACGTCACCCGCGGGCGGTCGAGGCCGTCAAGCAGATGACCGCACAGCTCATGAGCGCACCTGCCACAGCCATTGCGTAACGGAGTGTGAGAGAGGAGGGTACATGACCATGATCCTGATCGGTGAGCGGATTAACGGCTCCTTCAAGGATGTAAACCAGGCGATTCAAGAGCGAAACCAGGCGGTCATCCAGGAGTGGGCACGACGGCAGGCCCAGGCGGGAGCCGACTATCTGGACGTCAATATGGGCGCGGCCTCCCGCAGCGCTGAGGACTTCGTCTGGCTGGTTCAGACGGCCGGCAAGGCTACGGAGCTGCCGCTTTCACTGGACTGCAGCCGCGTCGACCTCATGTGTACAGGTCTGCAGGCCTACCGAGAGACCGTCGGTGACCGTTCAGCCATCATTAACAGCACCACGGCTGAGGACAGCAAGCTCCAGCAGATGGTGGAGCTGGCTATCCAATACAACGCGGCGTTGATCGGCGTGGTCATGGACGAGCGCGGCAGCCCTCAAGACGTCGATCGAAGGGTGGAGATGGGAGCTAAGATCTTTGCCACGGCCATCGAGGCCGGCTTGGCCCCCGATCGAATCTTCCTGGATCCGATCGCCATGCCACTCAAGTTCATGCAGGATCAGGCGAAGAACGTGCTCGAGGCGATCCAGCAGTTCACGATGCTCTCCGATCCACCGCCTCACATCTCGGTGGGTTTGAGCAACATGGGCTCGAAGGCCGGGGAGCGGCGGTTCATCAACCGGACCTTTCTGGTGATGGCTATGGCTCAGGGCCTGGACGCAGCCATCCTGGACGTCTGTGACCCGGAGATGGTCGCCGTAGTGGCAACGGCTGAGCTCATCCTGAACGAAGAGATCTACAGCGACGGCTACTTGACGGCCTATCGGAAACGGAGCTGAGATGAAGCTCACCGTGGATAAAAGATGAAAGGGGAAGGAGCTGAGGAGCCATGAACGAGAACGAGAAGAGCGTTGATCGAGCTTCGCAAGAGATGCTCCAGCATGCCCAGGCCGAACGGCTCGAGACGGCCTGGGATCGCTGGGAGGCCCAGCAGCCACAGTGCGGCTTCGGACAGTTGGGGATCTGCTGTCGGATCTGCAACATGGGGCCGTGCCGAATCGACCCGTTTGGTCAGGGCCCACAGCGGGGTGTCTGCGGTGCCAACGCGGACACGATCGTCGCCCGCAACTTGGTTCGCATGATCGCCGCCGGGGTTGCCGCTCACTCCGACCACGGCCGCGACGTCGCGCATACGTTGCGCTTGGCTGCCGAAGACAAGGGCGGCTACCGTATTAAGGATTCACTCAAGCTGCGCCGGGTCGCCGCCGAGTTCGGCATCGACCTGGACGGTCAAAGCGACACGGAGATCGCTAAAGCCTTGGCCGAACGCGCTTTGAATGAGTTTGGTCAACAGGAGGGGGAACTCACCTTCCTGCAACGAGCGCCTAAGGCCCGCCAAGAGCTGTGGCGCCACCTGGGTATTGCCCCGCGTGGCATCGACCGTGAGGTCGTCGAGCTCATGCACCGGACGACGATGGGGGTTGACACCGACTACCAAAACATCATTATGCAGGGACTGCGCACCGCGCTGGCCGATGGCTGGAGCGGTTCGATGATCGCCACCGAACTGCAGGATATCCTGTTTCGCACTCCTAACCCACTGCGTTCCCGCGTCAACTTGGGTGTGCTCAGCGAGGACGAAGTCAACCTGGTCGTCCACGGCCACGAGCCCACCTTGTCCGAGATGCTCGTGGCCGCCAGCCGCGATCCCGAGCTTGTTCAGCAGGCCGAGGAGAACGGGGCCAAGGGCATCAACATCGCGGGAATCTGCTGCACGGCCAACGAGATCCTGATGCGCCACGGCATCCCGGTCGCGGGCAACTTCCTGCAGCAAGAGCTGGCCGTCATCACCGGGACCGTCGAGCTCATGGTTGTGGACGTCCAATGCATGATGCCCGCGCTCTCCAGTTTGACCGGCTGCTTCCACACGAAGCTCGTCACCACCTCGCCCAAGGCGAAAATGCCCGACGTCGAGCACATGGAGTTCCATGAAGAGCAGGCTTATGAGGTCGCCAAGGAGATCGTGCGCCGTGCCATCGAGAACTTTTCCAATCGCGACTCGCGCAAGGTGCTGATCCCCGACGAACAGACAGATCTCATCGCCGGTTTCACCACCGAGTCCGTGTTTAGGTTCCTGGGCGGCCGCTACCGGGCGACCTTCCGACCGCTCAACGACGCGGTCATCGATGGCCGACTGCGCGGGGCTGTGGGGATCGTCGGTTGCAACAACCCCAATATCCCTCACGACTGGGGACATATCGCCCTCACCACGGAGCTTTTAAAGAACGACGTCTTAGTCGTGACGACCGGTTGCTCAGCCATCGCTGATGCCAAGCGTGGATTCCTGCGCCCAGAGGCGGCCTTCGAGTACGCCGGGCCTGGCTTGAGAGAGATCTGTGAAGCCGTGGGTATACCACCGGTGCTCCATTTGGGCTCCTGCGTAGACAACTCCAGAATCCTCACAACGCTTATCGAGATCGTGAACGAAGGCGGTCTTGGCGATGACTTCTCGAAGCTCCCGATCGCAGGATCGGCGCCCGAATGGATGTCGGAGAAGGCCGTAGCCATCGGCTTCTACTTTGTGGCCTCGGGGGTGCTCACGCACTTCGGCACGCCGCAGCCGGTGCTGGGGGGACGCCGGGTTTACGAGTTCATCACCGATGAACTCGAAGAGCTGGTCGGTGGGAAGTTCGTGTTTGAGCCCGATCCTGTCAAGGCGGCCAAGGTCATCCTGGACCATATCGATCGGAAGCGCGCCGAGCTGAAGCTGCGACCTCCGATGTACGTCGCCGAGCACAGTTATCGGGGCGCGGCCGTGGGTGCTCAAACGCAATCGCCATGAAGATCAATCCGAAGTGGGAGGAGAGCCTGGAGCTCCAGATCCAGAAAGCGTGTGAGGAACTGCAGCAGCGCGATCCCCGCCAAGTCACGCACGACTCCGGTGCCGTCTACTACGAGACCGAGGAGGGCCCGGACCAGCTGTCTCTCGACTTCTTCGGCCAGCCCCACACCATCACCTGGCCGGAGCTGGCCATCCAAGACGCAGCAGGGCACACCTGTGCCAACCCTGTACAGTCCACACTCCTGCAGTATCTGGTGTTGGCCGACGGCACACCGTTGGCCCATCATTGGGTCTCGTTAGGAGAGCTGCCCAGCGGTACCTTCTATGAACAGGCGTTCCAAGGCTACTCCGGAAATCTTTTGGCGCGCACCTTTAAGGGCGACCTGGAGGGTTTTCAGGCGGCGGCCCGCCAGATAGGTGGCGAACCACTGTCACTTGGTGATGCGGCCTTCCGCTTCTGGGCACTGCCCCGCATTCCTTTGGCGGTTGTCTACTGGTCGGGCGGCGATGAGTTTCCTGCCTCCACCCAGGTCCTTTTCGACGCCTCAGCCTACCATTATCACCATCTGGAGATGCTGGCTCACCTGGGTGCGATGCTCTGCAAGCAGCTTATCGAAGTTCACCAGGATAATTAAGAGAGAGGCACTGGACTACATCGGAAGCCCAACTACACCCTCTTTTGAAACCAGTCATCTATTATACTAATTCGATGCGTTGATGTCGTCATGTGATCTGGATGGGCCATCGAGCCGATGATTCGAGATGAGAGATAGCTGTCAGCCATCAGCCGTCAGCCATCAGCTCAGGAAAATATGCATTTGCTGTTGACGTTTAGCTGGTAGTACAGTACCGTTAACTTATTCTTGGAACTTGCACTCACAGGGAAAAGGCAGTAGAGT
>JBHIAO010000041.1:0-22428 GCA_046758565.1 Anaerolineae bacterium
AGAGTACATCTTAAGGACATTGTCCCCCAAAAGAGCGGACAGATGACCCTACCGGCCAGAAAGCTCACATGGTATACTGGAGGCAGAAAGTGACTCGGGATAGATGTCCCGGGCTGGTGTTGGACAGATAACGTTAGGAGGTGACACAATGTCGCTGACAGTACGTGAGCTTTGGACGGTGATTCACGGAATGGTATTGGGCGCTGTCTTCTTGCTGGCCTTCGCGGGTGGGCTGGCTGGGTTATGGAGCTTGCGTCCCGAGTGGGTGACCCCTGAAGGGGTGCGGGAACGCCTGCGCCGTTTGGACTGGGGGACGACCATCCTGGCTCTCGTGGCCTGGCTCACGGTCATCACCGGCACGTACATCGTGTACCCGTGGTATCGGGCAAAGCCGCCGGAGGGTGTCGATCTGACTATGTATCCGCGATCGTACCTCAAGGCCAACCCCAATCTGGTGGCCTGGCATTCCTTCGGCATGGAATGGAAGGAGCACGTCGCCTGGCTCTCGCCCATTCTGGCTACTGCTGTGGCCTTCGTCGTGTGGCGTTACGGCGACCGGTTGGTGGAGAGTCCGAAAATCCGTCGGGCACTGATCATCCTCTTCACCCTCAGCTTCGTAGCTGCGGGGGTAGCTGGGCTGATGGGTGCGTTCTTGAATAAAGTGGCTCCCGTCATGTGATGCGGAGCGAATCCGAGGAGGTGAGGAACATGGCAACGCGAGAAGCACGTCGCGCATTAACAAACGGGGTAGCTGCTGCAGCCGTGTTGGCTGCTGGAATTGGAAGTTTCGTCCTGGGCCTGTTCACCACCCTGGCAGCCGCCAGCGAAGGGGTCAAGGGCCTGGTGAACTGGTATGGCCCCGCCGGGCCGCTTTCCGGCAAATCCGGTCTGGCGGTGATCGCCTGGCTGGTGTCATGGGCGGTCCTGCACATCTGGTGGAAGGACAGAGATGTGAACTTCGACCGGATTTTCACGATCACGGTGGTGTTGATCGGATTGGGGCTGTTGTTGACCTTCCCACCCGTCTTTGAAGCGTTCGAGTAATGCGATAGAGGTGGGCAACCACTTAGTCGAATAGTCGGGTAGTCGGTTAGTCGATTGGTCAGTTGGTCAAGTGGTCAGTTTTTCCGTCTGGCATTTTTTCTCAACTGGTCGTTCGACTATCCGACCAATAGACTATCCGACTAACTGACTACTTGACTATATCTTTTGGTTGTGCCACGTCTCGAATACGGTGCTGGAAGGCGTAGGCGGCCAGCTCAACCCGATTGTTCAGGTCCAGCTTGCTCAGGATGGTACTCACGTAGTTGCGCACCGTTTTCTCGCTCAGATAGAGGGCCTCGGCGATTTCGGGATTGCTCTTCCCTTCAGATACCAGCACCAGAACCTCCAGCTCGCGCTCGCTCAGCTCCGCGAAGGCTGCCTCATCGGCCTGGCGTTCGGCCTGGCGGACCCGTTCCAGCACCCGGCGAGTCACGGTCGGGTCCAGCAACGCCTCGCCTCGTCCCACCGCTTCGATGGCGCGCACCAGATCATCCGTGCCCACCTGTTTCAGCACGTACCCCGCAGCGCCGGCCTGGATCGCTTCCATCAACAGTTCATCCTCAGCGTAGGAGGTGAGCATAAGGACTTCCACCTCCGGCCAGCGAACCTTGATTTCCCGACAGGCATCAATACCACTTCGCCCCGGCAGGCGGATGTCCATCACGACCACATCGGGGCGCAGCCGTCCCACAGCAGCGATGGCCTCGGCCGCCGTCCCAGCTTCCCCTACTATCTCGATGGGCGAATGTTCCTCCAGCAAGGTCCGCAACCCCAGGCGCACGATCTCGTGATCATCCACCAGCAACACACGCAAGGATTTCACTTCAGCTCCTCCCAGGGAATCTCCAATACCACCCGGGTACCCCGGCCACCAGGACTCTCGATCTGCAACCTACCTCCTAGCAGCCGTGCACGGTCCCGCATGTTGCGCAGGCCGAATCCCGTCTCGGCATCACGGGAAAAACCCACGCCATCGTCCACCACCTCCACTCGCAGGTGCTCGTTGTGCCGGGTGGCTCGCACCACGGCTCGCTGCGCTCTGGCGTGGCGGGCCACATTGCTGAGAGCTTCATGGACGATGGCAATCACATGCCCGGCACGGCCGGGGGCCATATGAGCGTCGGGTCCCAGGTCCAACTCCAGATCCATGTTCACCAGAGTGCGCAGGCTGGCATCTGTAGCCACCTGGCGCAGGGCTTCGGCAAGATCCGCAGAGGTGGGATCGATACCCAGGTCAGCGATGTAGCGGCGCAGGTCAGCGATGGCGTTTTGGATGGCGGTGAGCGCGCGATCCAATGGGGTACGCAGCGGGTCTTCGGCCGGCAGCCGATTGCGCAGGCTCTCCGTCAGCAGGCCGGCCGCGTAGACGGCCTGCAGCGCGCCGTCGTGGAGCTCCCGGCTGATACGTTGGCGCTCGGCCGCCAGGATCTGGGCTTGTTCCATGTCCTCGATCCGGCGATCAACCTCGACCTCGAAGACCTCCAGGACGCGGAGCATGGCGATTATCATGATCAGTCCGGTCAGCGAGCGCCATAGGATCACCGGGGTGGTGGTCCAGGCGAAAAACAGGTCTTCATTGAAGCGATCGGCTGGCCAGAAGGGAGCCGGCGGTACCACAAGCCCGCTTAAAAGAGCATAGGCAACCAGGCTGAGGCCCGCCAGACGCAGGGTACGCACGATGTGGGGCAGCCCCAGGGGCACGATGTGGCGGAGGGCCTGACGGCGCAGGGCATAAGCGGCGACCAGGCCACCCGGTAAGCCGAGGAAGTAGCGGGCCAGCGCTGCAGCACTTTGATGCCACCGGGTGAGGTCGGTGCTCAAGTACAAGCCCAGGGAAAAGGTCACCAAAGTCCACCCCAGCAACAGAACCACTGGCAGTGCGTACAACGAGCGCCAGCGTCCGGACAGGGGGCGGAGGCTCGCTACACCAAACTGGAAGAGGGTCGCGAAGGAGAGGCTGAGCAGCACCACCTGTCCCGCTTGCAGAAGGCGGATGAAGGGCTCAGGCAGGTAGGTAGCCTGGATGGGGATGAAGACGAACCCCCATTCGTGGAGGCCATGGAGCAGACCAAAGGCAGCCAGCCAGGGTAAGCTGCGTGCCAGGGCCAACCGGCTGTAGCGGCGCGATTGCAGCGCGATAGCCAGGCCGAGGACGAAGAACACCTGGCCGTAAACAGAGTACATGATCACTTCGTTGGTGGTGAAGAACGTGCGTAGGATTTCGCGCATTGCTTTTCTCCCGAGAAGCATTTTAGCACGAAACCGAAGGCGGGACAATCCCGTGATGGCTGGAGTCTGGGGGGGGTCACGTCGAAACCGGCCGCGAGGAGCCGCATGTAGCCGGTGCGACAGCATAGTCGATAGCGGAAATAGGCCAAATGGCGGGGTCCCAACCCCGCCATTTGGCTGTTGTAAGGTCCGGTGCCAGGCTGTATACTGGGCGGAGAAATGATAGATGGAATGCGCCCTCAGTTGTGAGGGTGCCCATGGGCGGCGGTGCGGCCGCCAGGAGGTAAGTGCGATGAAAGCCCTCAATCTCAAGGAAATAGTTAGGTAAAGGTGAATGGAGACAGAAAAGGACCCGACGACAGAGCCAGCCGAGATAGTCGTTGGCCTGCAACATATGTTGATCGTCGTGGCGCTGCTCGTGGTGGCGATCCTTGTCGCTGGCTTCGGCTGGTGGACGCTGTCAACGATAAGCAACGCTCCAGAGACAGCGGCCAGCCAATCACCGGCACCGACCACCATCACGTACCCGGCCGCTGGCCGCGAGACGGCCAGACTGGCAGCGCCGGCTATCCCCACGCGCCGGCCAGCCCGGCAGATGGCCTTACCGCCGGTTCGCGAGAACTTTGTGCCGAAACCTGAGGCAACCAGCGTGAAAGGCGATCCCAACGCACCGGTTACCATCGTGGAGTTCTCGGACTACCAGTGACCGTGGTGTGGACGTCACGCGCGTGACGTCTTTCCTCTTCTGGATGAAGAGTATATACAGACCGGCAAGGTCTACTACATCTACAAGGACTTCTTGATCTTTGGCCCTGCATCTGTAACGGCGGCCATGGCCGCGGAATGTGCCGGCGAACAGGGTGATTACTGGGCGATGCATGACTGGCTGTTCAACAATCAGGGTGTGTGGAAGTTCAAACCAACGGCGCGGGAGATCATCACCCAGGCGGCCAGTGAACTGGGCTTCGAACAACCGGCCTTTGCGGAGTGCCTGACGTCCCGCCGGTTTGAGGCGGAGGTCAACGAGGACGACGAGGAAGGGCTCCAGGCCGGCGCCAGGGGTACGCCGGCATTTCTCATCAATGGCCGGCTGTTTCGAGGATATATGCCCTGGACGACATTCCGGGTCGTCGTAGAGCGGGTTCTAGCTGAAACGGCCCGGTAAATGGCCCTGTTCTGTGGGAGCAGGATGTGCCATAATCTTACGTGTAGTTCGAGATCACAGTCAAGGAGGTTGATCGTGCGCAAAGATTTCTTCCCTGTCGTCCCTGTCTTGGTGGCGTTGCTCCTGGCCGCCTGCGGGGGCTCCCAGCAGCAGCCGGCCCAGACCACCGGTGGACTGCCCCAAGGGCAGCCGGTGCTGACGGCCAAAGGCACATATTTCAACATCGATGTCAACCAAGCCAAGCCGTTGTTGGAGGACGATTCGGTTTTCACTGTGAACGTGCACATCCCGTACGCCGGCGAGCTTCCCGGCACCGACACGCTGATCCCGTTCAACGAGGTGGCGCAACAGCTCGATGCCCTGCCAGCCGACAAGGATGCACCGGTGGTCGTATACTGTCGCAGCGGCAGCATGAGCGCTCAGGCGTCGGAGACGCTGGCCGACCTGGGGTATACCAAGATCTTCAACATCACCGGCGGCATGAAGGCCTGGCGGCAGGCCGGCAACGAACTCGTCGAGCGCTGAGACGGATAGACGAATCTTTGGACTGAGCCTTGTCGAGGTGACGGTAGCGTGAGGAGGTGTCTCATGCAGCGACGAACCATCGCACCCCTTGCCCTGGGGCCCGTTTTCCTGGGGCTGGGCGTGTTGCTCTTCGTGATCGGTTGGCTGCTTGGAATCAGCCGGCCGCCCGAGGGGCCACGCCTCGTCTTCGTCCAGGAGGTGGCCGACTACGGCGACGTGCCCATCGAGGAGATGGTGACCCACTATTTTGAGTTTTCCAACCAGGGGGACCAACCGCTATTCATCGATGGTGAGCCTGAGGTGGAAACTATCGCGGGTTGCTGACCGCCCCGTCCGGTCGTCGGTTCGACGACGCTAAATCCTGGGGAAACGAGTCACATCAAAGTCCACATGCACATGCACAAGGGGATGGGCGGGCCGCACCACTTCGTGATCACAGTGCACTCCAACGATCCGGTCGAGCCCGAGCAACAGGTGGCCATCAAGGCGAACTTTCGGGAATAGCCACGCCCGGATGGGAAAAGGGACATCAAATGCAACGTTCTCGTCTGATGACAAGCTCTAGGTCGAGTGCGAAGCCCTTCGGCGGGGCCCTTCGTCAAGCTCAGCAGGGACCTCAGGACAGGCGTATTGAGATCCTGCTGGTACTGCTTCTGCTGACGGTGCTCATCTCGCCAACACCGGCAGCAGCCCAGGACACAGCAGCCGATGCTGTCCACATCTTCTTCAGTGGCGGCTGTGCTGATTGCTGGCCCTACGTCGAAGAGACCTTGATTCCGGCCCTGAGGGACGCCGGCCTGTCCGCAGAGCCGGAGATCCACGACTTCACCCGACCTGGTGGCCGGCAACTGCTGGCTGACCAAGCGGCGAAAGTCGGCTTGCCACGCCGGATCGCCGACTCCCTCTACGCTTTCGTGCCGTGGCACGGTACCGATCTAATCATCCTGGGGCACGTACCACGGAATATCCTGGATCTTACCCTCAGCCATGACGATCTGCCGGCCCGTCTGGTGGTTCAACAGCCCAAGATGCACGGCGAGCCCGAGGAGTTTCGGCTGTGGGCCTTCGCCGGTGAGATGCAGAGCTTTCCCATCGATGCTTGCGTTCAACAGGCGATCTATGACCTCGAGCGTCCTGACCCTGGAGAGACGTTTATCTGGAGAGCGCAACAGGAAGCCAATCTGGCGACACTGCTGCCAGCCGTGGTCACCACCGGCTTGCTGGACAGCGTCAATCCATGCGCCTTCGCCGTCATCCTGCTCTTGCTGGCCTTTCTTTTCACACTGCGCAAGAGCCGGGCTCACATCCTGAAGCTGGGCGGGGTCTTCATTGGGATGATCTTCCTGGTGTACTTCGCCATCGGGCTGGGGATTTTGCGAGCGATCCGCATTAGCAGTGATCCTCACTTCGTAGCGCGAGCCGGCGCCTGGGTGCTCATCGGGTTGGGGTTGCTAAACATAATTGAACACTTCTGGCCCCAGTTCCCCATCAAGCTACACATGCCGGCCATTGCCCACAAGAAGACCAACCAGTTGCTGAAGGTGGCGACGGTGCCGGCGACGGTCGTGATAGGTGGGATTGTCGGGTTGTGCACTTTCCCGTGCTCCGGCGGTATCTACGTGTCCATCATCACGCTGCTGAACGCCAAGACCACCCTAGCCTGGGGGCTGGGCTATCTGGCGCTATACAACATCCTGTTCGTGGCACCGCTTCTCGGGATCCTCTTGGCGGCCGGCAATCGAACCACGGCCAAGGCTTGGGCCCGTTGGGAGCGGCAGCATGCGCTGCGCATTCGTCTCGTTTTCGGTATGATTATGGTGGTGTTGGGTGCCATCATGTTGATTTGGGTGATCTAGGAGGTGTATAATTGAATACGCGGATGCTAAGGATTGGTCTAATGCTGACTGGCATATTGGTGATCGGCTTCGTGGCCGGCTGTGGGGGTGGGCAACCTGCCATCGACCTGCCCCAGACGCAGCACGACTTTGGAGAGATCCAGCAGGGCGAGGTTGCCACGATCCAGTTGCCGGTCCGAAACACGGGCGAGAAAGACTTGCACATCGAATCGGTATCGACCTCGTGTGGCTGCACCTCAGCGAAGGTGGAGCCCATGACCATCCCGCCGAACGGTGAGGGAACCCTCAGCATTGACTACAACTCCGGGCTGCATCCGGACAAAGGGCCGATCTTTCGCACGGTATACATCGCCTCGGATGATCCGGAGACGCCCGAGGCGCAGGTGGAGATTCGAGGCGATGTGAGAGTGCCGTAATGTGGTGTCATCTATTGCTGGTGATGCCGGTGGCCGGCCTGGGGCTGTTTGCCGTGCTGCCGTTGTCCATCGCCCTGCCGGCGTATCTGGTGCTGTCGGCGGTCTCACTGTTGGTTTACTGGTCCACTTTTCAGGCCATGAATCGACCGGTCACGACGGGACCGGAGAGCATGATCGGCGCGCGGGCTGCGGCGGTCACCGATCTATCCCCGACAGGCCTGGTTCGATATCGGGGCGAGCTGTGGCAGGCCGTGGCAGGCGAGCCTATCCCAGCCGGCTCTCGGGTGACTATCGTGAGCGTGGATGGCATGCGAGTTCAGGTACGACCAGCCTCGTAACACTGGGAATACGAGACCTTCCGGAGGAGGAATTGAGAGAGATGGATATCACGGCTCGTGAAGTTGTGGTCTTTGGTCTGGTTGTGCTCGCTGTTCTGCTAGGCGGGCTGTTGCTGCTGGGTTTATTCTGGGGACTTGGCGGCATGGGCTTCGGCATGATGGGACCTGGAATGATGGGGCCAGGGATGATGGGCGGCTTCGGCGCGTTCTGGTGGCTGCTGGCCTGCCTGATTCCCCTGGGCCTGATTGCCCTGCTGGTGCTGGGTGCGGTCTGGCTCCTCAGCACGGCCCGGGGCATCCAAGGGCCGGACATGACATCACAAGGCACATGCCCGAACTGCGGCCGGCCCGGCCAGGCTGATTGGCAAGTCTGCCCCCACTGCGGCACGCCGCTAGGAGAGGACGATGCTGTATGAACACCAACACCCGGTGGATTCTTGTCATTGGAGCCGGCATGGTGGTCGGTCTGATCCTGGTAGCCTGTGTTGCCCTGCTGGTGGGCAGCCTCGGGGTTCGCCAGAAGGCTGGCCCGATGTGGGGACAGTTTGGTTGGTTCCCGGGCCGGTTCCGCTCCAACGGTGAACGCATCTACTTCACAGCGACGAGCGATTCCGGGCAGCCCATCTCGGCTGAGATGGCCGGCATGCAGATGCGGCGTCCTGGGCCTGTCGAAGGGATGCATCGGGGGATGATGACGTGTGCTACCTGCCACGGGACCGATGGTCGCGGTGGGAGGGTGAACATGATGATGGGCACCTTCGAGGCACCGGACATTCGCTACCGCACGCTGGCCGAGGGTGATCACGACGATGCCCACGAGGAGCACCCACCGTACACCGACGAAACCATCAGACGAGCCATCACCCAGGGCATCGACCCGGCCGGCGAGCCCCTGGATTGGCCGATGCCCCGCTGGCACATGTCCGAGCGGGATGTGGATGATCTTTTGGAGTACCTGAAGACGTTGGAGTAAACCATGTCCCTAGTTATTGACCCAGATCGAGAGACGGCTGCCACCAGGGCGCGCTACGACCGCATCGCGCCGTTCTACGACGCAATGGAGTGGTTCACCGAGCGCTCGGCTTTCCAGAAGTGGCGTCAGGGGCTGTGGTCGCGCGTGCCGGCTGGCCGCGTGCTGGAGGTTGGAGTAGGCACCGGCAAGAACATGCCGTACTACCCGGCGGGCGCGCAGGTGACGGCCATCGACCTGAGCGAGCGCATGCTTGCCTCGGCCCGACGCCAGGCCGAGGCACTGGGTCTGGACGTGGACCTGCGTCCCATGGACGCGCAACACCTGGCATTCCCCGACGACGCATTCGACGCCGTGGTGGCTACCTTCGTCTTCTGCTCGGTACCCGATCCGGTGCAGGGCTTACGAGAGCTGGGGCGGGTAACCCGGCCCGACGGCGACATCTGGCTGTTGGAGCATGTCCGGGTGGACAAACCCGTCATCGGTCCCGTCATGGATGCACTGAACCCGTCGGTCGTTCGCGTTACCGGGGCGAACATCAACCGTCGCACCGTGGAGAACGTGCAGCGGGCTGGCCTGGAACTGGTGGAAGTCGAGAATCTGCGAGGCGAACTCGTCAAGCTTATTCATGCGCAGCCGTGAGCAGAAGGAGCATGGATTACAGCTCGCGAACCCGGATCAAGTGGGACAGGGCGCAGGCTTCGCCCCTTCGCTCCGCTCAGGGCAAGCTCTGAGATCTTCCTCGAGGTGCGGCAAGGCGAAATCGTTGGACTCATCGGCCCCAACGGGGCCGGGAAGACCACCTTGCCAGCGACGTAGCCCCGGGATCCGCTATCCCCTAAGTTGCTCCAAACATTGAAATGCGCCCGGCTCGCGTGCAAACGCTTGACACAGGTCATGTTGTTGTTGTATAATATCTACACGTGTAGACGATACAAGTAGACATGCCGCTGGTGGAAGATGTCTGTCACACGAGACGACGTTGCCCGCCGGGCTGGCGTCTCCCCGGCCACAGTATCATATGTAATCAACGACGGTCCCCGCCCCGTGTCGGCCGAGACGCGCGCCAAGGTGCTGGAGGCCATCCGCGAATTGGGCTATCGGCCCAGTGCAGTGGCTCGCAGCCTGCGCAGGCAAAAGACCACGACCCTGGGGCTGATCGTCCCAGACACGAACAACCCCTACTTCGCCGAGGTCGCCCGAGGCATTGAACATATCGCCTTCGAGAGCGGGTACACCGTCATCCTGTGTCATTCCGGCTATGACCCCGAACGGGAACTTCAGTATGTGGACGTGCTGCGGGAAGAGCGTGCAGCCGGCGTGATCTGGATTCCGGCCACGGCGAATTTCGAGCCGGCTCATGAACTCGCCGAGTACGGTGTGCCGGTGGTTGTCCTGGACCGGCTGGCTCCCGGTGAGCAGGTCCCCTCGGTCGTAGCCGACAACTTCCGCGGCGGATATGCCGCTACCGAGCACTTAATCAACCTCGGCCACCGGCGCATCGGCTGTATTGCTCGACCCGTGGACCTCAGCCATAGCCAGGACCGAATCTATGGCTACCAGGCCGCGCTGCGCGACCACAGCCGGCCGGCCGACGACGCGCTTATCGCCAAGGGCGGGTTTCGGCTGGAGAATGGCCGCAAGGCCACGTTCTATTTGCTCGACCTCGACCCGCCGCCAACAGCTCTCTTCGCCTACAACGACATCATGGCTATCGGCGCGCTGCGCGCTGCTCACGAGCGTGGCCTGCGGGTGCCACAGGATTTTTCCATCGTCGGCTTCGACGACATTGCTCAGGCGGCCTTCACCTGCCCGGCGCTCACCACCGTAGCTCAGCAAAAATTCGACATGGGCCGCCGCGGCGCGGAGCTCCTGCTGGGTCTCATCGCCGGGAAAACACTGCCCGTCGGTGCCCAGACTCCACTGGAGGTTCGACTGATCGTCCGCGAATCGACGGGACCCGCACCGCAAACGTAGGTTGATGGGGGGCTTCCGTGAAGATCATCGTCGCTTCGGACCACGTCGGCTTCCGTCTCAAGCAGGCAGTAGTTGACTATCTTGCCTCCCAGGGGCTGGTGGTCACTGATGCTGGCCCAGGTACGCCCGAGGTCCCGGTGGACTACCCGGACTACGCGCAGCGGGTGGGTCAGATGGTGGCTGCCGGCGAGTACGAGCGGGGCGTGCTGATATGCGGCACGGGATTGGGCATGTCTATCGCGGCCAACAAGATGCCAGGTGTCCGCGCGGCGCTATGCCACGACGTGTACACGGCACAGCAGAGCCGCGCCCACAACGATGCCAACATCCTGGCTATGGGGGCGTGGGTCGTCACGCCAGAGCGGGCGGCCGGCATTCTGGATGCCTGGCTGAACACGGAATTCGAAGGCGGTCGCCACATACCACGCCTGGCCAGGCTGGATGCCGGGCTTGCCCACGCTCCGCAGGAGCGTGGGGTCCTGTCTGAACCTGCCGGCCCCCGCACATTTCATTTCGGTCTGGCGCTCTCACCGCAGCCCACGTCGTTCGGGCCACTGCTGTTCGCCGGGCAACTGACCGAAGGCTTGCGCGTGGCGGCCGAAGCCGGCTTCACGGCTGTGGAACTCAGCCTGCGGTCGGCCGAGGACATTCAGGAAGAGACTTTGGCCACCATGCTGAGTGAATATGACTTATCACTGGCAGCCGTTGCCACTGGCCAATCCTGCATTCACGATTCGCTCTGCCTGTGCGACCCCAGGCTCGAAGTGCGTGAGGCCACTGTTGCGCGGCTGAAGTCCGCTATCCGGCTGGCGGCCAGATTCGACGCATCTGTCATTGTCGGCGGAATCCGTGGTAGGTTGTCTGGAACGGTGGCCGAGCAGGCCCGGCAGCGCGCCGCCGCCGTGGAAGCCATCCGCGAGTGTGCCCGCTTCGCCGCCGGGCACGGTGTGACGCTGCTAGTCGAGCCGCTGAACCGCTACGAAACCAACTTCGTCAACACGGCGGCGGAGGGGTTGGCCTTGCTGGACGAACTCGGCGAACCCTCGGTCAAGTTACTGCTGGATACATTCCACATGAACCTCGAAGAGGCCGACCTGGCCGCCGCGTTGCAAGAGGCCGGCGACCGGCTGGGCTACGTTCACGTCGCCGACAGCAACCGGCGCGCGCCGGGACAGGGGCACCTCGATTTCTCGGCCGTGCTGCGGGCATTGGTGCTGATGGCCTATACAGGCATCATCACCGCGGAGGTCTTGCCCCTCCCGGACGACCTGACAGCCGCCCGGCAGGCCGGCCACTTCCTGCATCAACTCGCAAAATGACTGCTAATCTTTCCTTCAGCCCTCAGGCGGCCCCGGTGACTGATGACCTCGTTGCCAGCCTTGAAGAGCGGGCGCGTGCCATTCGCCGGCGAGTCGTCCAGACCATCGCCCACGCCGGCGTGGGACACCCTGGAGGCTCCCTGTCAGCGGCCGACATCCTGGCCGCCCTCTACTTCCACGTCCTGCGCGTTGACCCCCACCACCCGGATTGGCCCGATCGGGACCGCTTCGTTGCCTCCAAAGGCCACTGCGCGGCCGCCCTGTACGCCACCTTCGTCGAACGTGGCTTTATCCCCGTCGGGTGGCTGGACACCTTCGGGCGCATCGATAGCCGCTTGCAAGTTCACCCGGATATGCAGAAAGTGCCTGGGGTGGAGATATCCACCGGCGCGCTGGGGCAGGGGTTTTCCGTCGCCATCGGAATGGCGTTGGCCGCACGGCTGGACGGCCAGCCGATCCGCGTCTTTGTCCTGCTTGGCGACGGCGAATCCCAGGAGGGTCAGGTGTGGGAAGCGGCGATGTTCGCTGCCCATCATCACCTCGATAACCTGACCGCCATCGTTGACTACAACCAGGTGCAACTGCTCGGCCCGGTTGCCGAGATCATGGATGTCGCGCCGCTGGCCGAGAAATGGCGGGCTTTCGGCTGGCACGTGTTGGAGATTGACGGTCATGACCTGACCCAGATTGTCCAGGCACTGGGGAAGACCGGTCGGCCGGTGGATCAACCGGTTGTCGTGATTGCCCACACAGTAAAAGGAAAAGGTGTTTCGTTCATGGAGGGCCAGGCTGCCTGGCACGGCCGGCCGCCGAATGCGGACGAATTGGCGCATGCTCTGCAGGAATTGGCGTGAAGCGATGGAATCAGTACGTGATGCTTTCGGCCACGCGCTCGTTGCGCTGGGCCGCGAAAACCGGAACGTGGTCGTGCTCGATGCCGACCTGGCCACCTCCACCCGAACTCACTACTTCGCCGAAGCGTTCCCAGATCGCTTCTTTCAATCCGGTGTGGCCGAACAGAACATGATGGGCGTGGCGGCCGGCCTGGCGCTGATGGGCAAAACCCCCTTCGCTGCGACCTTCGGCGTGTTTGCCAGCAAGCGCGCCTGCGATCAGGTTTCGATCTCCATTGCCTACCCGGGTGTCAACGTGAAGATCGTCGGCGCCTACAGCGGCATCGTGAGTGGAAACAACGGGGCGACCCATCAGGCCATCGAGGACGTGGCCATCATGCGCGCTATGCCGGGGATGACCGTCATCGATCCGGGCGACGACATTGAGATGAGACAGGTGGTGCCGGCCATCGCTGCGCATCACGGCCCGGTGTACTTGCGCGTGACGCGCGATGCCTGGCCACGCGTCTCGCCGCCCGGTTACTCGTTTGCCATCGGCCGAGGCGTCGTCATCCGCCAGGGGAGCGACGTGACGCTCGTAGGGAGCGGGATGATGACCTCGCAGTGCTTCCTCGCCGCCGAAGCTCTGGCGGCCGAAGGTGTGAGGGCGCGTGTGTTGCACCTGCCGACGATCAAGCCCATCGATCGCCAGGCCATCATCGCGGCGGCACGCGAGACCGGGGCCCTGGTCACCGCCGAGAACCATACGATCTACGGTGGCCTGGGCAGCGCGGTGGCCGAAGTGCTCGTCGAAGAATGTCCGGTGCCCATGGCCCGGGTCGGCTTGCAGGACACCTTCGGCGAGTGCGGCACCGACGAAGAACTGTTGGAAAAGTACGGGCTCAGTCCGGGTCACATAGCTGCCGCCGCCCGCCGGCTGATCCGGCGCAAGCCAGACTAGACGAGGAGACTGCCATGTATGTCATAAAGAACGCGTTTATCGTGACCATGGACCCGGCGCGACGACTGATCCGGAACGGACACATCTGGATCGACGGTGACCGGATCGCCAAAATCGGTCCAGCGACCGAGGTTGGCTTGCCATCGGGCGCATACGACTCCTTCGACGCCACCGAGATGATCGCCCTGCCCGGGTTCATCAGCGCGCACAACCATCTGTACAGCGCCGTCGTCCGCAGCCTGCCCTACGGCGGGCCGGAAGAGGAGACCGATGCGACCTTCATCTCATGGATCGAACGGTTCTGGTTCAGATACCTGGAAGACAAAGTGAACGAAGAGCAACTCTACATCGGCACCCTGGTCAACTGTCTCGACCAGATCCGTAGCGGCATCACAACCTCTGCTGACACCGTCGAAGGGTCTTACGCACTGCCGGGCGCGCTTGACGCCGTAGACCAGGGGATGCAGGAGGCCGGCATTCGGGGTATGATCGGGTTCGAGATCACCGGTCGGCTCGGGGAAGAGATCGCCCAGAAAGGCCTGGACGAGAATATTCGCTTCTTCGAGAAGGCGAAAGCGCGCGGCAACCGCGTGGAGGGATGTTTCAACGTACACACCACCTTTACTTGCTCGACCGAGCTCATCCAGACGGTGGCCCAGGAGGCCCGCCGCCGTGGTGCCAGAATACAGATGCATTGCTGCGACGACCACTGGCACTCTTTCGACACCACCCGCCGCTTTGGCAAACGAGCGGTCAAGTATCTGGAGGACATCGGCTTTCTTGGCCCGGACGTGTTGCTGGCACACTGCTCCTACATTGATCAGTTTGAAGACCCCAGGATCTTCGCGAAATACGATGTCAAGGTTGCACACAACGCAGAGAGCAACGCCATCTTCGGCTTCTGGCCCAACATGGCGCGCATGATTGAAGCAGGTGTCACAGTGGGCCTGGGCGTAGATGGCATGACCCACTCGATGTTCGAGGTCATGCGCACCGCTCAGATGATCCACCGCATCCGCTATTACCACATCTCGATGTTCCCGGACGAGCAACTGCTGGAGATGGCGACCATCCAGGGCGCGAAGTGTTTCGGAAAGGAGGATGACATCGGTTCGCTGGAGGCCGGCAAGAAGGCCGACCTGGTGCTGCTCGACAACCGGAGCGCGGTGCCTGTCTTCGAAAACAACGTCTACAACCACGTCGTCTCGACGTGCGACCGCTCCGACGTGAATTCGGTTTTCATTGATGGACAGCTCGTGCTCCACAATCGCGAGTTCACCAGCGTGGACGAGCGGGCTGCACGCGAGAGATGCCGGCAAGCCGCTCTCGCACTCTGGGAGGAGAACGAGTGGCCGACACCGTAAACCGCCGAAGTTCTATGACCTCACCCGATGTTCAAGCTGTCCTGGCTCACCTCGACGATGAGGCCATCCTCGCATTTGCGCAGGAACTCGTCCGCATCCCCAGCGTGACGGGGGACGAGCGGGCAGCCGCGCTCTTCGTCGCCGAGACCCTTCGGCAGGCTCAGGGCAGGCTCTGCGAGCGGGCCGGCCTGCAGGTCAGCGTGCGCGATGTGCACGGTGACCGGCCTAACGTGCTGGCGACCTGGCCGGGTGAGAGCGGGGCCATCGGCCTGCTGTTCCACGGCCACACAGACACGGTGCCCTTCCTGGGCATGCGCGATCCGACCAGTGGGGAGATCGAGGATGGCTACATCTGGGGACGGGGATCGGTGGATCAAAAGGGGGGGCTTGCGGCGGCGGTGATGGCCGTGCTCGCCCTGGCTCGCTCGGGCGTTCGGCTGGCGAAAGGGGTCGCCATAGCGGCGGTGATTGACGAGGAGTCGGAACACCGCGGCAGCGCCGCCCTGGTGGACGACGGGCTGAGGGCCGACTGCGCCATCACCACCGAGCCCTCGGACCTGCGGATGCTCGTGGCGTGCAAGGGCACCGCGCCCATCCGTATTCGCTTCACCGGGGTCCTGGCCCACGGCTCGAACCCCTGGCTGGGAGTCAACGCTGTCGAGATGGCGGCGCGGACGGTGACGGCGTTGAAAGAACTCAAGCTCAAGACGGTGGTGGTGCCCGGGGTCGGGAGGATGCGCGCCTCGATCAACGTCGGTCTGATCGAGGGGGGCACGGCCTACAACAACGTGGCCGACTCTTGTACGCTGTGGCTGGACCGGCGCATGGTGCCTGGGGAGACGCAGGCCATGGCGCTGGCCGAAGTCCGGGAGGTGCTCTCGCAGTTGGCGGCCAGCGACCCAACGTTCCAAGCCGAAGCCGAGATTGCCCGGCCCGATTGGAAGTGGGAGCGCATCCGCCAGCGGGGCCTGAACCCGGCGCTCACACCGCCGGACAGCCCGGTGGCCCGGGCCATCGCCTCGGCGCACCAGGCCGTGACCGGCCAGGCGGTCGAGGTCGGCTACACCCACGGCTACAACGACGGCGATTTCCTGATCAACGACCTGGGTATCCCGACGGTAAACTACGGCCCCGGCGAGTCGGCCCGCTCCCACACCGCCGAGGAGCGGCTGCGGATTGACCATCTGCTCACGGCCGCGCGCGTGTACGTGCATGCTGCGCTGAGGGTGGCAGGTTAGGATGAGCTGGGGTAACCCGCTCCCGTCGGATAGTAGCTACTCAGCCCACAGGGCTCGGGCCGGTCTCCAGACCGCGCCCCAGCGTGGCTCGGTCGGAGACCGGCCACAGCGCCCGGTGGTGGCGCGGTCAGGAGGATTCTGTTGAAAAGCACTCAACATAACAGAGCGAGGCCCCAGATATCGGGTCAGGGGACCCGAGCTCAGCACAAAACCTGTCCTGAGCCCAGTCGAAGGATATGGCCAGCCCGGGTCCCCCGACCCGGTTTTTCAACAGAATCCAAGAGACTGGCCACAGCAAGCAGGCTAGTTACGCCGACATGGCTATCCGACGGGAGGGGCATGGATTTAGAAGGCTCAACGCATATTAGTGGGGTGGCGAAAGACCCGGTGGGGACAACGCTCATGCCCCCCTCTAGCTCCCCCCAGAGTGGGGAGAACAGGCAAGCCTCCCCCCCTCTGGGGGGGATTGAGGGGGGGCAGTCCCAACAACCCGGGCCATAACCCCACAAATGTACGTAGACCGGTTTCGCAATCCACGCCGAGCGCTGTGAAAACCAGCCTGGGGGTGGCAGGATAAGGTGAGCGATGGAGTTTCGATGGAACAGATAGACCCTTCGGCAACCCTTCGGGCTGAGGCCCTCCAGGCCGAAGGCTCAGAGTGTGCCCCGAGGCGTGGTCCGGCCCAGGACTTTCCGAAGGGGCAGGCTCTGCTCATCCGGGGCGGCCTGGTCATCACCATGGATTCGGAGCGGCGCATCCTGAACCCGGGTGACATCGCCGTGCGCGGCGCGCGGATCGCCGCCATCGAGCCAGGTCTGTCGGTGGAGGCGCACAGGGTGATTGACGCTCGCGACCACGCCGTGCTGCCAGGCCTGGTGAATGCGCACACCCACGAAACGCTGACGCGCGGTCTGGCCGAGGACCTGCCGCTCGACCGCTGGCTGGCGGAAATCTGCTTTCCGCTCGACCGGGCCTACACGCCGGAGATCATGCGCGCCGCCGCCATGATGAATCAACTGGAGATGATCCGGGGTGGCGTCACGACCTTCCTCGACATCTACCGCCACCCGGCCGTCTGCGCCGAGGTTGCGGAGGCCTCCGGGCTGCGGGCCATCCTTGCCCCGCAGATCATCGCCGATCCACCGGGCGTGGGTGAGTCGATCGAGTCGGCCGAGGCCTTCGTCGTCGAGTGGCAAGGCCGGAATCCGCGTATCACGCCGGCCTTCGGCCCGCACTCGCCCTACACCTGCCCGCCGGAGGCGTACCGCCGTGTCGCCGACCTGGCCGAACAGTACGGCGTGCCCCTCCACACCCACCTGTCCGAAACCCGCTGGGAGGTGGATACGATCGCCGAACGGTACGGCCGGACACCGGCCGGGCACCTCGACCGGCTGGGCGTCCTGGGACCACGGCTGAGCGTCGCCCACGGCGTATGGCTCACGCCGGCCGACATCGAACTTCTGCGCGAGCGCGACGTGGCGGTCGTCTACAACCCTACAAGCAACATGAAGCTGGCCTCCGGCGTCGCCCCGATCCCCGACTTGCTCGCCGCCGGCGTTCGGGTGGGGTTGGGCACCGACTCGAACCTGAGCAACAACAACCTGGACATGTTCGAGGAGATGCGCCTGGGCGCTGTTCTGCAGAAGCTGAGCCGGGGCGACGCGGCTGCTATGCCGTGCCTCGACGTCCTGGCGCTGGCGACGATCGACGGGGCGAGAGCGTTGGGCATGGCCGACTCCATCGGCTCGCTGGAGCCCGGCAAGCAGGCCGACATCATCCTGGTTGATCTGGATCAACCGCACCTGTGGCCGCTGCTTGAGGGCGACCAGTTGAACGTGGTGGAACAATTGGTGTATTCGGCGAGTGCCGCTGACGTGACCCACACCATCGTCGCCGGCCAGGTTCTCATGGCCAAGCGCCAGGTGCGGACGCTGGAGGCCGAGGCCGTGCGCGCGGCTGTGGCCGAGGCTGGGATCCGCCTGTTGCGACTGGCGGGGATTGAGAACGGAGGTTTGTAGTGAGCTACGCATGGAGAGGAGTCAACATGTCCCTGTGGGACTCCACGAAGCATGAAAATGGCGCTGGCGCGGTCGGGAGACCGGCCAGAGCGGCTAGAGCTCCGCATGGAGAGGAGGAGAATTTCCAATGAGAAAGTCAATGCTTGTCACATCACTTTGTCTGATCGCCACGCTGCTGCTGGCTGCGTGCGCGCCGGCCGCGCCGGCCCCACCCCCTACCGAGGCCCCGGCGGAGAAGATGGTCTTCACCATGGTCACCGACCAGGCCGGCCTGGGCGACCAGGGCTTCAACGACATCACCTGGGCGGGGCTGCAGCAGGCTGCAACCGACTTCAACGCCGAGGCCAAGGTCGTCGAGTCCACCGAGCAGGCACAGTACGTGCCAAACCTGACCAGTCTGGCCCAGGAGGACGTGAACCTGATCGTGGGGGTCGGCTTCCTGCTGGTGGACGCCATGCAGGAGGTCGCGTCGGCCAACCCCGACGATATGTTCGCGCTGGTGGACGCGGCCGTCGAAGCACCCAACGTGCGCGGACTGCTCTTCCGCGAGCAGGAAGGTTCGTTCCTGGGCGGCATCATCGCTGGCATGACGACCCAGACGAACAAAGTCGGTGTCGTCGGCGGCATGGAGATCCCGCCGGTCATCCGCTGGATCGCCGGCTTCGAGGCGGGCGTGAAGACGGCCAACCCCGACGCGGAGGTGCTTGTCACCTACGCCGGCACTTTCACCGACCCGGCCAAGGGCAAGGAAATCGCGCTCTCGCAGTACGACCAGGGCGCCGACGTGATCTTCGAGGTCGCTGGAGGCACCGGCATCGGCGCCTTCCAGGCGGCCTCTGAACGCGGCGCCGGCGTGTGGGTGTTTGGCACCGACCGCTGCAAGTTCGACCTGGCCCCGGACAACGCGCTGCCGGACGTCACCAAGCGAGTGGACGTCGCCGTGTACACGACGGCCCAGGCGGTGAGTAAGGGCACTTTCAGCGGCGGCGCTGTTACGCTCGGCCTGAAGGAAGGCGGTATGGGTCTGTGCGAGGAGACCTATCAGAACATCTCTGCGGACATCCAGGCCAAAGTGGAGGCGGCCCGAGAGATGATCATTGACGGGACGCTGACGCCGCCGACGACGAACGAGGAGTTGGCCACGTTTGCGCCGCCCGACCTGACCAAGTGAAGTGGTCGAGTAGTCCGGTAGTCCGGTAGTCGAGTGGTCGAGCGGTTGACTGCCGGACTATAACACCACAAGACCACGAGACTAACTGACGACATGACAGCGGCCGTCTTGATGCGCGACATTGTCAAACGTTTCCCCGGCGTGGTGGCCAACGACCGGGTGACCTTCGAGGTCGAACCGGGCGAGATACACGGCCTGCTGGGTGAGAATGGGGCCGGCAAGACCACGTTGATGAACGTGCTCTCCGGGCTCTACCATCCGGACGCGGGCGAGATCTACCTGCATGGCCAGCGCGTTCACTTCGAGAGCCCGCGCGACGCGCTGGCGGCCGGGGTGGGTATGGTGCATCAGCACTTCATGCTCATCCCCCGCTTCACCGTGGCTGAGAACCTCACGCTGGGCGCGGAGGTGCGCCGGCGTGGGCTGCTCGACCGGGCAGCGGCCGAGGCTCTCGTGGCTGAACTCTCTCAGAAATACGGCCTGCGCGTGGACCCGCGGGCAAAGGTCGAAGACATCTCCGTAGGCACCCAGCAGCGGGTGGAAATTCTCAAGGCGCTCTACCGGGGCGCGCGGGTGATCATCCTGGACGAACCAACCTCGGTGCTCACACCCCAGGAGGTCGAAGAGTTGTATCACACCCTCACCGCGCTGCGGGAGGCCGGCCACACGCTGGTCTTTATCAGCCACAAGCTCAACGAGGTGCTCCGCATCACCGACCGCGTGACCGTGCTGCGCGACGGGCGGGTAGTGGGGACCCGTCCGACGGCCGAAACCACCGCCGGGGAACTGGCGCGCATGATGGTCGGCCGTGAGGTGCTGCTGCGCGTCGAAAAAACACCCCAGACACCGGGGGAGGTCGTTCTCTCGGTGGAGGGCCTGTCGGCCGTGGATGGTCGGGGGCTGCCGGCGCTGCGCGGCGTCACGTTCGAGGCCCACGCTGGCGAGATCGTCGGCATCGCCGGGATCGAAGGCAACGGCCAGTCCCAACTGGTGGAGGTGCTCACCGGCCTGCGCCGCCCGGTGGGTGGTCGCATCCGGCTGAACGGCCGCCCGGTCACGGAGTTGCCCGTCAGCGAGCGATTCCGCCACGGCCTGGCTCACATTCCGGAGGATCGTCACGGCCGGGGGCTGATCCTGGATTTCTCAGTCGCCGAGAACGCGGTACTGGGCTTTCAGGACGACCGGCCTTTCGCCGAGGGGCTGCGCCTGAATCGCCGCCGGGTGCTGGAATTTGCCCGGCAGTTGATGCAAGCGTTCGACGTGCGCGCGCCGGACGCAACTGTGCTGACCGGGGCGCTGTCCGGCGGCAATCAGCAGAAGTTGATTCTGGCCCGCGAGTTCGCACGGCAGCCGCGGCTGCTCATCGCTGCCCAGCCGACGCGCGGGCTGGACGTGGGGGCCACCGAGTTCATCCACCAGCAACTGTTGCGCGAACGCGCGCGCGGCACCGCTGTGCTGCTCGTCTCGCTGGAACTGAGCGAAATCATGGGCTTAAGCGACCGCATTCTGGTCCTGTATGAGGGCCGGCTGATCGGCGAGTGCTGGCCCGAGACGGTCACCGAGGCTGAACTGGGGTTGATGATGGCCGGCGGGAGGCGAAATGACTGAGGCCGCCATGGCGCTGCCCCTGCGGGGCGCCGTCACCCGGGGCCGGCTCGCGAGCGTCGGGTTGTTCCTGGCGGCAACGTTTGCCGGCCTGGCTTCCGGGGCGCTCGTCATCCTGGTGACCGGCGACGACCCGCTTCTGGCCTATAGCGTGCTGTTCCGCGGCGCCTTCGGCAGCCTGTACGGCCTGACCGAGACACTCTTGAGCACCACGCCGCTCCTGTTCGGCGGGCTGGCGGTGGCCTTCGCCTTTCACGGCGGGTTGTTCAACATCGGCGTCGAAGGGCAACTGATCGTCGGCGGGCTGGTGGCCGGCTGGGCCGGCTTTGCCATCCCGGGCCTGCCCTGGGCAATTCACCTGCCGCTGGCACTGACGCTTGGAATGCTGGCCGGCTCGCTGTGGGGTGCGCTGCCTGGTTTTCTCAAAGCGCGGCGCGGGGTGCACGAGGTCATCAGCACTATCATGCTGAATTACGTGGCCTTCCGCTTCACCGGCTACATGGTCAGCCCGGAGGGGCCGCTCAAGGCCGAGGGGCAATTGCCGGCCACGCCATTCGTCGCCGAGAGCGCCCGCCTGCTACGGTTCATCCCGGAGACCCGTTTCTCCGGCGGGATTTTCATCGCACTGGCGGCAGCCGCCGGCGTGGGCTATCTGCTGTGGGGAACACGCCTGGGCTATCGCATCCGCGCGGTGGGCAAGAGCCCGTCGGCAGCCGAGTTCGGCGGCATCCGCGCGGCGCGGCACATCGTGGTCGCCATGACCATCAGCGGCGGCCTGGCGGGGCTGGCCGGCGCGGTCGAGGTGCTCGGCCTGCACTACCGCTTCTACGACGCCTTCTCGCCCGGTTATGGGTTCGACGCCATTGCCATCGCCCTGCTGGGGCAACTCCACCCGGTGGGCGTGACCGCCGCCGCGCTGCTCTTCGGCACGCTGCGCGCCGGCTCGGTGAAGATGCAACAGGCGGCCGGCGTCAGCCGCGACATCGTCTTCGCCATCTCGGGCGTGGTTATCTTTTTCGTTGCCCTGCGCGGGCTGCTGGCGGAGCTGGTGAAACGTGAAACGTGATGCGTGACGTGGAAATTCACGTTTCACGTGTCAAGTTTCACGTCTGGAGCGACCTGTGGACTTCACTGATCTTACATCGGCACTGAATATCGGCCTGCTGGCGGCCACGCTGCGGATGGCGACGCCGCTGATCTACACCGCCATCGGTGGGGTCGTCACCGAACGTTCCGGGGTAATGAACATCGGGCTGGAGGGCATGATGCTATTCGGCGCGTTCGCCGCCGTCGTCGGCGCCTACTACACCGGCAGCGCGTGGCTCGGCGTGTTGGCGGCCATGATTGTCGGCGGCCTGGTGGGACTGCTGCACGCCTGGGCCAGCGTCAGCCTCAGGGC